>NZ_VCCF02000001.1:3454066-3761222 GCF_005938045.2 Pseudomonas sp. KBS0710 | reverse complement strand
CTGCGTGGCCAGTTGGCGGGCGGATGATCCAGCAGGCGGTCGAGCACCGCCAGCCAGTCGGCCTGGTCGCTGTAGGTACTGGCCAGGCTGCCGGCCTTGACGAACCCGGCGTTGGGCCCCACCAGCGGCAGTTGCTGGGCGTAGCTGCTGAGCAACAGGTTCTTCACGGTTTTCGGGTTGTATAACTGCGGGTCGTCGAGGCCGAGCAGCACGTCACTGTTCTTGAGCAGGTTTTGCAGCGGGCGGCTGTCGTTGATGTTGTCCCAGCGCTGCGGCACGATTTGCAGGCCCATGGGCACTGCATGCTCGCGCAACTCCGGCAGTAGAAACTCACTGTCGGCGCCATAGAGCACACCGACGCGTTGGGCCTGCGGCAGGATGTTGGCGATCAGGCTGAGCTGGCGCGCCAGCGGCGGGTCGCTCCACAACAGGCTGATTTTTGCCGGGTGGGTGCTGCCCAGGCGCTGGCGCGCTTGCAGGCGGCTGATGCGCAACACCAGGGTCGGTGGGCCCTGGTCATCCTGCAGGCGCCAGTCGAGGCCGGGCAAGTCCAGCAGGATCAGGCGTGTGCCGGGCGGTAACTGGCTCGGCGCGGGCAAGTCTTTGAGCGGGGCAAAGCTGACGTGGTCTGCGGGGCGCTGCTGGGCGAGGGCTTGGGTAAAGGCCTGAACGCCGGCACCGTCTTCGGCGGCGGTCAACAGGATATCGGCGCTCCACGCCGGCGCGGTCAGCAACAGGCACACCAGCAGCAAGGCGCGGCGCCAGAGCCGAAAGATAAAGAAGGGGGTCATCCGTGACTGAGCGCCCATGTCAGAATTCCAGCTCCGCGCTGAAGTACAGGACATGGCGACTGTCGTAGTTGTTATCGGCCCAGGTGGTGGGCTGGTTATCGAGGCGTTGTTGCAACATGCCGGCCAGCTCCACATTGGCTTTGCCCAGGGCAATGCGCTTGGCCACCCGCAGGTCGACCCGTTCGAAGCGATATTGGTTGAGCGCATCGTCGCCATAGTAGAACAGCGCACTGGACCAGCCGTGGCCCCACTCGCGCAGCCACCCGGCCGAGCCGCTGTTGCGTGCGGTTTGCGCCTTGTCCAGCGGGTTGCTGGAAGCGGCGTCGACGTAAGCATAGGTCAGGCGCAGGCGGTCGGTATTGCTCATGCGCCAGTCGAACTGCGATTCGGCGCCGGTGAAGCGCGCGCTGTTGGCGTTACTGGCAATGTATTGGTTGTTGCGCAGCGGTGAGCTGATCATCTCGGTGATTTCGTCGTAGAACAGTTTCACGTCGACATTCAACCCGAAGTCGGCAAAGAAGCCGTTGTAGCCCAGCTCTCGTGAACGCATCAACTCTTTATCGAGGTTGCCGGGGCCCCGCGTTACCACAAAATATTGCCCGGAGTTCTGCCCGTAGGCCGGGGAGCTCAAATTGGTGACGCGGTAGCTCCAGTTGACGTTGTTCTCGAACATGTCCGGCGAGCGAATCGCCTCGGAGTACACCGCCCGCAGGCCGTGGCGCGGGTTGATCAAGTAGTTGACCGCCACCCGTGGTGTCAGCGAGTTGCCGCTCAGGTGGGTGTCTTCGTACATGGCGCCGCCTTGCAGCAGCCAGTGCTCGCTGGCGCGCCATTCCAGATGGCCGAACAAACGCCAGGTAGTGTCGTCGAGGGTGCCATTGAAATAGGTGTCGGAGTCGGCGCGGTCGTAACGGTAGTTCATGCCGCTGACCAGGCGCAGGCTGTCGGACAGGCTCAGGGTGTCCTGAATCTCCAGGTCGTAGCGGCTCTCGCGGGTGCTTTGGTCAATGTCGCCGCAGACGCTCTGGTTGGCGCCGTTGCGCCACTGGTCCAGTACCTGGTTGCCCAGCGTTTGTTCGGCGGCACTGCCGGGTGGTGCGACGCCCTGGCTGTAGGTGTCCATGTGCCGCGCCAGCTGTTCGGCATAGTTGGGGTTCAACTGCCACAACCGGGTCAGCTCCGGGCTGAACGAGACCTTGGCGTCACAGGCTTTCCAGACCTGCTGGCGGTCCCATTGCTGGGCTGAGCCCTGAATGTACAAGCTGTGTTCGGGGTTGAAATCGAAGTTCCAGCGCAATGACCCGGCATAGTCCCTGGCGACGACATCGGAATTGGTGCCGCCTTCGGTAATCCCGGCAAACACCGGCATGTAGGTATATGGACGCTGGTTGGTGCCTTCCTTGGCGTCAAATTGCCAGTCGAGACTCTGCTGCGCGTTCAGGGCCTGGCTCACCGCCAGGCTGAAGCGGTTGAGGCGGCGGCTGTCGCGATGGTCGGCGCCGACGGCGGTGCTGTCAAAGCCATCGTCCTGCTGGCCGGACAAGGACAGGCGCAAGTCACCGGTTTCCCAACCCACGCCCTGGCTGGCGTAATAGTCGTTGATGCCGCGCTGGCCACGGATAACCTTGACCCGCGAGCCGTGGCTGTTGGCCGGTGAGCGCGTAAGAATATTGACCACCGCCATCAGCGCGTTGGCGCCGTAGCTGACGGTGTTGGGGCCACGGAACACTTCAATGCGCTCGATATCTTCCATGGCCACCGGGATGTCGCTCCAGTCCAAGGTGGCCAGGCCCGCGCGGTACACCGAGCGCCCGTCGATCAACACCTGCATGCGCCGCGCGTCGCTGGCGCTGGTGCCGTGGTAGTTCACCGACGCCTGGTTGCCGGTGGTGTAGCCGACCATCATCCCCGGCACCAGCCGCAGCAGCTCGGCGATGTCGCGCGCGCCGCTGGCCTTGATCAGCTCGCTGTCGATCACCGTCATGCTGCCGGGCACGGCCGCGGCCGATTGCTTGAGGCGTGTGGCGGTCAACACCTGCGGCAGTGGCTGGCTGTCGAGGAACAGGTCATCAGCCAGCGCAGGTGTGCTGCACAGCAACATCAGCAACAGAGATGAGCGAGGAGGAGGGCCCAGATACACGGCACGGCCTTGATAATTACGGATAGCCGCCCATGTTAACTGAGGTGGGGCCATTTGCCAGTCGTGGGACTTGCAATTACTTCACACAAGTGTGGCATTTTCCGACAAGCGCACGAATTGACGCGGGGGCTGGCCGCAAGCGGGTCGCCCCGTATAATGCCGCCATCGCCATGTAAGGATTAACGGATTGCATATGACTGAACAGCGCCCTATTGCGGTCCTGGGAGGCGGAAGTTTTGGTACCGCCGTGGCTAACCTGCTGGCTGAGAACGGCCACGCGGTGCGCCAGTGGATGCGTGATCCCGAGCAGGCCGAGGCCATCCGCGTGCATCGGGAAAACCCCCGTTACCTTAAAGGCATCAAGATTCATCCGGCCGTGGAACCGGTCACCGACCTGTTGGCCACGCTGACCGATTGCGACCTGTGCTTTGTCGCGCTGCCTTCCAGCGCCTTGCGCTCGGTGCTGGCGCCCCACGCCGAACGCCTGGCCGGCAAGCTGCTGGTCAGCCTGACCAAAGGCATCGAGGCGCAGACCTTCAAGCTGATGAGCGAAATCCTTGCCGAGATCGCCCCGCAGGCGCGCATTGGCGTGTTGTCCGGGCCGAACCTGGCGCGGGAAGTCGCCGAGCACGCGCTGACCGCCACGGTGGTTGCCAGTGAAGACGAAGCGCTGTGCGAACGCGTCCAGGCCGTGCTGCATGGCCGCACCTTCCGCGTCTACGCCAGTGGCGACCGCTTTGGTGTCGAACTGGGCGGGGCGTTGAAAAACGTCTACGCGATCATTGCCGGCATGGCCGTGGCGCTGGGCATGGGCGAGAACACCAAGAGCATGCTGATCACCCGCGCGCTGGCGGAAATGACCCGCTTTGCCGTGAACCAGGGCGCCAACCCGATGACCTTCCTGGGGCTGGCCGGCGTGGGCGACTTGATCGTCACCTGCTCGTCGCCCAAAAGCCGCAACTATCAAGTAGGTTTCGCCCTCGGCCAGGGCCTGAGCCTGGAAGACGCGGTCACGCGCCTGGGCGAAGTCGCCGAAGGCGTCAACACCCTCAAGGTGTTGAAGGCCAAGGCCCAGGAAGTCGGTGTGTATATGCCGCTGGTTGCCGGGCTGCACGCGATCCTGTTTGAAGGGCGCACCTTGAACCAGGTGATCGAGTTGCTGATGCGCGCCGAGCCCAAAACCGACGTCGACTTTATTTCCACCAGCGGTTTCAACTGAGGAACGCGCACATGAACGATCCGAAAGACAGCCCAAAATACGAGTCCATCCTGCTGCGCGTCCTGTGGATGCTGGTGTTTGCCCTGGTGTGGCAAGTGGCGCAGTTCCTGCTCGGTGCGCTGGTGGTGGTGCAGCTGATCTATCGCCTGATCTACGGCGCGCCGAACCTGGGCCTGATGAATTTTGGCGACAGCCTCAGCCAGTTCCTGGCGCAGATCGGCCGTTTCGGCAGCTTTCACACCGAGCAGAAACCCTGGCCGTTCGCCGATTGGCCAACCCCACGCGCACCCGAAGGCGAAGCCGCCCACAGCGTGCCGCCCGCGCCGCACCCGGCGCGTGATGAGGAGCCAAAGCTGTGAAGCTATGGATTTTGCGTCACGGTGAAGCCGAAGGGCATGCGCGTACCGACGCCGAACGCAACCTTACCGAGTATGGCCGTGGCGAAGTGTTGCGCAGTGCCGCGCACCTGATTGGCCAGCCCATCAGTGCCATCCTTGCAAGCCCCTATGTGCGGGCGCAGCAGACGGCGCATCTGGTGCGTGACGCATTGGGTTTCGAACCGCAGATCCGCACCGTGCCGTGGCTGACGCCCGACGGCAACCCGCTGCAAGTGCTGGAAAAGCTCGACACCGATGACAACGTGCTGCTGGTCAGCCACCAACCCTTGGTTGGCAGCCTGATCAGCTTTTTGCAGCATGGTCATCAGCGCCAGCCAGAGCCGATGCACACCGCCAGCCTGGCGGAGCTGGAAGGCGATTTTCCGCTGGCGGGGCTGATGAGCCTGGTCAGTGTGAAGCATCCGTAGGAAAAGCAATCGCGACTTTGTGTGCTATATAGTCAACCAAGCAAGTGCTTGGTTGGCTATCATCGGATCACAAAGGAGCGCGTCCCATGCCTGTCGCTTTTCGTTTGCCGTTGCAGGTCTTCTTCGAACGTGAAGCGCGACACCCGCGCAAACCCTTTCTGGTGCAACCCATCGGCGGCGGCGAGGTGCAGACGCTCACCTGGGGCGATGTCGGCCATCAGGCCCGTTGCGCCGCGCATTGGCTGCGCGCCCGGGCATTGCCCCAGGGCTCGCACATTGCCCTGATCTCAAAAAACTGCGCGCACTGGATCATTGCCGACCTGGCGATCTGGATGGCCGGGCATGTGTCGGTACCGTTGTACCCCAACCTCACGGCGGACTCCGTCAACCACGTGCTCACGCATTCGGAGACGGCGCTGGTGTTGATCGGCAAGCTGGATGACTGGCCTGCGATGGCGCCGGGGATTCCCGCCGGTTTGCCGACCATCAGCCTGCCACTGTGCCCGGCGGGTGAGTTCGATTTCAGCTGGGCAGACCTGCAAGGGTGTTCGCCGATCCAGGACAACCCTCTGCCAGAGGCCGCGAACCTGGCCACCATTGTTTACACCTCCGGCACCACCGGCTTGCCCAAGGGCGTGATGCAAACCTTCGGCGCCTTGGGTTTTGCCGCCACGCGCGGCACGCAGATATTTGGCTTGGGCGAGGATGATCGGCTGCTGTCCTACCTGCCGCTGTGCCATGTGGCAGAGCGCATGTTTGTCGAGCTGGCGGCGATCTATACCGGGCAAACCGTGTTTTTCGCCGAAAGCCTCGAGACGTTTCTGACTGACCTGCGCCGGGCGCGCCCCACGGCCTTGTTCGGCGTACCGCGTATCTGGACCAAGTTCCAGATGGGCGTCTACGCCAAAATCCCGGAAAAGCGCCTCGACACCCTGTTGCGCCTGCCTTTTATCGGCAAGCGCGTCGGCCACAAAGTGTTGGCCGGGCTGGGCCTGGATGCGCTGCGCATCGCGCTGTCCGGTGCAGCCCCGGTGCCAGAAGCCTTGCTGCGCTGGTATCAACGCCTGGGCCTGGACGTGCTGGAGGTGTATGGGATGACCGAAAGCTGCGGCTATTCCCATGTGTGTCGCCCTGGCCAGCAAACGCTCGGCTGGATCGGCCTGCCATGCCCTGGCGTTGAGGTGCGCATCGACCCGACGGGCGAAGTGCAGGTACGCAGCGGCGCCACGATGCTCGGCTACTTCAAGGACCCGCAGAAAACCGCCGAAACCCTCACCGAGGATGGCTTCCTGCGCACCGGTGACAAGGGCGAGCAGGACGCCGACGGGCGCCTGCGCCTGACCGGGCGGCTCAAGGAGATCTTCAAGACCAGCAAGGGCAAGTACGTGGCCCCGGCGCCGATCGAAAACCGCCTGGCTGAACATGCACGCATCGAACAAGTCTGTGTGGTTGGCGATGGCCAGCTGGCGCCGATGGGCTTGTGCGTGTTGTCGGCTGGCAGCCAGGACCGGCAAGCGCTGCGCGGCAGCCTGGAACGCTGGCTGGAACAGGTCAACGGCGCGCTGGACAAGCATGAGCGCTTGCGCCAACTGGTGGTGGTCAAAGACAGTTGGGCGGTGGAAAACGGCTTTTTGACGCCAACCTTGAAGATAAAACGCAACGTAATCGAGTCGACTTACGGTGCACAATTTTCGTCCTGGAGCGAACGCAGCGAAACCATTGTGTGGCAGGATTAGGGTCGTAATAAAACCAATAAGGACAATTTCATGAGCTTGTGGCGCACCCAACCGAATATCGAGCAACTCAACGCCATCCAGAAAAACACCATTGGTGAACTGCTGGACATCCGTTTCGAAAGCTTCGACGACGAGTCCCTGACCGCGAGCATGGTGGTCGACCATCGCACCCACCAGCCGTACGGCCTGCTGCACGGTGGCGCGTCAGTGGTGCTGGCCGAAAGCGTCGGCTCCATGGCGGCTTACCTGTGCATTGATGCCGGCAAGTTCTATTGCGTGGGCCTTGAGGTCAACGCCAACCACTTGCGTGGTGTGCGCAGTGGGCGGGTGACCGCGGTAGCACGGGCGATTCATATCGGCCGTACCACGCAGGTGTGGGACATTCGCTTGACCAGCGACGATGGCAAGGCCAGCTGCGTGTCGCGCCTGACCATGGCCGTGGTGCCGTTGGGCGAGAACCCGCCGGCACGATAGGCGTGGCGTGAGTGTCATCATTCCTGGCGGTTACAGTCATTGCTGTGCGGCTCAAGGCTGGTGACAATTCACTTCTGTTTTCGTAAATGGATCCTGTATGTCGCAGCACGTGTTTTTTGCCCATGCCAATGGCTTTCCTTCGGCCACCTACGGCAAGTTGTTTGCCGCCCTGGCCCCGGAATACGCGGTGGCGCATTTGCCCCAGCACGGTCACGACCCCAGGTTTCCAGTGGACGACAACTGGCAGAACCTGGTGGATGAGCTGATCCACCATTTGGAACAGCAACCGGAGCCGGTGTGGGGCGTGGGCCATTCCTTGGGCGGCGTGCTGCACTTGCACGCGGCCATGCGCTGCCCGCAGCTGTACCGTGGCGTGGTGATGCTGGATTCGCCGGTGCTCACCCGCGCTGACCGCTGGGTGATTCGCGCCGCCAAACGGTTTGGCTTTATCGACCGCCTGACCCCGGCCGGGCGCACCCTGGGTCGGCGTGAAGAATTCAGCGACCTGGCTGCCGCACGCAGCTACTTCGCCGGCAAGACGCTGTTTCGCGGCTTCGACCCGGAGTGCTTTGACGCGTACCTGCAACACGGCCTGCAACAGGTGGGCGATCGCCTGCGCTTGCGCTTTGACCCGGCCACCGAGATCAGTATCTACCGGGGCGTGCCCCATACCAGCCCAGGCCAGGTTCGCCAGCTGAAGGTGCCGCTGGCGGTGGTGCGCGGGCGCCAGAGCCGGGTGGTGATGCGTCACCATGCCAGTGGTGTCGATCGCCTGCCCATGGGCGAAATGCTCACCATGCCGGGCGGCCATATGTTCCCTCTCGAACGCCCACAGGACACCGCCACCTTGATCAAGAACCTGTTTTCCCGCTGGCAAGCCCGCGAGCGCAGCTGCGCATGAGCAACCCCGTCGAAGAAGTACGCCTGAGCCTGCCGCACATCGAATTGGCCGCGCACCTGTTCGGGCCCGAAGACGGCCTGCCGGTGATCGCTCTGCATGGCTGGCTGGACAACGCCAACAGCTTTGCACGGCTGGCGCCCAAGCTTACGGGCCTGCGCATCGTTGCGCTGGACATGGCCGGGCATGGGCACTCAGCCCATCGGCCGGCCGGGGCCGGTTATGCCTTGTGGGATTACGTGTTTGATGTGCTGCAAGTGGCTGAACAACTGGGCTGGAAACGTTTTGCATTACTTGGCCATTCCCTCGGCGCCATCGTTTCCCTGGTGTTGGCCGGAGCGTTGCCCGAGCGCGTCACACACCTGGGGTTGATCGACGGTGTGATCCCGCCAACCGCCGCCGGCGAGAACGCCGCCGAGCGCCTCGGCATGGCGTTGCAGGCGCAATTGAGCCTGCAAGACAAGCGCAAACCGGTCTACAGCACCTTGGATCGGGCCGTTGAAGCGCGCATGAAAGGCGTGGTGGCGGTCAGCCGTGAAGCCGCCGAACTGCTGGCCCAGCGCGGTTTGATGCCTGTGCCGGGTGGCTACACCTGGCGCACCGATGCGCGCTTGACCCTGGCATCGCCGATGCGCCTGACGGACGAGCAGGCGATGGCGTTCGTGCGACGTGTGGGTTGCCCTACACAATTGGTGGTTGCGGCTGACGGCATGCTGGCGAAACATTCCGAATTGCTTTCTCAGCTACCCTTTACGGTCAACACGCTGCCGGGCGGCCATCATTTACACCTGAATGATGAGCCCGGCGCGGTCCTTGTTGCAGACTGTTTCAATCGGTTCTTCTCCACGCCTTGACTTGGCGGGGTCAACTGCCGAGGCTGGGCGGATTGAAAGGGAGTCAACCATGAACGCTATGAATACTGCTGCGACCACTAATGGCCAGGGCTCAACCATCCGATGAGCCTGCGTAAAGGATGTCTCCGTGCCCTTGGGCTGTGCTGTTTGAGCCCTTTGGTGTTCGCCGCCGACGTGCCGGGCAGCCAGGATCTACCGGCGGTGGCCCGTCAGGTCGATGCGCAAATCGTCGATTACCGCCCCGCTGAAGAAAAAGAACGCATCTACCCCATGGGCGCGATCCGCAAGATCAGCGGCCAATTGCGCTATGAAGGCCAGGCCACGGCACGCGGCCAAACCACGGCCATCACCTATGAACTGCCCGCCGAGCACACGTCCAGTGCCGCGTTTACCGCGACGCGCGAAGCGCTGCAGGCCAAGGGCGCGCAGCTGTTGTTCTGGTGCCAGGCGCGTGATTGCGGTGAAAGCAGCCTGTGGGCCAATGAAGTGTTCGGCAATGCCAAGCTGGTCGGCGCCGACGGCCAGCAGGAATACCTGCTGCTGCGCCTGGCCGCCCCGCAGGACAATTCGCTGGTGGCGCTGTACGGCATTACGCGTGGCAACCGCCGTGCTTATCTGCATGTAGAGCAACTGGACGCCAGTGCGCCGTTGGGCGATTTGCTGCCCACCTCGGCAACCTTGCTGCGCGAGCTGAAAAGCACCGGCGAGCTGGACTTTCCGGCACTCGGCGGCGCGCCTGACGCCACCTGGCTGACCTTGATTTCCCGTGGCTTGAACCTCGACGCCACGTTGCGCGTGAGCCTTACTGGGCCGACCGCCGAAGCCTGGCGCCAGGGCCTTATCGACAGCGGCGTGCGTGCCGCCCGCCTGGAAACCGGCAGCGGTGACGCTAAGGGTTTGCACCTGCATCTGATACGCTGACCGTTATAAGGCGAACGGACCCGTGCCGTTCGCCTAAGCTCTCTTCCTACAGCCTTATTCTCGAGAAACCCGATGCTCAATAACGATCGCCTACTGGTGCAAATCCTGCTGCTGGTGTTGTTTGGTGCCAGCTTCTGGGTGATGGCGCCATTCTGGTCGGCGCTGTTCTGGGGTGCGGTGCTGGCGTTTGCCAGTTGGCCGCTGATGCGTTTGCTCACGCGCTGGCTGGGCGGCCGCGAATCCCTGGCGGCGGGCATCCTCACCTTGGGCTGGATGTTGCTGGTGGCGGTGCCGCTGGTGTGGCTGGGGTTCAACCTGGCCGACCATGTGCGCGATGCGGTGGGCTTGATCAAGGATATCCAGGTTGACGGCTTGCCCGCCGCGCCGACCTGGCTGGGTTCGATCCCGTTTGTCGGCGAGCGCCTGGTAGCGACCTGGGACAGCATCGATCAACAGGGCGCAGCACTGATGGTCAGCATCAAGCCGTATCTGGGCCAGGTGGGTAACTGGCTGTTGGCGCGCAGCGCGCAAATTGGCGGCGGTATTCTTGAGCTGACCTTGAGCCTGGTGTTCGTGTTCTTCTTTTATCGGGATGGGCCGCGGCTGGCGGTGTTTGTGCATCGCCTGTTGGAGCGCCTGATCGGTGAGCGCGCCGGTTACTACATCGAACTGGTGGCCGGTACTGTGCAGCGCGTGGTCAACGGCGTGATTGGTACGGCGGCGGCCCAGGCCCTGCTGGCGTTGATCGGCTTCCTGATTGCGGGTGTGCCGGGCGCGCTGGTGCTGGGCATCGTCACCTTCCTGCTCAGCCTGATCCCCATGGGCCCGCCGTTGGTGTGGATCCCCGCCACGGCTTGGCTGGCATGGAAGGGCGACTACACCTATGCGGTGTTCCTCGGTGTATGGGGCACGTTCATCATCAGTGGCGTGGACAACGTGCTCAAGCCGTACCTGATCAGCCGAGGCGGCAACCTGCCGCTGGTGATCGTGCTGTTGGGCGTGTTTGGTGGCTTGATCGCCTTTGGCTTCATCGGCCTGTTTATCGGCCCGACCTTGTTGGCGGTGGCCTACAGCCTGCTGACGGATTGGAGTGCGACCCAGGCGCAGGAGCGTCGCGAAGACAAAGCCCTTTAGGCCCTCGGCAGCCACATAACGGCTGTCAGGCCGCCGCCTGGGGTTTCCTCCAGGCTCAGGTGGCCACCAAGACGTTCCACGGCTTCCTTGGAAATTGTCATGCCCAGGCCGACGCCGCCGGAGTTGCGGTTGCGCGAACCTTCTAGGCGAAAGAACGGCTCGAACACCGCCTCGCGTTTATCGGCGGCGATCCCCGGCCCGTGGTCGATCACGCGGATCACCAGGGCGCCTCGGCTGTCTGCCAGTTCAATGCGCGCCGTGCCGGCATAGCGCAGGGCGTTGTCTATCAGGTTGTTGAGGCACGAACGCAGCGCCATCGGTTGCACCTGCAACGGTACGCAAGTGCCCGAGAACTGTACGTCCGAGCCTTGGTCCTGGGCGTTTTCGCTGAGGGACTCGACCAGCGCCTGCACATCGAGCCAGTGCCGGGTCTCGCTGGTGCGTTGTTCGTGCAGGTAGCTCAAGGTGGCGTCGAGCATGCCGATCATGTCGTCCAGGTCCTGGCGCATCTGGCCTTGCAGCTTGGTGTCTTCGATCTGCTCCAGGCGCAGCTTTAGGCGTGACAGCGGCGTGCGCAGGTCATGAGAGACGGCGCCGAGCATGCGCGCGCGCTGGCTGACTTGCTCGCGGATACGCTTTTGCATCAGGTTGAAGGTCGATGCCGCCTGGCGTGCTTCCCGTGGTCCGGACTCGTTGAGCGGCGGGCTGTCGAGGTCAAGGCTCAAGCGTTCGGCCGCAGCGCTCAGGCGCTGGATCGGCCGGCTCAGCAGTTTGGCGCCGTACCAGGCGGCGATGATCAGCGAGATAAACTGAAAGGTCAGCGGCACCACGGGGCCGCCGTACCAAGGCCGGTGATGGCGAGCCAAAGGCTTCATCGTGCCGTCGGGTTGCTCGACGAAGGTTTCCTGGGGCGGCGGTGGTGGCGGGCCGTAGTGGCGAAACCAGAAAATCGCCAGTACATGAGCGAGCACAATGGCCACCAGCAATACGCCGAACAGCCTGCCAAACAGCGTATTGAAGGTGGCGCGCATCAACCGATATCCCGGGCGTCGAACAGGTAACCTTCGCCGCGCACGGTTTTGATCAGTTGCGGTGCTTTCGGGTCATCCCCAAGCTTCTGGCGCAGGCGCGATACGAGCAGATCGATGCTGCGGTCAAAGGCTTCGATGGAGCGGCCACGGGCAGCATCCAGCAATTGTTCGCGGCTCAGCACACGGCGCGGGCGTTCGATAAACACCCACAGCAGGCGAAATTCCGCGTTGGACAGCGGCACCACCAGGCCATCGTCGGCCACCAGCTGGCGCAATACGCTGTTGAGGCGCCAGTTGTCGAAACGGATGTTGGCGCGCTGCTCGGTGCGGTCATCGCGCACCCGGCGCAGGATGGTCTGGATACGCGCCACCAGCTCGCGCGGTTCGAACGGCTTGGACATATAGTCATCGGCGCCCAGTTCCAGGCCGATGATGCGGTCGGTGGGTTCGCAGCGCGCCGTGAGCATCAAAATCGGGATGTCCGACTCAGTGCGCAACCAACGGCACAGCGACAGGCCATCTTCGCCCGGCAGCATCAGGTCAAGCACCACCACATCAAAGGTTTCGGCTTGCATGGCGGTGCGCATGGCCGTGCCGTCGGTGACGCCGGTGGCAAGAATATTGAAGCGGGCCAGGTAGTCGATCAGCAGTTCACGGATCGGCAGGTCGTCATCGACGATCAGCGCGCGGGTGTTCCATCGCTTGTCTTCGGCGATCACCGCGCCTTTTGGCTCTTCGTTTACAGAGACGGTAGGGGTATGCATAGTGCGATCATCTGCCTGGGTTGTTACGGTGAGCATAGGCGCCCAACTCCATGCCTGGAAGTGCTGGGCGAGCGGTCATGTGCGCGAGGCTAGTCGCGGGGCGTGTTGAGGGCATGTCGGGAATGTATCGGTCTTGACACAATGACTCGAAATCCCCGGTTATGCGCGCTTGATCAGCATTTTACCGATCATCGGATCCCGCAACGGCGCTGCTTGCGCTACAATCCGCGCCGATTTCGACTTGCCTGAGAGCCCATTCCAATGTCCGTCTGCCAGACTCCTATCATCGTCGCCCTGGATTACCCCACTCGTGACGCCGCACTGAAGCTGGCTGACCAGTTGGACCCCACGCTTTGCCGGGTCAAGGTCGGCAAGGAACTGTTCACCAGCTGCGCCGCCGAAATCGTCGGCACCCTGCGTGACAAAGGCTTCGAGGTTTTCCTCGACCTGAAATTCCACGATATCCCCAACACCACTGCTATGGCAGTTAAAGCCGCCGCCGAAATGGGCGTGTGGATGGTCAATGTGCACTGCTCCGGCGGCCTGCGCATGATGAACGCCTGCCGCGAAGTGCTCGAGCAGCGCAGCGGCCCCAAACCCTTGCTGATCGGTGTGACCGTGCTCACCAGCATGGAGCGCGAAGACCTGGCCGGCATCGGTTTGGACATCGAACCGCAGGAGCAGGTACTGCGCCTGGCGGCGCTGGCGCAGAAGGCTGGCCTGGACGGCCTGGTGTGTTCGGCGTTGGAAGCCCAGGCGCTGAAGACTGCGCACCCGTCGCTGCAACTGGTGACCCCGGGGATTCGTCCGGCGGGCAGTGCCCAGGATGACCAGCGCCGTATCCTGACCCCGCGTCAGGCACTGGATGCAGGCTCGGACTACCTGGTGATCGGTCGCCCGATCAGCCAGGCGGCAGATCCGGCCAAGGCACTGGCCGCAGTCGTCGCCGAAATCGCCTGATTGTCACTGATCTAAAATGTGGGAGCGGGGCTCGCGAAAGCGGAGTGTCAGTCACCTGATGTGTGACTGATACTGCGTATTCGCGAGCAAGCCCGCTCCCACATTTGGTTCAGTAGTGAGTCAGTTAACCTTGAGAATCAACTTCCCAAAGTTCTCGCCGTTGAACAGCTTCATCAACGTCTCCGGGAACGTCTCCAGCCCCTCGACAATATCTTCCTTGCTCTTGAGCTTGCCCTGGGCCATCCAGCCGGCCATCTCCTGTCCAGCAGCGGCAAAGTTCGCCGCGTGGTCCATCACCACAAACCCTTCCATGCGCGCACGATTGACCAGCAACGACAAATAGTTGGCCGGGCCTTTCACTGCTTCTTTATTGTTGTACTGGCTGATTGCGCCGCAGATCACCACCCGTGCTTTCAAGGCCAGGCGGCTGAGCACGGCGTCAAGAATATCGCCGCCGACGTTATCGAAATACACATCCACGCCTTTGGGGCATTCGCGCTTGAGGGCGGCGGGTACGTCTTCGCTTTTGTAGTCGATGGCGGCGTCGAAGCCCAGTTCATCAATGAGGAACTTGCACTTGTCGGCGCCCCCCGCGATGCCTACTACGCGGCAGCCCTTGAGCTTGGCAATCTGCCCGGCAATGCTGCCCACTGCGCCAGCGGCGCCGGAGATCACCACGGTATCGCCAGCCTTGGGCGCGCCGGTGTCGAGCAGGGCGAAGTAGGCGGTCATGCCGGTCATGCCCAACGCTGACAAGTAGCGCGGCAGCGGCGCCAGTGTTGGGTCGACCTTATAAAAGCCGCGCGGCTCACCCAGGAAATAATCCTGCACACCCAGCGCGCCGTTCACGTAGTCACCCACGGCAAATTTCGGGTTGTTCGAAGCGATCACCTTGCCCACGCCCAGCGCCCGCATGACTTCGCCGATGCCGACCGGTGGGATATAGGATTTGCCCTCGTTCATCCAGCCACGCATGGCCGGGTCCAGGGACAGGTATTCATTGCGCACCAGCACTTGCCCATCCGCTGGTGTGCCCACCGGCACTTCCTGGTAGGTGAAGGTCTCCCGCGTGGCCGCGCCGACCGGGCGTTTGGCGAGCAGGAATTGGCGGTTGGTCTGGGCAGTCATGGCAGGGACTCTGTTAGAAGTGAACCTTGAGTGATAGACCTTCAGCGGCGTGAGGGCAAGGTTAAGGGTGGGCGCGAATGCTCGCCAATAGGTCGAGCTGATAGTTGCCCTGGGCGTCTTATCACTGCGATTCATGCAACCTCAACCGGCCATATGATAGTGCTGACGCGCCCGCCGTACGCTTGGCTAGACTCGGCCCACGGCTATTTCTCGCATAGGACATCCTCCATGAGCATGACGTTTTCCGGCCAGGTCGCCCTGGTGACTGGCGCTGCCGCCGGTATTGGCCGCGCCACCGCGCTGGCATTTGCCGCAGAAGGCTTGAAAGTAGTGGTTGCCGACCTGGATGTGGCGGGTGGCGAGGGCACGGTTGGGTTGATCCAAAGCGCCGGTGGCGAAGCGCTGTTCGTGCGCTGCAATGTCACGCTGGACGCCGACGTGCAGCAATTGATGGCACAGACCATCGCTGCCTATGGGCGCCTGGATTATGCCTTCAACAACGCCGGCATCGAAATCGAGAAGGGCAAGCTGGCTGACGGCAGCCTGGATGAGTTCGATGCGATCATGGGCGTTAACGTCAAGGGCGTATGGTTGTGCATGAAGTATCAACTGCCGCTGTTGCTGGCCCAGGGCGGCGGCGCGATCGTCAACACCGCCTCGGTCGCCGGGTTGGGCGCTGCGCCGAAGATGAGCATCTATGCGGCGTCCAAGCACGCCGTGATCGGCCTGACAAAATCGGCCGCCATCGAGTATGCGAAGAAGAAAATCCGTGTGAATGCGGTGTGCCCTGCAGTAATCGACACCGACATGTTCCGCCGCGCTTATGAAGCCGATCCACGCAAGGCCGAGTTTGCCGCCGCGATGCACCCGGTCGGGCGTATTGGCAAGGTCGAGGAAATCGCCAGTGCGGTGCTGTATCTGTGCAGTGATGGGGCGGCGTTTACCACAGGGCAAGCCTTGGCGGTGGACGGTGGCGCAACGGCTATCTAGGACTCAATGCCACGCACTCTTGGAAAAGTATTGGGCCGCTGTGGGGCGTTTCCACGGCTGGCACAAGGCCTCGTCAGAATGTGTATCAGCAGGTAAATAATTCAATAAAATCAATACTTTAATAAGTGTTTGCGGCCGGCTTGAGCGAGCTTCTGTGCTTAACTGTTTGGGGTTGAATAACAGACAGTTGAAGTGAGTGGCTCATGGATTTAGGGATCGATCGACAAGCCCATGTACCGGTGGTGCAGCAAATCGTCAGCGCGGTGGCGCAATGGATACGCAAGAGCGGCGCGAGCCCCGGCACGCGCTTGCCATCCATCCGGCAACTGGCCCTCGACAATCTGCTCAGCCAGTCGAGCGTGATCGAGGCTTTCGAGCGAATGGTGGCACAGGGCGTGTTGGCGTCCAGGCAAGGCTCGGGATTTGTGGTCGCCCAGCCCCCTGTTTGCCAGGAAAGCCACTGGTATGAGGGGGCAGAACTGGGCTGGGGTGCCTATGTCGATGGCCCGCTGGGCGAGTTGAAACTGGGCTGCGGCTGGCTGCCGGACGCGTGGCGTGAAAGCGATGATTTGTGCTACGCGATACGTGAAATCAGCCGCACCGACACGGCCGGCCTCTTCAACTACAGCACGCCACTGGGGTTGCCGGCATTGCGCGAGCAACTGCTCAAGCGGCTGACTCAGATGAAGGTGGCCACCTGCCTTGAGCGCATCCTCACCACCCATGGCGCCAGCCATGCGCAGGACTTGCTGATACGCTCGCTGCTCAAGGCCGGCGACACGGTGGTGGTTGAAACGCCGGGCTACGCCAACCTCTATCGACAGTTGGAGCGCCACGGCGTCACGCTGCTGGAGGTTCCGCGTATCGTGGGTGGCCCGGACATGCCGGTGCTTGAACAACTGCTGCAACGGCACCGCCCCAAGTGCCTGTTCATCAACTGCCTCTACCACAACCCCACCGGCACCAGCCTGTGCCGGGCCGTGGCTGAACGGTTGCTGGAGCTTTCGCGACGCGATGGCTTCCTGATCATTGAAGAGGACGTTTATGGCGACCTGCAGCACGCCAGTTGCACGCGACTGTCGGCCTTGCCCCATGATGACAGGGTGATCTATGTATCAAGCTTTTCCAAGACCCTGAGCAGTGCCTTGCGCGTGGGCTACGTCAGTGCCAGCACGGCCATCGTTGCGCAAATGGCCAGCCTCAAGACCCTGACCGGTATCGGCACCTCGCGGTTTGCCGAAGCAGTAGTCGCCACGCTGCTGGCCAATGGCACCTACCGTAAGTGGGTGCAACGCCTGCGCAAGCGTTTGAACCTGCAAATGGCGGCAACCCTGCAGGTACTGGAGGATGAAGAGTGGGAGGTATTTGCCGTGCCTGCGGGCGGCATGTTTGTGTGGGCACGCCCGGGCCTGGGCGATCATTCACGGTTGCAGGCGTGCGCGAGTCGACTCGGCGTCCTGCTGTCGAGCGGGGCGCTGTTTACTCCCCGGGGCGAACCCAGTGACTGGCTGCGCATCAATGTGGCCAATGCTGCTGATCAGCGCGCGTTGGCGTTGTTCCGCGCCATGGGGCCTGCCAGATCGACCTCGACCATTCTGAAAACGACGAGTATGTAGCTTTTTGCCATTATTGTGACGCCAACGTCTTGTGCCAATGGCGTGTCGTTGCGAATCTCGCTGCATGGCAACCAGGCTTGCTGGCGTGTGCCCGTGCAAGAGGACTCAAGTGCAATGATTTCGGCCGTGCAACGACGTTTCGCCAACCTCGGTATGGCAAAAAAACTGGGCTTGGGCTTCTCCCTGGTGCTGCTGCTGACGGCGTTGGTGGCGGCCATTGGCGTGTGGTCGCTGCAAACCGTTGGCCAGCGTTTCGAAGGCCTCAATGCCATGTCTTCGCTCAACAGCGGCTTGCTCAAGGTGCGCTTGATCGAGCAGGACTACGCGTTGCATGCCGACCCCAGGGCCGTCGATGCCTTGCACGAGAGCGTCGATGCACTGGCTGCCCTGGCGGCCACGCTCAAGGCCCAGTCCGCTGCCAATGTGCCGGTGATGGGCGACGTTGAGCAGGCGTTGGCCGCGTATCGCAAGGCGTTCGATGAATTTGTCGAGTTGACCCAGACCAAGGACCTGGCTCTGGAGATGGCCAGTTGGTCGGTTTCCAGCGTGGCCAATAACCTCGATGTGCTGCAAGCCGGCCTGGCCGACGATGGCGCCTATGGCCTCAAGGAAAGCCAGGGCAAGGAGGGCGCCGAGTTTATCGAGCAGGCCGGGCAAGTCAGCCAGGTCTCGCGTTTGATGCTGCAAGCCATGAACGAGGCGCGCGTGCGCCTGGACCAGAGCCGCAAGGCCGATGCCGACAACGCCGAACAGGGCAAGATCGAACAGGCCGACCAGGCACTGGCGCAGGCTGAGCAGTTGAAAACCTCGGTCAAGGACGCGGGTTACCAGACCGTGCTCAATGAGGTGTCCGGGCATATTGCCGCTTTCAGCGAAAAGCTCGGTGAGTACACCGGTTTGCTGGCTCAGGAAAAAATCGTCTACAAGCAATTGCATGACCGCGCCGACCAAGTGGTGAGCCGGGTCAACCAGGCGTATGCCGCCGAAGACCAGTCGATGCAAGCGCAATTGCGCAAAAGCACGTTGCTGATCATCGGATCCTCGGCGTTGGCGTTGTTGGTGGGGCTGATTGCCGCCTGGCTGATTACCCGTCTGATCGTGGCGCCGCTGCGCAGTGTGATCGCGGTGGCCCAGCAGATTGCCGCAGGAGACCTGAGCGGGCGGATGGAGGTCAGTCGCCGTGATGAAATCGGCCAGTTGATGCAAGCGATGCAACAGATGGGCACTGGCTTGAGCCAGATGGTCAGCGGCCTGCAGGCCGGCATCGAGCAATTGGCCAGCTCTGCGCAATCACTTTCCAGTGTCACCGAACAAACCAATGTAGAGGTCAGCAGCCAGAAAGAGGAGACCGAACAGGTCGCCACGGCGATGAACCAGATGACCGCCACCGTGCATGACGTAGCGCGCAACGCCGAAGAGGCCGCGCAAGCGGCGCAGACCGCCGATGCCAAGGTCGACAGCGGCCAGCAGGTGGTGCGTCAGAGCCTGCAGCGCATCGAATTGCTGGCGTCCTCCAGCACCAGTGCCAGCGCCAGCATCGACAGCCTCAGTGCCGAAATCCAGCACATCGGCACGGTGTTGGGGGTGATCAAGAGTGTCGCCGAGCAAACCAACCTGCTGGCCCTTAACGCAGCCATCGAGGCCGCCCGCGCCGGCGAGCAAGGCCGAGGGTTTGCGGTGGTGGCCGATGAGGTGAGGGCGCTGGCCAAGCGCACTCAGCAATCGACCGAGGAAATCGAGCGGTTGGTGAGTACGTTGCGCAGTGCCGCGCAGTCGTCGGTGCAGCAGATTCAGCAAAGCGGCGAGCTGGTGAAACTGGCCGTCAGCGATGCGCTGGAAACCGAGAGTGCGTTGGGCAGCATCGCCGCGGCTGTGTCCTTGATCCAGCAGATGAATCAGCAGATTGCCGCCGCCGCCGAGGAGCAAAGTTCGGTGGCCGAAGAGATCAATCGCAGTGTCACCAGTATCCGCGCGAGTGCCGACCAATCGGCGCTGAGCATGCAAGGCAACGCCGCCTCGAGCATTCAGCTGGCGCAGCTGGGGGCCGAACTCAAGGGCATGGTGGGGCACTTCCGCCTTTGATCAGTGAGCAAAGGCGGAGCCGTACGATCAGGCGTTGTTGGCGAGGAAGGTCAGCAGGGCTTCGTTGACGAAGTCCGGGTTTTCGCGGCTGGAGATGTGCCCGGCGTCTGGAATCAGGGTCAGGCTGCAACCGATCCGTTCGGCCATTTCCTTGGATTCGGCGGGTGGGCGTGGTTTGTCCTGCTCACCGCACATGATCAGGGTGGTGTCGGTGTCCAGGCGGTGCAGTTGGTCGAGGATATCGGCGCGGCTGAAGATCTGGCGACCCAATGGCACGATGCTGTCCAGCAAACGCTCCTTGGAGAAGGCTTGCAGCGACTGACGGAAATCCTGGTACAGCGCCGACTCGCGGTCGATGCCTGGCCGGAAGAAGATCGGTGCGATCACATCCAGTAACGGCTCAGGAATGGCACCGGCGTCTTCGATCATCTTGAACAGCGAGAAATAATACTGACGCGTCGCCTCGGGCTCGGCACCGAGGTAGGTGTCCATCAGCACCAGGCTGTTGATGCGTTGCGGCGCCAGCAACGCCAGGCGTGCGCCCCACATGCCGCCGACCGACAGGCCCACCAGGTTGATCTGTGCAATGTCCAGTTGGTCCAGCAGGGCCAAGGTCTGGCGTGCCAGGTCGTCGAGGGACTGGGTTTGGGCCGGCAGCGGGCCGGATTCACCGTGGCCCCAAAGCTCTGGGACGATTACGCGGTACTGTTGCGACAGGGCTTCGATTTGCGGTGCCCACATGTGGCGGTCCCACAGGTAGCTTGAACCCAGCAGAACGACCGGGCCGGTGCCCTGGTCGACGTAGTGCAGCGGTTGTCCATCAATGACGGCGACAGGCATAGCAGGCCTCTGACTTCACGGAGTTAGGGGCACTTTTTTACGCTAGTCGGGGGCGGGGGGATAGGTGCAAAGTGATGGCACTTGGTGGTGGTGTGTTGGGAGGGTGTGTATTCGTTATTTGGGTAACGGATATGTACCCAACCCATCCATCCACCGCGCGCGCCCCCAACGATCAATCGTAGATAGCTTTCTTTTTCCACTCCGCATCCGCATCCACAACTTTAAGCCCTTCAGTCAACTCATTGACCTCATCTTCAGCCGGCTTGCTGTTAGTCAGTACCGTCGAATTAGCACGGGCCAGTTGATTCTCCAGCAATTGCAACTGCGCGCTATAGAGCACCGGCTCCGGCTGTTTGCGCAGGTACTGCACGCCGCGTTCGAATGCCAGGCGTGCCTGGCCGGGTTGGTTCTGTTGCAGCGCATGCTGGCCGAGGTTATTGAAGAACTCAATGTGCAGCAGCACCAGGATATGACGAATTTCCTTGATCCAGTGCTTGGCCTCGTTGGTCGGCAGAAAACCATCCTGCGCCGCACGGGTCACTTGGCCATGCAGGGCTTCAAGGAGAAAACGCACATCCTTGGCCTTGGCTTCAGTCTGGATCGGCGCCGGTGGGTTGGTCACCGGAATCGATTCGCCCTGGGCAATCAGCGCATTCAACTCAGTGATACGCGCCTTGAGTGCCGCGCTGGACTTGTTGAGGTTCAGCAGACGCTGGTTGACGTTGAGCTCAAGGCGGGTGAGCAGCAGCTTGAGCGCCGGGGTCATCAATTGGCCAGGAAAAGTCTCGGTGATTTCACCACATCGACGCAGCCGATCATTGAGCTCGATCTCGGTGCGTTTCTTTTCCAGCTTGTTGTTTTCCACCACGTGGTTCATGTAGCCAATGGCGATCAGTATTACGATCCCGGCTATTACCAGCAGGGTGATCATGAGTGGTGTCACCGGTGTGACCTCTTTTATAGGGTTTGCTGTGGAGTGTAGTGACTGGACCATCCGGCGGATAGGACTGTTCGACCAGTTGCCCAGGTAGTTTCTTCTATATAGGTAAGCATTGCCGGGCGGGCTCCCTGCATAGATGCACATTGCCATCATTTGCTTGGGCGAACTATAGCGCCTTGTCGGGCGCCAGAATATAGGCGTCAAAGCCCGGACGGGCAGAATGCCCGCCAAGGCCTGGAAAGCAGGGCGAAGTCATTGATTTAAATAAATTTATCCTTGGGGGTTGACGACCTTTCAATCCATCCATAGAATGCGCGCCACTTACAGCGTAAAGCACACAGCGAAACGCGGTAGGGAGTGAATGTTGTACGTGTGTCCCCTTCGTCTAGTGGCCTAGGACACCGCCCTTTCACGGCGGTAACAGGGGTTCGAGTCCCCTAGGGGACGCCATATGCGGGAATAGCTCAGTTGGTAGAGCACGACCTTGCCAAGGTCGGGGTCGCGAGTTCGAGTCTCGTTTCCCGCTCCAATTTACAAGCAATGTGGCCCTCGGGCGGCATTGAGTGAAACCAGGGCATAATCTTCGGATTTAACCTCTGGGCACTGAAATACACACCATGTGTTTCAGTTGTGTGTCCCCTTCGTCTAGTGGCCTAGGACACCGCCCTTTCACGGCGGTAACAGGGGTTCGAGTCCCCTAGGGGACGCCATTTTGCGGGAATAGCTCAGTTGGTAGAGCACGACCTTGCCAAGGTCGGGGTCGCGAGTTCGAGTCTCGTTTCCCGCTCCATATTCAACGAAAACGCCGATCAGCAATGATCGGCGTTTTTGTTTGCGCTGATTTTAATCAGCCGGGTCAGGAACACACCCAGGCCCACCGTGACCGACGACATGACAGCCAGCAGTGTGACCGTCGTTTGTGCGCCGACCAGCGTCAGCAGATAGCCGCAGACCAGCGGCGTGATGGCCTGGCAGAAAAACACCGGCGCCGCCATCTTGCTGGAAATCACCGCATAGTCTTTTACCGGCACGATCGCCAGGGGCAGGGTGCTTCGCACGATGGCGCGAAGGCCATTGCCGGCGCCGTACAGCACCAGGCCAAATGCCGTCAGGCTGGGCATGAAAGCCAGGATCAGGATACCGGCAGCCGTCGTGGCGACGCTGATCAGCATGGTCCAGACCGGGTGTTTGTCGCGGGTCAGCAGGTCGATCAGCCGGCACGCCACCGATGCCGGGCCGATGATTGCACTGAGTGCGATGGCAGCCGCCAGGGAATGGCCCCGCGCCTGGAGCAGCACAATGACGATCACCGAAATCGCTGTCATCAGCATCGCAGACAGTGAAAACAAGGTTGTCATCACCCAATAGATTCTCGGCGCGATGGATAGCGTGCCCGCAGCGTGCGTGTTGGCGGGGCGCGCCAGCGCTGGCTGCTTTGGCAGGCACAGCCGATAGATCGGGAAAACCCCGAGCAGCAACACCACGCCATAGAGCCAACACGTGCCCCGCCAGCCCAGGGTTTGCACGGCAATCGCCAGCAGTGGCCAGATCAGCGTGGTGCAAAAGCCGGAAATCAGCGTCACACCGGTAATCATCGGGCGGGCCTTCATGCCATAAATCGCCCCCAGCGTCGCAAAGAGCGCGTCGTACAGGCCCGCCGCCATCCCTATGCCAGTCAACACCCAGGCGCACAAAAATATCGGCAGTGATTGCGCACTGGCCATCATCCAAAGCCCCGCCGCCATTAGCGCGCCGCTGCTGGCCAACACCGGTCGGCCGCCGTAGCGGCTGATCAAGCGCCCGCACAATGGCGAGGCGATGCCCGCCGCAAGCAAACCAATGGACGCCGCGCCCAGCACCCATTCCCGCGACCAGCCGGTTTCTTCTGCAATCGGGGCGGCGAGTACGGCCAGCAAGTAAAACGAGCCGCCCCAGGACACAATCTGCAACAGGCCCAGCCACACCGTTTTGCCGATCGATAACCGCTCTGCGTCGAGAGTGCTGCTCACAATGAATCCTTTACGTGGGGCGCCAGGGGACAGTGGCTAGGCGTGTGCCTTATGGGGAATGGGCTCGGCGATGGTCAGCAACAACACGAAGCTGGTGAAGGAGCCAACGGCGAGGAAAATGAACACATAATTCCAGCCCAGGCTGTCGAGCAGCAGGCCGGTCAAGAAGGGGGTTGCCGCAGCGCCCAGTTGCCCGACCATGTTCACGATGGCATTGGCGATAGGGAAGCTGGCCTTAGACGCCAGCCCCATCGGGTAGGACATATAAGATGAAAAGCCCAGGCTCAGCACCACGCCGGTCAACATCAGCAGCAGCCCATAGGCGATCGGCTCTGCCGGTGAGTTGATCAGCAGGTACATCATCAGCGAAGTGCCCAGGGCCGAAAGCAGCATGCCGGGTTTGCGCCGCCCCCCCAGAAAACGGTCTGAACAAAAGCCGCCAAGCAGGTTGCCCAGCACCGCGCCGACCCAGGGCGCCGCAGAAACCAGGCCCATGTTCATGATCGAGAAGTGTTTGACCGTGATCAGGTAAGTGGGGATCCACGTCAGCAGCACGCTGGACACGCCCAACTGGAAGCAGTAACTGGTCGCACAGCCCCAGATATTCCACGATTTGAAGACCTGGCGGCTCGAGGTGAGCGCAGGTTCAGCACGGCGTTTGATCAGTACATCGAGTCAGTTCAGCCAGCTCGCCACGGGTTTGGCGGCCACGGATGCAGTGGCTTGCGCCGGGTCGGGCTGATCAAGAATGTAATCAAGCTCGGCCTTATTGACGAAGCGACTCTTCGAGGGGTGATCGGCGACCAGCAAGTACCAGGCGATCGACAGCAGGATGCCGGGAATGGCGAAGAAGATGAAAATCTCGCGCCAGCCCCAGATCGAAATGATGATTGCGCACAGGGGCGGGACGATGACCGGGCCAAACTTCACCGCCGACAGGAAGATCC
Organism: Pseudomonas sp. KBS0710; assembly: GCF_005938045.2. Taxonomy (GTDB): domain Bacteria; phylum Pseudomonadota; class Gammaproteobacteria; order Pseudomonadales; family Pseudomonadaceae; genus Aquipseudomonas. The sequence goes on along the minus strand of NZ_VCCF02000001.1, from coordinate 3,736,943 downwards.
CCGAGGCAATGCCTTTCTCTTTGGCAGGGAACCAATTGTTGATGGTGGCCGTCATGCTGATCGGCAATGGGCCTTCTGCCAGCCCCAGGCCAAAACGATAGATTTTCAGCATCAGCAGTGAGCCTGCGGTGCCGACCAGCCCGGTCAGCACCGAGGTCAGGATCATGGCCGACGGCAGGATTTTGCTCACGCCGATGCGGGCAAAGGCAAAGCCTGCAGGAATTTGCGCCAAGGCATAAGCGAGCAGGAACAGGCTCATCAGGCCGCCTGCCTCAGCGTTGCTCATGTCGAACTCTTGGCGAATGAACGGCATCGCCACACCAAGGTTGGCGCGGTCGGCCGCCGCAATGGTGTAGATGACGAAAATCAAACCGGCGACCGCCCAGCGATAGCGGCTGCGTGCGACTGGCTGCGCAGACTCTGAATTAGCCATGGTACGACCTTATTGTTGTTGGTATTCGGGCTTAATTTAGAGCGGGCACACAGTCAAAAAAAAGCGACAAAAACTCACCCGGTTCCATCGCTTTTAGTGGTTTTAAAGGTAATTCAACGAGTGAAAATCTCAAACCTGTAGGTCTTGTTGTTAAGTGAGTAGGAATAGTCTGTAGTTAATGGCGGGTGGGTGTGTACATGTCCTGCTGTCTTTACTCTGGCCAGCCCCGTGTGCCTGTTCACTTCAGAGAACTGCCCAGATGTTCCAACTCGATTTTTATTCAACCCTGGTCGCCGCCTCTCTGGTGCTGCTGTTGGGGCGCTGGCTGGTCGCCCGCATCGGTTTTTTACGCACCTACAGCATTCCGGAACCCGTGGTCGGCGGCTTGTTGGTGGCGGCACTGCTGCTATCGCTGCGCGTATTGACGGACATCGAAGTTCGATTCGACGCCTCATTGCAAGCGCCCTTGATGCTGGCTTTTTTTGCCACCATCGGCCTGAATGCGGATTTTGCCAGCCTGAAGAAAGGCGGGCGCATCCTCGGCATCTTCCTGCTGGTCGTGACGGCCCTGTTGGTGGTGCAAAACGCCATGGGCATCGCCTTGGCCAAAGCGCTGGGGCTCGACCCGTTGATGGGGCTGCTGGCAGGTTCCGTCACCTTGTCCGGCGGGCACGGCACCGGCGCTGCCTGGGGCGCGGTGTTCAGTGAAAAATATGGTGTAGCGTCGGCGTCCGAACTGGCGATTGCCTCGGCGACCTTCGGCTTGGTGCTGGGTGGGCTGATAGGTGGCCCGGTTGCCCGCTTGCTGATCAAGCGTGTGCAGGTGCCCGGCGTCGAGCTGGCGCAGCCGCCCCAGCCCAAAGGTTTTGAGCAGCCCAACCAGGAACGCGTGATCACCTCTTTTTCATTTATCGAGACGCTGGCATTGTTGGCGGTCAGCTTGCAGGTCGGCACCTTCCTGTATGGCTTTATTAAAGGTACGGCGTTCGAATTACCGACATTTGTATGCGTGCTGTTTGTGGGCGTGGTGTTGCGTAACGGCTTGTCGGCGCTGGGCTGGCATCAAGTGTTTGAGCGTGAAGTGTCGCTGCTGGGCAATGTCAGCTTGTCGTTGTTCCTGGCGATTGCGCTGATGTCGCTCAAGCTTTGGGATCTGGCGGCGCTGGCTTTGCCGATCGTGATCCTGTTGGCGGCCCAGGCATTGCTGATGGCCCTGTTCGCCATCTTCGTGACGTTCCGGGTCATGGGCCGCAACTATGACGCGGCCGTGCTGGCGGCGGGGCATTGCGGTTTTGGCTTGGGTGCCACCCCGACCGCCATTGCCAATATGCAGGCGGTCACGCAGCGCTTCGGGCCATCGCCGATTGCGTTCCTGGTGGTGCCGATGGTGGGGGCGTTTTTTATCGACATTACCAATGCGCTGGTGATCAAGCTGTACCTGGCGCTGCCGTTTCTGGGCGCTGCGGGGTAAGCCTGCCTTTAGAGCCAGGCTGGCGGATAAGGATGGGCACGATAGAACTCGCGCAGGGCGAGCACGTCACGCTGCACTGTTTTTTGTACCCAGGCCTGATAGGCCGCTTGTACGGTCGCTTCGCCAGCCGGCCAAAACAGGCAGTCGACAATCGCGGAGGCTGTTTGCAGGCCGGACATTAATGCCTTGATCACGCCATGGGAGGCGCAAGGGTCCAGTGTTGCTGCCGCGTCACCGACTAAAAAGAAACCAGGCCCGGCCGTAGTGCAGCACACTCTCCAGGACACGTCCGCACCGCGGACCTGGCCGATTGCCTTACAGCGCTGTAGTGCCTGTGGAATCAAGCGTTGCTGGCCTTCCTGGGTAAACGCCAGTTGGGTCCAGTGCAGGCGTGTACGGCTGATACGAGCAATCCAGTGCCAGCCGTGTGGGTGGGCGAACAAGCCCATTTTGTCGTCTGCAAGACTGTTGTCCTCGCAGTATCCGAACCGCGCGACCAAGCGCGGTGAAAAACGCCGCCAGGGTATCTGCAATTGACGTTGCAGCCAGTGGTGCCGTCCCGTGGCGTCTACCACGAATTTGCCCGTCCATTGCGTGGTGCCCGCACGTACACCTTGCACACGATCGTGTTGCAGCAGCACTTGGCTGGCATGTCTGAGGTACGTGAGCTGCACACCCAGGGCTTGTGCCCGTTCCAGCAATTGCTGGTCAAGCAACGCGCGCGGAACCTGGAACCCTTGCCAGGCAATAGCGCGCCCCGTGCTGAAGGCGTTGAAACGAGGCGGGCCATCCCAATGCACCCAATGACCAAAGTGACGTGGGCAGTTCTGGAGGCTGATCTGCAGTTGCTGCAGCAGTGGCTCAACGCCTGGATGCAGTGTTTCTCCTGGCCTGTATCGGGGGAAGTGGGTCTGCTCCAGCAGCGCGACTCGCAGCCCCCTCTGCGCGCAGCCAATTGCTGTGGCACATCCGGCTGGGCCGGCGCCCACGACAACGACATCAAAGTGACTCATCGCGTTGCTGCCAAGCTGCACCGTCTTGGCGAATAAGCACAGCGTCCTCGCCCATATACAGCTCGATGTCTTGCTCTATCTCCACGTGACGCAGCTTGAAATCGTGGGTGGGTGTGGCGGTCTCGCCGTGTTTGAACAGCCTGTAGTAATGCACCTCGCCCTTTAGTCGCACGCCCGCTTCTTGCTGTGCCATTTCGAAAGCTTTGTCGGGTAATTGCACTGGGTAAAACGACAGCAACGGCCAGCGTTTTCTCTGTTCTTTGTCTGATCCGGCGCCTACTGCCTGATAAGCACGGCGCATCCCCAGCACTCTCTGGTGGTACTGCGCGGTACTGGTCTGCCCGGTGATGGCCAGCGACAGTTGACCCTCCAATGCGGCCTGCGTGTAGTCGCTGTATTCATAAGCACGGTACTGCACCACTGTGCGCCCCTGGGATTCAATTAAGGTGGGGCCGGCGCGACCATCCCAGGCAGGGCTGTCGCCCAGGCCGATTTCGCTGTCTGTCAGCGGAATGACCGTGGCGGAAACATTGCGCGGTTCAAAGCTGCGGGTAGAGTCCGGCGCGACCCCCGGCCAGTACGAGCCGAGTGCCGCACAGATGCGTGCATCCTCGGTAAACGGGCTGGCTAACTGATAACCGCACAGCATGTTCGTAAACGGAGCGTCTACCAGGCCCCGGCCCACTTCCCAGCCCGGGCCAAAGACCCCGCTGGCGAAATCCGGCAACCAGGATTGCCGTTGAGCACGCTGCACAGGCAGGGCCGAGCCGGGCGTTGTGGAAAACTGTGGGTGGGAGACGATGGCAGTGACGCCGCGGTCTTCAGGTGCGAAGAACCCACCGGCCAGGGCTTGATTGATATAAAAACGCACGTCGGACAGTGGGTTCACCCGCGTATGCCAAACCTCTGGACAGGGCGGCGCAGGGCAAGGGAAAACGCCTGGGTCACTGGACCATCGCTTGAGTTCCCGCTGCCCGCACAACGGAAAAAAATCCGGCGCACCGATGATGGAGTAGGCGGCGATGCTCGCCAGTTCCAAGGCAGGGCAGTGGGCACGTACCCAGCCGTCGGCCATGGCATCCTGATAATGCAGGGCTCGGTAGCCGCCCGCCTTGACGATGGCGTCGACATCCTCACGCTGGTTGAGGTCTTCGATCGAACCGTCTTCGCGCAAATGATGGCGCCCATGCACCAACCCGCCGGTATTTGGCGGCATCATGAACGACAGCGGGCGGTCTTGGTAATAGGCCAGTTCCACCAGCGCTTCTTTGGCATCGGGCATCAACAGCCCCGGCGCAAACTCATCGGTATTCGCCCAATGGCACAAGCCCTCGGTGATGACGAAAGGCGCGTTGAGAATGTCAGGCTCCTGCCAGCCGGTATCGGGAAAGCGCCGATGGATCTGTGCGATTTTTTCATTGATCTGATGGTTTTCCAGCTGCACGGTCAGGTCCATCCCGGCCAGGCACTCGTTGCCATCGAACACCTTGTGCAGGGGCACCCAGAACTCCAGATCCACATCGATAGGTTGAGCATCCATTGGGCCAAACCGCGTCGGTTGGCCGGTGTGCCGGGCAGCGATGAACGCGCCGTAGCGCGCCGGTATAACCCGCATCTGATTCGGCTGGCCTTCGACAAAGGGCAAAAAGCCTCGTTGCTGCGGGTTATACAACGCATTCGCTGTGCCGACCCGGGCCACCCCGGTGCGTGAGAAACACAGGTCTGCCTGGCGGTTGTGCACGGTTTCGGCGTAGGGCCGGTATTCATAGGCAAACACTGCAATCGCCAGCGGCGCCTCACCGGCCCGTTGCTGCAACGCCGCCAGGGTCGGGGGAGTGGCGCCGTAGACATAATTGAGGATGTGCTCGATTTCAGCGGCTGTGGGGAAGGCCGTGAGCGTTTCACCGTTAACCCCGGTGACCACATTGGGCGAGGCGAATGCATGAAACAGCAGGCTGTCGGCCGGGCGCCCAGGCTCTATGCCGCGTGTGGCATCGGCGGAAAAATCCTCAAAGCCTGCCAGGGTGCGATCAATCTGCAGAGGCCTGGCGAGTTCTTCACGCAGGCTTGTGGAGGTGATGTCCAGGCCGTGATGCATCAGCAGGTCACGCCATCCTGCCGGGGCCAGACGTGTGCAAGCGTGTTCGACATCGCTGATCAAGGGCATCACGACTCCTCCGATAGAAATCAAGGGAAAGAGTACGCAAAGGTGTAAAGCGCGGTAACTGACCGAACGGCTAGGCCGCCGTTGAGGGCTTCCAGGCAGGGTGGGTGGTCGTTCGTCTAATTGAGGGTGTAAACGTCCTGTTTGGGCATGAAAAAACGCGAAAACAGTTCGGACTGCGACTTGATGTTGAGCTTGTTGTAAATATTGCGCCGGTGCACCTTGATGGTTTCGGTCGACAGCGCCAGTTTGCCGGCGATCTCTTTATTGGAGAAACCACTGAGCAACAACTTGAGCACGTCCTTCTCGCGCGTGGTGATCTGCGTGCCCAATTGCACGATGGCTTCAGACCAGGGCGGCGGTTCACTGAGGTGTTTTTCTTCATCCACTTCAAAGCACATGCGTTGATGCATCAATGCCATGACCCACGGCTTGATGATATCCAGCGTGGTGATCTGCTCCGGGGTGTAGCGCGTATTACTGCCAAATGAAATACACAGGGTTCGATCCGCATCGAGCTGGACGTTGTATTGCACCTCATCGACGGACACATACCGGGCGAAATACTGATGGTAGTACTCGGTGGTCAGGAAGTGCTCGGGAGCAATGTCTGACAGATGGAAAAAACCGCTCTGCGGGTTTTCACGGTTGGCAATGTAAAACGGGTCCAGCAGATAAAGGCCTTTTACATACAGTTGCGTCAGGGCATCCACTTCGTCGGCATCCGCTACCTCGGTCACGCTGATGACATTGACTTGCTGGTTGCTGAACACCAGGACCACCCAATTGTCGATCTGCACATACTCGTTCAACACGCGAACCAGCGAGCTCCAGAAGGCTGGGCGGTTCAGCTCCATGATCAGCTTGCCGGCCGACCGGTGCCAGGCGAGGTTGTGAAGGTCGAGTGACATGGACTACCCCTTTAGGGTTAGGGATTCAGGGGGCTGAGCTAAGTATTTGTAGGTATTTACTATTCGACGACGCCGGGTATATTCACCAACCAGCATTGATGGCCATGAAGGCCTGTCGTTTTTGACAAGGATAGTTATATGAATAAATCACATTTGCGAGCCCTTTTTTTAGCCTCGCTTGTCTGTGCGGGGGCCAGCACGCCCGCAGCGGCGGCAGAACCCCGGGTTAACCTGTACAACTGGTTCGGGTTGATCGCGCCAGAAACGCCGAAGGAATTCGAGCAAAAAACCGGCACCAAGATGCACATCGATACCTTCGACAGTGCCGAGGTCATGCAAAGCAAGGCCATGGCCGGGCGCACCGGGTATGACGTCGTTGTCGCCACCTCCAACGTGTTGCCAAGCCTGATCCAGGCGGGTGTGCTGGCCCCGCTGGATCGCAGCCAACTGAGCAACTATGCGCATATCGACCCGGAAATGCTGGCCTTGCTCGCCACTAACGATCCGGGTAACCAATATGCGATTCCGTACCTGTGGGGCACCACCGGCATCGGCTATGACGTGGATAAGGTCAAGGCCGCACTGGGAGACAACGCCCCGGTGGACAGCTGGGACTTGATCTTCAAAGAAGAAAACATCAGCAAGCTCAAGTCCTGCGGTGTGGCGATGCTCGACTCGCCGAGCGAAATCATCTCCATCGCCTTGCATTACCTCGGCCTGCCGAGCAATAGCCAGAACCCTGAGGACTACCAGAAGGCCCAGGCGCTGCTGCTGAAAATCCGCCCTTACGTGCTCTACTTCGACTCCTCCAGAACCGACGCCGACTTTGCCGATGGCAATATCTGTGTGGTCGTGGGCTGGGCGAGCGGGGCACTGACGGCCCAGGCCATCAATGAGAAAAACCGCACTGGCCGCAAGATTGCCTACAGCTTGCCGCGCGAGGGTGGGCTGGTGTGGTCGGAAAACTTTGTGTTGCTCAAGGATGCACCCAACGCCAAGGCCGGCTTGGCGTTTATCAATTACATGCTTGAGCCCAAGGTGATTGCCAAGAGCTCCAACCACACGCTGTACCCGAATGCCAACAAGGACGCCACCGCGCTGGTTGAGCAGAAGTTGCGTGATAACCCGTGGATTTACCCGTCCAAAGAAACCATCGCCACGCTGGTGCCACTTGAGCCGTTGCCGTTGAAACTCGAGCGTATCCGCACGCGAGTGTGGACCAAGGTCAAGAGCGGTACGTGACGGGCTGAGCAAGGCCCTGGAGCTTTCGCAGAGATCCCAGAGAGGGAGATAAATCATGGCCCGACGTGATGACCCGTGCGATGTGAAATCGGACGACTACCAGGCGTACAAGGAGATTGAGGAACAGATCGGTCACTGTACGCCGGAGCAAGCCTGGGCCATGTATTACGTCTCGACCGGGATGGTGCGTGAACACGTTACGCGGGCGGTCATGGAGCATATCGGCAGGGGCAACCGGGCGCTGCTGCTGGAGTTTCCCGAGTTGGCGCGGGTGCAAGAGCGGTCTCGTTTGATGCTGCCTCTTTGAGTAACACTGCGTTTGGATCAGCACCTGCTTTTCTGTGGGAGCTGGCTTGCCTGCGATAGCCTCAACCGGATGCCACTGATAAACCGAGGTGTTCGCATCGCAGGCAAGCCAGCTCCCACATTTGACCACGGGTGGTTTCAGTGATCAGGTCGGCTTTCAACCGCTCTTCATGGCCCGCGCCAAGCGCAGCGTTCCTTGGTGAATCTCATCCCGATTGAGCGAAGCAAACCCCAGGCGCAACGCATTCTCCGCCAAGCCCTGAGGCGAAAACTGACGCGCACTACGCACCACAACCCCCTGGCCCAGCGCATTCTCCACTAACCGGTCAACATCGGTCTCATCCTGGAAACGTACCCAGAGCGCCAGCCCGCCCTCGGGCGTGCGTACCTGGATACGCTCGCCGAACGCCTCGAACAGGCAGCTATGCAACACTTCCCGGCGTGCGGCGTATTCTTTCGAAACACGGCGCAAGTGCTTCTTCAATTCACCCTCATTGATCAGGTCCGCCAACATTTTCTGCGCGACGGCATCGGTGTCGCCCACCACCAGTGCGGCGCTTTTTTGCAGCACTTCAATCACATGGGCAGGCGCGACCACATAGCTGCAACGAAACGTCGATCCCAATGCCTTGGATAACGAGCCGATATAGATCACATGGCGTTGCGTCGTATCACTGGCCAGTGGCAGGTAAGGCCGCCCGTTGAAGTGATACTCGTGGTCGTAGTCTTCTTCGATCACGCAAAAATCATGCAGCGCCGCCAAGGCCAGCAACTGTTGCCGACGTGCCGCATGCAGGCTCACGGTGGTGGGGAATTGATGGTGCGGGGTGAGATAGATCAGGCGCACCTTATGCGCTTGGCAGAGCTGCTCGATATGGTCGGTGCGGCAGCCTTCATCGTCCATGTCGACGGTGATCAAGCGCGCGCCGAGCTTGCGAAAAATCTCCCACGCCGGCGGGTAACTCAGGCGCTCCACCAACACCACGTCACCCGGTTGGATCAGCAAGCTCGCGGTGAGGTACAGCGACACCTGGGTGCCTGGCGTGAGGCAGATATTCTCGGCGCTGATCATCAGCCCGCGATTGTTGCGCAGCATGTCGGCCAGCGCGCAGCGCAGGTAATAGCCGGTGCCTTCGCTGCCGTAGCGCACCGTGTTGGTGGTAAAGCTGCTGCGCAAGGCGTTGCGGTAGTAGCGATGCAGCACGGCTTGCGGCAGCAAGCGGTGATCGCAGGCGCCGTTATCGAAAAACAGCGCGTCATGCCGATGCTCAAGGGCAATCACCTGGGCGTTCTGGGTGAAGTAGGGCACGATCGCCTGCGGCACCAGCGCGGGGGCGAAAGACGCCTGCGAGCGAGTGGGCGCGGGCTTGTGCGTCAGTTGCGCATTGACGAAGGTACCCCGGCGCGGCTCGCTGATCAGCCAGCCTTTGGTCAGGGCTTCTTCGTAGGCCAGGATCACGGTCTTGCGGTTGACGTCGAGCAGCTGCGCCATCTCCCGCGTGCCCGGCAGCAGCGTGCCGGGCGGCAAGCGCCCTTCGAGGATCGCCGCGACGAGGCCTTCGGCAATCTTGCGATAGGACGCTTGGCTGGAACCCTCGTCAAGCTTGAGCAAAGGACGCCATTTACGCATCTGGACCATCTGAAGTATCCAAAACTGGAGGTTTTAATGGGCCTAGTCTAGCGCAACAATCAGGGCCTCACTCACTCCGAGGTTTATATGAACACGCGCCATGTAATCGAACTCTCTCCCTCGGGGAGAACCTTTGAAGCCGGTGACGAGCTGTTGCTCGACGCCATGCTTGCCAGTGGCTTGTCGGTGCCGTTCTCGTGCCGACGCGGTGTCTGTGGCTCGTGCAAGGTGGTGGTCACCCAAGGTGAATACCGGGCCAAGCAACTGGCCCCAGGCGCACCTGCGCCCAGCTATCCGTTGGCGGCCAATGAAATGCTGCTGTGCCAAAGCCACGCCTGCGCCGACATGCGCCTGGAAATTCCTGGCTGGTCGCTGGACACGCCCGCACTGGTCGTCGAGTCGACGGTGCTGAGCAAGCGCGCACTGAGCCCTGACATTATCGAGTTGGTGGTGATGCCGGATATGCCGTTGGCCGTACGGGCGGGCCAGTACCTCAAGGTCCGCCTGGTCGATGGCGATTCACGCTGTTTCTCGATCGCCAACCTGCCGACCGAAGGCGATGGGCGCCTGGTGTTGCAGATTCGCCGGGTGAGCGGCGGGCTTTTTTCCGAGACCCTGCTGGGCAGCCTGGAGGCCGGCGATCTGTTGCAACTGGAAGGGCCTTTTGGTGCCTGCACCTGGCAGGACGATGATGCGGCGCCGGTCGTGCTGTTCGCCACCGGCACCGGCTACGCGGGTATCAAGCCGATCCTGCTGACCGCCTTGAAGCGGGATGTGGAGGTGACGTTTTACTGGGGCGGCGCGCAGGCCACCGACTTTTACGACCGCGCATTCCTCGACCAGGCGGTCATCGAGCACCCGCGTTTTCACTGGCACCCGGTATTGGCCTCCCAGGGCAAGGTGCAGGAAGTCGCGCTAAGCCACGGGCACCGCTGGGAAGCGGCGCAGGTGTATGCCTGCGGTAACGGCGGCATGATCAGCCAGACGCGTGCCGAGTGCCTGGAAGCGGGTTTACCCAGCCATCGATTTATCGCCGAAGCCTTTGTGCCCAGCGGCCAGTCGAGCGTCGACACGCTGCTCAAGAGCCTGGATGACACCTGGGAAAAGGTCGGCCCGAGGTATTCGCTGGACGGCATGCTCGCCGCCCGTGAAAAAACCATCCGCGCCCTGGCGGCGATTGCCAGCCACCTTAAAGTCGGCATGACCACCGGGGCAGCCCTCGACATGGCCGCCGAGCAATTGCAGGCCATTGGCGCCTCCCACACCTGGCACCCGACGTACATCCGTTTTGGCGACGACACGGTTCGCCCGCCGAGAGAAGGCATTGACCCACTGCGCACACTGCGTGCCACCGATATCGTGGTGGTCGACCTCGGCCCGGTGTGGGACGGCTACGAGGGCGACTATGGCGACACCTTCGTCTTTGGCGAGTCAGCGCTGCACCGCGATTGCTTAAAGGCCGTGCATGAGGTGTTCGATGAAACCCGCGAGGCGTGGAAGCGTGGCATGACCGGCTGTGAACTCTATGACTTTGCCGAGGCGTGCGCCATTACCAAGGGCTGGCGGCTGTCGCGCAACCTGGCAGGCCACCGTATTGCGGATTTCCCCCACGCACTGTTCGGCAACACGGAATTGGCCGCGCTTGAGATCACGCCAAGTGAAATGGTGTGGGTGCTGGAGATCCAGCTCTGCCACCCCACCGAGCCGGTTGGCGGGTTCTTTGAAGATATCCTGATGCTTGAAGCTTGAAGGGCTGAGGCACTCCAGGTGTTATGCAGGAGGTTTCCCGAGTTTCCCTGAACTATATGGGCGCAGTCGGCTCATACAGCCATTGCCAATCAGGGCAATTATTTCTATGCGATAGGGACATCACCGGTGAAATATGCAATCTGCGCCACCCTGCTGCTGTCACTGAGCGGCTGCCTGACCATGTCGGGTGAATACACCGTGACGGCTCAGGACGCCTCCGGCGCCCCGTTAACCAGGCTCGGCACCTTCACCGCCGAGGGCCATAACATTTACCCCATACGCAATGCGTTCTGCCTCAATGCGCCGGGGGCGACGGTCATCATTCGCGATGCCCGCACCGGCGAGGAACTGCGCAGCGAAAGCCCTTATCACTGCCGTTAAGCCTCAAAAAAGGATTTCCATGAGAGCGTTTCTGATAGTGGGCCTGGCCGTGGCGGCAATTCCTATAGCTGCAGGCAAAGCTTTCACTTCACCCCCAAGGCCGGGCAAGATTACGAACTGATCCTGCTCGACGGTGGCCAGTGCCTGATTGCATTGCAGCGCCTGAACCCGACGGGGAAACCGGAGAACGTGGCGGTGGAGAAGGCCAAGCTGTGCAATGCGATGGATATGTTTTAGGTCGCAAGCAAGACTTGGTTAACCACAACGCCGATCACGATTGATCGGCGTTGTGGTTTTTACCTTCGCCGGTCAGAGCTTCGGCAGTTGCCCTACACGGCCCATCATTTCTGTGACGATCTGCAGGTCCAGCAGGAACTGTTCGACGGTCTTGAATTCACCGTCGGTGTGCCCGGTGTACTTCACGTCCGGCTTCGCCAAGCCGAATTGCACGCCATTGGGCAGCTTATGCACGGAGGTCGCGCCGGCCGAGGTGCCGAACTTATGCTCCATGCCGAGGTTTTCGCTGGCCACGGCCAATAGTGCTTTGACCCACTCGCCCTCCGGGTTGCGGTACATCGGCTCGGCTGCCGAGTAAGTGAAGTTCATGGCCACCTTGGTGCGCTTGTCCCAGGCGTTGATTTTCTGTTCGATCTCGGCCTTGAGCGTTTCCGGCGACTTGCCCTTGGGAATGCGCAGGTCCACCGCCAGCTTGAAGGCGTTGGCGTCTTGGCCGACAAAGGTCAGCGAAGTGGTCAGCGGCCCCATGAACGCATCGGAGAAGCCCACGCCCAGCTTGCCGCCCAGGTAATCCAGGCCCCAGTTGTCGGCGGCGTACTGCGCAGCGTCGGTGATGTGGTTGTGCTTGAGGGCAATCTTGCCGTCGACGCTGTGGATCAGCTCCAGCATGCGTGCGACCGGGTTGACGCCGGTTTCCGGCTCGGACGAGTGCGCGGACACTCCGGTGACCGTCAGCTTGACCTCTTTGCCCACCACCTTGGCCGCTACGGTGAAGTCGCCGCCATGACTGCTGGCGTATTCATTGCCGGCTTTTTGCAGGCTGGCTGCCAACTCGGCGGGTGTGTCGCTGAGTAACGTAGCCACCGACACCGAAGGAATCTGGTTGGTGGCCGCGCCGCCGGTCATCGTGATGATTTCTGCGCCTTTGCCGTCACCTTTGCGCACCGGGAAGGTGGCCATGATGGCGCCGTGGCCTTTTTCGGCAATCACCACCGGGTAGCCGCCATCAAGCGCCAGGTTGTATTGCGGCGTTGGGTTGTGCGCGAAGTAGTAAGGAATGGCGTCGCCCGAGGTTTCTTCAGTGGTGTCCACCAGCAGCTTGAAGTTGCGCGCCAGTGGCAGTTTTTCTTCCTTGATGACCTTCATCGCATACATCGCCACCACAATGCCGTTCTTGTCATCCTCGGTGCCACGGCCGTACATGCGGTCGCCGATCAATGTGACCTTGAAGGGGTCAAGTTTGGTGCCGTCCTTGAGCACCCAGTTTTCCGGCGTCACCGGCACCACGTCGGCGTGGGCGTGAATACCGACCACTTCATCGCCGCTGCCTTCCAGAGTGATTTCGTAGACGCGGTTGTCGACATTACGGAAGTTCAGGTTGAAGGCTTTGGCCAGGCCCTGGATCTTGTCGGCGATCTTGAGAAATTGCGGGTTCTTGTACTGCGGCAGGCCGTCGACGTTGAAGGTCGGGATCTCTACCAGCTCGCGCAGGGTTTCCAGCGCGGCTTTGCCGTACTTCACGCGGGTGTAAATCCCCAGCAGGCGATTGATTTCGTTCTGCTGGTCGGCGCTCAGGGTTTTGTTGGCGAGAAAGGCTTCGATGGCCGGGCCGACGTCGTCGGTTTTTGCCAGGTCGCCCTTGGCCAGGGTGCCGAGGAAACCACGGAAATCGGTGGCCGGGGTTTCGCCAAAGTGCTTGATGATTGCCGTGCTTTGTTCGGCGCTGATAGTGGCGGACGCAGGCGTGGCGACGGCCGCGAAGCTGGCGGCGAACAGGGTGGCAGCCACCAGTTTCTTGAGGGGAAAGTGCATGGTCAGAGGCATTCCTTTGCAGGCAGTGAGTAAGAAGTTTCTGATCGATCTGTCAGAAACATTTCCACACACTACCATCACCAAGGCCGGGATAGGGAGCCTCGGCGTGGGAATTATCCTACTCAAACTTCAGGGTTGCCCAGTAACCAAATGTGGGCTCAGGGCTTACCCGGATGCGGCTCCGGATACTGCGCCATCACGTCCAATGCCTTGGCATAGGGCCCATCCCACAACTGCTCATGCAAATCGCCCACACGCTTGGCCATCGCTGCGTCATGCATCACCACCTCCAAATTGCGCGAGTTATCCAGATACCCGCCCAGCCAATTGCTGGTGCCGACCCAGGCCACTTGCCCGTCGATCTCCAGGGTCTTGCTGTGGATCACCCGCGCATACGGAATAAACCCTTGTTTGGCTTCGGGCAGGGTGACGATCTTGATCTCGACGTTGGGTAGGACGGCCAGGCTTTTGAGGTAGGGCAGTTCCAGCTTGTCGGTGTTCCAGTTGGACACCATCAGCTTGACCGACACCCCACGCGCAGCGGCGGCGCGCACGGCGTTGTCGATCACTGCGTAGTAGGGGCGGGTTCGGTCCGGCCCGTAAGACAGCGGCGCGTAGTCGAGCAATTGCACGCGCACTTCTTTCTTGGCTTCGCTCAGCAGGCGCGGCAGTTCCAGTTGTGAGTCGCCCACGCCTGGCGGGTTGTAACGCTGCGGGCTGGCCACCAGGTAGTTGCCGGTGCGCGCAGGCTCCGGGCTTGCGGCAGGCAGCGGCACCGGTTGTTTGTCTGCGAGGGCGGCCTGGGCTTGCCAGTCCTGGTTGAAGATCGCCTGCACCTGGCTGACTACCGTGGCATCGCTGATGCGCAAGCCGGTCTCGTGGATATGCTCCAGCGAGCGCCAATCGAAATTCTGGCTGCCGACAAACGCCTGCTTGCCGTCTACCACCATGTATTTGGCGTGGATAATCCCACCGCTCAACTGCCCATAGGCCAGCACACGGAAGGTCAGGTTAGGAATCGCCCGCAGGCGTTCCAAAGTAGACGCCTCCGACAGCCGAATGCCTTTTTCCTCCAGCAGAAAGCGAATTTTCACACCCCGTTTGCCGGCAGCTTCCAGGTGCTCAATCACCTTGTCCATCACCGAACCGGGATGGTCGGCGGCGTAGAACTGGCCGATATCAATGCTGCTTTTGGCGCCATCAAACAACTCGATCCACACCGGCCCTGGCTGGCGCAAGTCGGCAGTGCCCAGCGCGGTGTCCACTGGCACGGTGTGCACCAATTCAAACCCTGGAATTGAAAAGTCCGCCTGGGCAAGCGGACTCAAAAGAAGGCCGGTCAGGCCGGCGATACGCAACTTCATCGAGAGGGACATAAGCGTCTCATCGGGCAAAAAAGAACGGCGGGCGCATCACGCGCCCGCCCTGAAGGTTATGCCGTGCGGGTGTGCAACGGCGTCGGCACCAGGTGCGGCACTTCACCCTGAACACGGGCGCCGGTGGCCGCGCGGATCAGCAGGATTTTCAGCTGGTCGTTGATGCGCTCCAGGCTGTCCTGGAAGAAGTTGTGGAACACCACGCAGAACAGCGCAATGGCGATACCCAGGCCGGTGGCGAACAACGCCGTGCCGATACCACCAGAGATCTGGCCTGGGTCGGACACGCCGGCACTGGCCAGCGCCTTGAAGGTGTCGATGATGCCGAGGATGGTGCCCAGCAGGCCCAGCAATGGCGCGGCGGTGGTGATGGTCTCGATGATCCACAGGCTGCGCGACAGCGGCGCGCGGGTCTTGAGGTACTGGGTTTCGATTTCGTCGTCCAGGTCCTTGCGCGAACCGTTGGAGGCCTTCTGCGCCAGGATCGGCAGCACCATATTCAGGGGCAGGCTGTCGCGGCGGGTGAGGCTTTGCGGCAGGTCGCGCTCGCTGTGTACGTTGGCGCCGAGCACGTCGGTCAGGGCGCGGGCCTGGCGGCGTACGTAGGCGAAGTAGATGCCCCGTTCGATGGTGATGAAGATCGCGATCGCCATCGCGGCGTACATCACATAGAAGGTGATCTGGTGCAGCAGGTCCATGTCCATGAGTGTGTTCCTCTCAAGTGATTAATCAGAAATTCGCTTCCAGGGAAACCGTGACAGTACGGTCCAGGCCGACGATGTAAGCCGGGTCGCCATCGCGGAAACCGCTGTAGCTCGCCGCGTTGGTCTTGGTGGTGTACACGCCGTCGAGGTACTTCTTGTCGAACAGGTTGTCGACGTTCAGGCGCAGGGTGGCGTCCTTGACCACTTTCTTGTCCACGGGCAGGTAGATACCGGCGCCGAGGTTGAAAACGGTGCGCGCCGAGATGGCTTCGTCGTTGGTCAGGTCACCGTAGAGCTTGCTGGTGAACTTGCCGCCGAAAGTGCCGTAGAAGCGCCCGTCGTCGTAGCCGATGTTGGCTGCCAGCATGTTGGCCGGCACGTTGGCGAACTGCTTGCCGCTGGTGGGCAATACGATCGGTTTGCCGGCGCTGAAGACGGTCAGGTCATCCTGCTGCTTGGAGCTGGTGTAGGTGTAGGAGGTGTAGTAGTTGAAGTTGTGTGGCAGCTTGCCGCTCCACTCCAGTTCCAGGCCTTTGTTGATCACGGTGCCGGCGTTGATGTCGGCCGAATCACCGTTGCTGTCCAGGGACGTGAGCTGGCGGTTTTTGAACTGCATGTAGAACAGGGTGGCGGCGAGGGTCATGTCTTCGCCGGTGTAGCGCCAGCCCAGTTCCTGGTTCCAGCTCAGTTCCGGCTTGGAGTCCAGGGAACCCACGCCTTTGTCGTACAGCACGTAGTTCTGCGGGATACGCATGTTGCGCGAGAGGCTGTAGAACAACTGGTCACGCTCGTCGAGCTGGTATTTCAGACCGGCGTTGGGCAGCAGTTTGTTGTAGGTCTGGTTGGCCTTGCCCGGTTGTTCGGTGAGGCTGCCGTGGTTGGTGCCCTCACGCTCGACATTCATGTAGGCAAGGCCCGCGATCAGGGTCCAGTCCGAGTTGATGTACCAGGTGTCCTGGGCCCAGACTTTTTGCGCCGGGGTCACGGTGTAGCGGTCGCGACCTTGTACGGTGTTGCCGTTGGCGTCGACCACGGAGCTGGCGTCCGGCCAGGTGTCGCTGGGCTTGCCGCTGTTCTTGAGGGCAATGAACGGTTGGGTCTGGCTTTGGCGGGCGCGCTCGTACCAGTAGCCGAATTGCAGGCTGTGGTCGCCCAGGTCCCAGTTCAGTTTGGTGGTGATGCCCGGGCGCCAGGTCTGGGTGCGCGAAGGGCGGTAGTAGACGCCCGTCGTCGCGGAGCCGTCGGCGTTGTACTGGGCCTGCGTCGGCAGGTTGCCAAGGTCGAACACGCCGCCTTTGTTGGAGCCGCTGTTGAGCGCATAGGCGGAAGAGCCCACGCCGCTGCCGTTGCCGTAGTAGTAATACGGGATCACCGAGAGCGACAGGTTATCGCTCAGCTTGTACTGCGTGTTGAGCACGGCGGTGAAGGTCTGGAACGGGTTTTGTGCCAGGTCGTAATAGCTGCTGATCTTGCCGTTGGAGCCCAGCGCCGGCTTGGCCGGGTAGGGGTCATATTTGCGGCCGAACTGCTGGAACTGCGCCTTGGTCAATTGGCTGTAACTGTTGTTGTCCTGCTCGTGGTACTTGAGGATCAGGTTGGCGGTGTTGCCGTTGCCGGCGTCGAAAAAGCTGTTCCATTCCACCTTGTCCGCACGCACCGCGCCCGAACCGCGCCACATCTGGCCTTCGGTGTGGGAAGCCGACAGCCAGTTGCTCAGGCCGTTGACTTCACCGGTATTGAGGCGCGCAAAGGTCTTGCGGGTGGCGTTGCTGCCCACCACTTGTTTGACGAACGCACCGGTTTCCTTGGTCGGGCGGATCGTCACGATACCGATGTTGCCGCCACTGGAACCGATATGCGGGCCGTCGGCTTCCGACGAGCCCTGAGTGACGAAGATCTGGTCGATGTTTTCCGGGTCGCCGAGCAGGTTGGAGTACAGCGCGTAGTTGCCGGAGTCGTTGATCGGCATGCCATCCACCGACATACCGACCTGGTCGGAGTTCATGCCGCGCATGGTGAAGCGAAAGCCCGACAGGCCGGTGTTGTCCTCACTGGAGATGTTCAGGCCCGGCGTGTACTTGAGCTTGTCGATGGCGTTGCCGGTGGCGGTTTGCTTGTCCAGCGCTTCCTTGGTGATGGTCGAGCGGCCCTTGGCGCTCTCTTCCTGGACCATGTAACCGCCCCCCGCGGTCGCCTTGCCTCCCTGAACTCCGATCGTGCCGACGTCACTGTCGCTGGTAGCTGCCATGCCCACTCCGTGGGTCATGCTCGTCGCGGCAACGAGTGCCAGATGAATACGTGTGAACCTCATCACTGTCGTCCTGGTGTCGGGTGCTTATTGCACGCTGTAGTTGAAGGTGGCGGTGAAGCGTTGTTCGTTACGTCCACCGAAGGCTTGTTCGGGGAACGGCTTGACCTGCTTGATGCGGCGCAGGCTATTGGTAGCGGCCCGATTGAGCAGCATGCTCGGCGCCGGGGTCTGGATCCCGGCATCAAGCACGCGGCCTTGTCGATCCACCATCAACCAGACCACCACCTCGCCACTGGGGCGTTCGAGGGACGCCTGGCGCCCGGTGGGGTATTGCTTGTACGTGTCCAGCTCGTTGCGCAGTCCCTTGAGGTAACCGCCTTCCAGGGCCTGGCCATCCACTTTGGGCGGTGCCGGTGGCGCGGGCGGCGCAGGTGTCGGCGCGACAGGGGCCTGTACCGGCTTGGCCGCAACCGGTGCGACTGGCGCTGGCGCTGGCGTCGGTTTGGCCGCCATCACGGGCTTGGGTTTGGGCACCGGCTTGGGCTTGGGTTCAGGTTTTGGCAAGGGCTTGGGCGGCGGCGGCGGCGGGGCCGGTTCGGCCTCTTCGTCTTCGATCACCGGCGGTGGCGGCTCTTGCTCGACCACAGGCTCAGGAACCGCTTCGGGTTCGGGCTCGACCAGGGCCAGTTCGACCGCCGACTCGTCGTACTGCGGCTGGATTTTCAACGGTTGGGACTGGATACCCAGTGCAATCAGCACCAGGGCGATCAGGGCCGGGACACTGCCCAGCAGCTGACGCGCACGAAACAGTACATACATGATCAAGACTTACGCGTGGCAATGGACACGGAGGTAAAGCCACCCAGGCGCAGGGTGTCCATGACTTCCACCAGGCGCGAAACCTCTACTCCTTTGTCGCTGTTGACGATGATGGTCGACTTGGTATCAGGCTTCTCTGCGGCCTTCAGCGTCGGCACCAGAGCGTCGACCGTGAGGTCCTTGCCGTCGAGTTGCAGCTGGCCTTGCAGGCCCAGGGTCAGGATGAATTTATTCTGCGGCTTGAGTTGCTGCGAGCTGCTGGCGCTGGGCAATTGGGTCTTCATGCCGAGTGCCGGGATCACGTTCAAACTCACCAGTACGAAAAACACCAGGAGGAACATCATCACGTCGATCATGGGGATCAACTCGATATGTGCCTTGCGTTTCTTGGGTTCATCCCAGGTTCTCATTCTGTTACCCCGTCGTTGAATTAGGGGCGACACGCTAACAACCAAAAATGACCGAATGGTTAACTTTAATTGACGTTTTAAAGGCTCTAGGACGCGTCTTTCAGAGTTTTTACCTTGCACTTTTGTGACGTAATGCAATTGACACGAAGGCAGTACACTCTGGAAGAATTTACTTGAAGAGCTGCCGCGTATGCCCACTGCATTGCCTCAATTGTCGACCCCGCGACTGCTATTGCGGGCACTGGAAATGGACCAGGCCGAGGTGCTTTTCATGCTCGCCAACGGGCCGAAAGTTGCTGACAGCACGGCCAACATTCCGTCGCCCTATACCTTGGAAACTGCGCAGAGTTTTATTGCCGGGGCCGCCGACAAATATCGGGCGGGCGAGTTGTTGAACCTGGGGATGCATGTGCGTGAAACCGGTGAGTTGGTTGGCATGGTCAGCCTGCGCCTTAACGCTCGTCATCACGCAGGGCATTTGGGCGGCTGGGTTGCCGCGCATGCGCGTAACCTGGGGTATGCCGCTGAGGCGGCGAGCGCGATGATGGGCTTTGGCTTCACCGAGCTTGGGCTGCAGCGGGTAGGCAGCCAATGCTTTGGCCGTAACAAGGAGTCGGCGCGGGTCATGCAGAAAATCGGCCTGCGTTACGAGGGTTGCCTGCGTCAGGCGTTTCTCAAAAACGGGGTGTACGAAGACCTGCTGGGCTTTGCCACCGTGCGTGAGGACTGGGAGCGCGCGTTGTGAATGACGCAGTGGACCACGGCAGGCGGCGAGTCCTGACCGGGCTGGCGGTCGCTACAGCGTTTGCAATTCTCAGCCCGTTTGCGCGCAGTGCCGGGGTGGATTACCCGTTCACCCTCGGTGTGGCCTCGGGCGACCCGCTGCCGGATGGTTTTGTGATCTGGACGCGCCTGGCGCCGTTGTTCAATGCAGCCGATGGCAGCGGTGGGTTGAAGCGTGCGGTACCGGTGCGTTGGCGGGTGGCCAGCGATGCGGCGATGACGCGCATCGTGAAGCAGGGCGAAGTCTTGGCGACTGAGCGGTTCGCCCATTCGGTGCATGTTGAAGTGGCCGGGCTTACGGCGGGCCGGCCGTATTGGTACCAGTTCGAAGGCCTCGGCGCGCAGAGCCCGGTGGGCCAGGCACGTACCACGCCACCCTTGCAGGCGATGGCCTCGGCCCGGCTGGGGTTTGTTTCCTGCTCCCATTGGGAGCGCGGTTACTTCAGCGCCTATCGCCATTTAGCCGCAGAGCAACCCGACCTGGTGTTTTTTCTCGGGGACTACATTTACGACAGCTCTTACACGGCCGACTCGGGAAAAGTCTTTCGGTCCCACGGCAGCGGCAACGCCAAGAGCTTGCGCGACTACCGCAACCGCTACGCCCTGTACAAAACCGATCCGGACCTGCAAGCCCTGCACGCAGCCGCCCCCAGCGTCGCGACCTGGGATGACCACGAAGTGCAGAATGACTACGCCAACCGCTGGTCCCAGGACCCGAAGATTCCCGTGGCGCAATTTCTCCAGCAGCGGGCTGCGGCGTACCAGGCGTTTTACGAGCACATGCCGCTGCGCGCCAGCAGCGTGCCGAAGGGGCCGGACATGCGCATTTATCGGCGCCTGGACTATGGCCGACTGGCGCGTTTTCATGTGTTGGATGGGCGCCAGTATCGCTCCGAGCAACCCTGCATCCAGGCCAATGGCAGCCATCAGGGGCATATCGCCGCTAATACTTGCAGTGACCTGCGCGACCTCGGTCGCACCATGCTTGGCTGGCAACAAGAGGCCTGGCTGGACCAGGGCTTTGCCCAGTCGCAGGCGCAGTGGAATGTGATCGCCCAGGACTTGCTGGTGGCGCCCTTGATCCAGCGCGACCTGAGCAACCACAAGGTCGGCCACTGGACCGATGGCTGGGACGGCTACATGGCCAACCGTTCACGGATGCTGGCGTCCATCGAGCGTCACAAGGTCAGTAACCCGGTGTTCTGGGGCGGGGATATCCACTCGTTCTGGACCACCGACCTGCATGCCGACGCCAACAACCCAGACTCGCCAGTGATCGCCACTGAGTTCGTCGGCAGTTCGGTGACCTCCGATGGCCCGCCCTTTGAGGCGTTCAGCAAGATCCTGCCGCTTAATCCGCATGTGAAGTTTTTCGACAGTCGCCAGCGTGGGTATGTGTCGGTGGAGCTGGCGGCCCAGAAGATGCTGACGAATTTTCGGGTGATAACGGATCCGCGCGATCCCAACGCCACGGTGTCGACCCTCAAGTCGTTTGTGGTGGAGCCGGGGCGGGCGGGGGCGATTGCGGTTTAGTCGAGGCTGTAACGCACCGACAGCGCGCCTTTTTTCTCCGACAAGGCCAGGATAGTCACCTGGCCCAGCTCGCTCAGTGCCTGCACATGAGTGCCGCCGCAGGCGTAGGCGGGCAGTTCGCCGAAACCCACTTCACGGGCACCGTCTTCCAGGGTCATAAGGCGCGGGTAGTCGGCGGCGATCCATTGGTTGACCTGTTGCTGAATCGCCTCGGCGTCGATGGCCTGGGCCATGTCGCCGCGGATAAAGGTGATTTTGCATTCGCCCGGCCAATGGTGGGCCTTTATCGGCATCCATCCAAGGCTTTCTCCCGCATTGCCAATCAGGTGCCCGGCCGAATGCAGGCGCGTGTGCAGGGTACGGCGTTGTGCGTCGACCCGTGCGGTGACCGGGCCGGGCTCCAGAGGCTGGTCAACGTAATGCACCACTCGGTCGGCTTCCTGGGTGACGCGCAGCACCTGGCTGTCGCCAAGCCAGCCGGTGTCGAAGGGTTGCCCGCCGCCTTGGGGATGGAAAATAGTCGACTGCAAGGTGACGGCAAACAGACCTTCGTGCGGCGTGCAGCTCAGCACTTCAAGTTCGGCAGTCAGATGGTCGTGGGTGAAAAACAGGCGCTCGGTCATTATTTACATCCGCATCAGGGTTCTACGGGCAGTATAAATAGTGCGTGAATGGGTGATAATCCGTTCAATTATCAATGGACCTGTGCGTCATGAGCATCAATCTTCCTTTGCCACTGCTGGGTGAAATGGCGATTTTCGTCAAAGTCGTGGAGACCGGCAGTTTCTCCGAAGCGGCGCGACAACTGAGCGTTTCACCCTCGGCAGTGAGCCGCAGTATCTCGCGTCTCGAACAGGCCCTGGCCACGCGGTTGCTGCAACGCACTACGCGCAAATTGCGCCTGAGCGAAGGCGGTGAAGAGGTGTTCAAGCGTTGCCAGGAGATGGTCAACGCGGCGCGTTCGGTGATGGAGATCAGCGGCCAGTTCACCCATGAGGCCGAAGGCCTGGTGCGGGTCAGTGTACCCAAGGCAGTCGGGCGCTTTGTGGTGCACCCACATATGCCGGAGTTCTTGCGGCGCTATCCCAAGGTGGATGTGCAGTTGATCCTGGAGGACCGGCATGTAGATCTTATCGACGACAACGTGGACCTCAGCATCCGTATCACTGACAGCCCGCCGCCGGGCCTGGTCGGCCGCCAACTGTTGCTCATCGAGCATTTGCTGTGTGCCACGCCGCAGTACCTGGCCGAGCAGGGTACGCCTGAGCATCCCCATGATTTGCTGGAACACAGCTGCATTTACCTGGGGGAAACGCCGGGGGATTCACGCTGGAAGTTTCGCCAGGGCGCCAAGGCGGTGACCGTGGGCGTGCGCGGGCGCTACGCCGCGAACCATACCGGCGTGCGCCTGGATGCGGTGTTGCAGCATGTGGGGATTGGCAGCTTGCCGTACTTCACGGCGCGGCATGCGTTGGAGGCGGGGAGTTTGGTGCAGGTCTTGCCCGAGTGGGATTTTATTGCGTCCTACCATGGCGAGGCGTGGTTGCTGCATTCGCCTACACGGTATCTGCCACCGAAGTTGCGGGTGTTTATTGATTATCTGGTGGAGTGTATGGCGAAGGAGCCGACATTGCGCCGTCGGTAGGAATGCGGTCCAACTGTGGGAGCGGGCTTGCTCGCGAAAGCGGTGGATCAGTCAACTTCTTTCGCGACTGACACACCGCTTTCGCGAGCAAGCCCGCTCCCACATTTAGATCTCAGCGTTCTGAAAAACTCAGTGCTTGCTCTGATCCTGCGGCATGGCCAGCAGTTGCTTTTCCTGGTTCCAGTCGAACGGCTCATCGTTCTGTTCGGCTTCATAGCGACGTTCTTCCAGAGACTGGTACAGGTCCAGTTCTTCATCGGGCATGAAGTGCAGGCAATCACCGCCGAAGAACCACAGCAGGTCACGGGGCACCAAATGGGCGATTTGCGGGTAGCGCAGGATGACCTGGCTCATCAGGTCCTGGCCCAGGTATTGGCTCTCGATCGGGTCGATCGGCAGCAGGGCGCGCAATTCGTCGAAGCGCTCCAGGAACAGTGTATGGCTTTCCTCGGGCACCTGTTCGGCTTCGCCGACGGCAACCAGGATGCTGCGCAAGTGGTCGAGCAAGACGAGATGATCGGCAACGACGTTGGACACGAGATAAGTCCTCTAAAGCAAAAACGGGCGCGAGAGTATATAGCTCACGCGCCCGTTTTTATATGACCGCCTGACTCAGCGGATTTTACCCTCGGCCTGGGTCAGCTCTTCCTTGCTGAAATCATCCACATCGATCACCTTGCGGCGCGCGGCTTCGGCGTCGCGCAGGGTTTGCGCTTCGGCCGGTTGCAAGACGCCCGCGTGCAGCGCCGCGTCGATGGCATGCTCGCCGGCGGCCGGTTTGACCTGGCCGCTTTTGAGCGCCGTGTGGAGTTTTTTCTGCAAGGGGTGGCTGGCACCTAGCAGGTCGTAGGCGTGTTGCAGGGCGCCCACCGGATCTTCTGCCGATTGCGGGCGATAGCAACCCGCCAGCA
Organism: Pseudomonas sp. KBS0710; assembly: GCF_005938045.2. Taxonomy (GTDB): domain Bacteria; phylum Pseudomonadota; class Gammaproteobacteria; order Pseudomonadales; family Pseudomonadaceae; genus Aquipseudomonas. Next base: position 3,713,162 of record NZ_VCCF02000001.1, on the reverse strand, counting down.
ACTCTTCCAGGGTCGGGTCGCCTTTGGCACGGCCAATCACCGCAGCCACTTCGGCGTCCAGCGCATCGGAAGGCCCGGTATGACGACGGCCGAACGGGAACACGATCACTCGCAGCAGGCAACCGAGGACCTTGTTCGGGAAGTTGCTCAGCAGTTCATCCAGCGCACGTTCCGATTCGCCAAGGCTTTCTTCCATGGCCCAGGCAAACAGCGGCTCCAGGTGATCCGGCGAGTCCAGGTCGTGATAACGCTTGAGCGCCGCCGAGGCCAGGTACATATGGCTCAGCACATCACCCAGGCGCGCCGACAGGCGTTCGCGGCGTTTCAGTTCGCCACCGAGCAGCATCATGCTCAAGTCGGCGAGCAGGGCGAACGCTGCGGCCTGGCGGTTCAATGCACGGAAATAACCCTGGCTGAGGCGGTTACCCGGGGCTTTCTCGAAGTGGCCGATGCCGAGGTTCAGCACCAACGTGCTGGCAGCGTTACTGACGGCGAAGCCGATATGTTGCATCAGCAGACCGTCAAATTCCTTGAGCGCCTGGTCATGGTCTTCACGGCCGGCCAGCGCCATTTCCTTGAGCACAAACGGGTGGCAGCGGATTGCGCCCTGGCCAAAGATCATCAGGTTGCGCGAGAGGATATTCGCGCCTTCCACCGTGATGAAGATCGGCGCGCCTTGCCAGTTGCGGCCCAGGTAGTTGTTGGGGCCCATGATGATGCCCTTGCCACCATGCACATCCATGGCGTGGCTGATGCATTCGCGGCCGCGCTCGGTGAGGTGGTACTTGAGGATCGCCGACAACACCGAGGGTTTTTCGCCGAGGTCGACGGCATTGGCGGTGAGCATGCGCGCGCTGTCCATCAGCCAGGCATTGCCGCCGATGCGCGCCAGTGCCTCCTGGATACCTTCAAAGGCCGACAGCGGCACGTTGAACTGCTCGCGCACCTGGGCGTACTGGCCGGTCACCAGGCTGGTGAACTTGGCCGCGCCGGTGCCGACCGCAGGCAGGGAGATCGAACGGCCGACCGACAGGCAGTTCATCAGCATCATCCAGCCCTTGCCGAGCATTTCCTGGCCACCGATAAGGAATTCCAGGGGGATGAACACGTCCTTGCCGGAGTTGGGGCCGTTCATGAAGGCGGCGCCCAGCGGCAGGTGGCGACGGCCGATTTCCACACCGGGCGTGTCGGTAGGGATCAGCGCCAGGCTGATGCCCAGGTCTTCTTCCTCACCCAGCAAGTGGTCCGGGTCATGGGCCTTGAAGGCCAGGCCCAGCAGGGTCGCGACCGGGCCAAGGGTGATGTAGCGTTTTTCCCAGTTCAGGCGCAGGCCAAGGGTTTCCTTGCCTTCCCATTCACCTTTGCAGATCACGCCGGTGTCGGGCATGGCGCCGGCGTCGGAGCCAGCCAGTGGGCCGGTCAGCGCGAAGCACGGAATATCGTCACCACGGGCCAGGCGTGGCAGGTAGTGGTTGCGTTGCTCGTCGGTGCCGTAATGCAGCAGCAGCTCGGCCGGGCCGAGGGAGTTGGGGACCATCACGGTGGAGGCGAGGTCGCCGCTGCGGGTGGCGAGTTTCATCGCGACCTGGGAGTGGGCATAGGCGGAGAAACCCTTGCCGCCATATTCCTTGGGAATGATCAGGGCGAAGAAACCGTGGGTCTTGATGTGCTCCCAGGCGGCGGGCGGCAGGTCCATGGCCTGGCCTATTTCCCAGTCGCTGACCATCGCGCAGAGTTCTTCGGTAGGGCCGTCGATAAACGCCTGTTCTTCTTCGGTCAGTTGCGCCTTGGGGTAGGCCAGCAACTTGTCCCAATCGGGGCGGCCACTGAACAGTTCGCCGTCCCACCACACGGTGCCGGCGTCAATGGCGTCGCGCTCGGTCTCGGACATCGGCGGCAGGACTTTCTGGAACCAGCTGAACAGCGGCTTGGTGAAGTATTGGCGGCGCAGGTCGGGCAGCAACAGGGGCACGGCCACGGCGGCGATCAGCACCCAGAAGATCACCAGCAGCCAACCCGGTGCATGGCTCCAGGCCCCCATCGCCAGCAGGTAGACGGCGACCACGCCCAGCGCGGGCAGGGGCGCGGTGCGGCGGTGTGCCAGGTAGGCAATGCCGACCACCAGAACCAGTATCCACAACAACAGCATATTCAATCCTCCGTGAAACCAAGGGCAAAACCACCATGGAGCTTAGTCGGCATCCGAAAAAGCGCGGTGGCGAGGGTGTAACGAGTTGTGCTGGCGCACGCCGACATTTGGCCGAATCGTCGTTATCTCTAGGGCCGACCTGTCGTTAGACTCAAGGCTTGCCTCGGAGATAAAGCTCATGGATACGTACTTGAATCCCAGCCGCTTCATCGATAGTGACCACCCTGCGGTGGTGGAGTTCGCCGAAAAACATCGCGGAACCCGCCCGGATTTAAGTGACCAGGCGGTCAGTCTCTACTTGGCCGTGCGTGAGGCGATTCGCTACAACCCGTACACCTTCAGCCGTGACCCGAATACCCTCAGTGCCAGCTTTGCCCTGGCCACTGGCGAGAGTTATTGCGTGCCCAAGGCCACCTTATTGGCCGCCTGTGCCCGCCATTGCGGGATCCCGGCGCGCATCGGCCTGGCGGATGTGCGCAATCATTTATCGACACCGCGCCTGCTCGCACTGCTCAAAAGTGATGTGTTCGCCATGCATGGCTATACCGAGTTGTACCTGCACGGACGCTGGGTCAAGGCCACGCCGGCGTTCAACAGCCAACTGTGCGAGTTGTTCGACGTGCCGCCGTTGGAGTTCGATGGGGTGAGCGACAGCGTGTTTCACGCCTTCAACCGCCAGGGCCGGCGCTCGATGGAGTATGTGCTGGACCACGGGCAGTTCAGCGATGTGCCCGAAGCGTTTTTCTTCGCGCATATCCGGCAGTGTTACCCTCATCTGTTTGCCGACGACATGCCGATCCTGCTGGGGGACATGCAGAGCGATTTAAGCCGCGCGTGAACCGGCGTATGCTGCTGCGTCCATCAAGCCATGTTCATCAACGATAAGGCGCGGTCATGCTGAAAATCTGGGGTCGTAAAAATTCATCAAACGTCAGGAAGGCACTGTGGTGCGCCGAGGAACTCGGCCTGGACTATGAGGCAATTGATGCGGGCGGGGCTTTTGGTGTGGTCGACACGCCGCAATACCGGGCACTGAACCCCAATGGTCGGGTGCCGATGATCGAAGACGGCGATTTTGTGTTGTGGGAATCCAACACCATCGTGCGTTATCTGTGCGCCAAGAACGCGTCGGAGTTTTACCCGAACGACCTGCAAGCCCGTGCCAGCGCCGAGAAGTGGATGGACTGGACCACGTCCACGCTCGCCGATCCGTTCAAGGCGGTGTTCTGGGGCATCCTGCGCACCCCGGCAGAAAAACAGAACTGGGACAGCATCAATGCCGGGCGCCAAGCCTGTATCGATGCGCTTAACACCGTCGACCAGGCCCTCGCCAAGCAACCCTACCTGTCCGGCGAGCATTTCGGCATGGGCGATATCCCTTTGGGCTGCTTTGCCTACGCCTGGTTCGAGATGCCCATCGAACGCCCGGCAATGCCCCATCTAGAGGCCTGGTACCAGCGCCTCAAAGACCGCCCGGCCTACCGCAAGGCCGTGATGACCGCGTTGACTTAATACTGACTATTAATACAGGTGACTGTACTTGTGCGACGCGGGCAAGCACCATGCTTGTCATGCGCCGCCGTTGAACTACGTGCGCTGCGCGCTCATCTACTCTTTCTATTCCCTTCTCTGGTGCGTAATCCGATATGAGTTCCGCTCTGTCCATCCGGCAGCTAACCAAAACCTACGGCAACGGTTTCCAGGCCCTGAGTGGTATCGATCTGGACGTTGCCGAAGGTGACTTCTTCGCCTTGCTCGGCCCCAACGGTGCCGGCAAATCCACCACCATCGGCATCCTCTCCACCCTGGTCAACAAAACCAGCGGCTCGGTGAATATCTTTGGCCATGACCTGGACAAATCCCCGGCGGCGCTCAAGCGCTCCATCGGCGTGGTGCCCCAGGAGTTCAACTTCAACCAGTTTGAAAAGACCTTCGACATCGTCGTGACCCAGGCCGGTTACTACGGCATCCCGGCGAAAATCGCCAAGGAACGCGCCGAGCAGTACTTGACTCAGTTGGGCCTGTGGGACAAGCGTGACGTGCCATCGCGTTCGTTGTCGGGTGGCATGAAGCGCCGCCTGATGATCGCCCGCGCGCTAGTGCATGAACCACGCCTGCTGATCCTCGATGAGCCGACCGCAGGTGTGGACATCGAGCTGCGCCGTTCGATGTGGACCTTCCTCACCGAGCTGAACGAGAAGGGCATCACCATCATCCTCACCACCCATTACCTGGAAGAGGCTGAGCAGCTGTGCCGCAACATCGGCATCATCGACCACGGCACCATCGTCGAGAACACCAGCATGCGCAACCTGCTGGGGCAGTTGCATGTGGAAACCTTCCTGCTGGACCTGAAAAACAACCTGTCGGTGGCACCGCAACTGCTCGGTTACCCAAGCCGCCTGGTCGATGGCCACACCCTGGAAGTCCAGGTGGACAAGGCCATGGGCATCACCGCGTTGTTCACCCAGTTGGCGGCCCAGAACATCGAAGTGCTGAGCCTGCGTAACAAAACCAATCGCCTTGAGGAGTTGTTCGTGTCCCTGGTGGAGAAAAATCTGGCGAAGGTGGCGGTATGAGCTCCGAACTGCAACCCAACCTCGTCGCACTGCAGACCATCGTTTACCGCGAAGTGAAGCGCTTTACCCGGATCTGGCCGCAGACCCTGCTGCCGCCGGCGATCACCATGGTCTTGTACTTCGTGATTTTCGGTAACCTGATCGGCCGCCAGATTGGCGACATGGGTGGCTTCACCTACATGGAGTACATCGTGCCGGGCCTGATCATGATGTCGGTGATCACCAACTCCTACGGCAACGTGGTCTCGAGCTTTTTCGGCAGCAAGTTTCAGCGCTCCATCGAAGAGCTGATGGTCTCGCCGGTGTCGCCGCACACCATCCTGATCGGCTACACCCTGGGTGGCGTGCTGCGCGGCTTGATGGTGGGGGTGATCGTGACCTTGCTGTCGCTGTTCTTCACCCACCTGCAGGTGCATCACTTGGGGGTCACCATTCTGGTGGTGGTACTGACCGCAACGATCTTCTCGCTGCTGGGTTTTATCAACGCCGTGTTTGCACGCAACTTCGATGATATTTCGATCATCCCGACGTTCGTGCTGACGCCGCTGACCTACCTGGGCGGGGTGTTCTACTCCATTACCTTGCTGCCGCCATTCTGGCAGACGGTGTCGCTGGCCAACCCGGTGTTGCACATGGTTAACGCCTTCCGTTACGGCATTCTGGGCGTGTCGGATATCAAGATCAGCGTGGCGATCACCTTCATGCTGGTGGCGACCGTGGTGCTGTATGTAGGATGCGCGCGGTTGCTGGTGAGTGGGCGCGGGATGCGTACCTAAGCAGCAGTCATACGCGGTCAAAATGTGGGAGCGGGCTTGCTCGTGAAGGCGGTGTGTCAGTCAACAAATCAGTCGACTGGCATATCGCCTTCGCGAGCAAGCCCGCTCCCACATTTGGTTTTGTGCAGGGGTTTTAACCTTTAAGTGCCAGCTCGATCAGTCCATGCAGCTCTTGCACCGTCAGCGGTTCGGTTGAGAACAAAATGCGAAACACCGTCGGCGCCGCCAGCAGGTTGATCAAGTGGTCCACGCTCGGCGGTGTGCTCTGTGGGTAGCGATCGATAATCGTCTGAAACTGCCCACTCAGAATGCTCACGCAATAACCCGGCGTGATCATGCTCTGCAGGTCACGCATCATGTTGCGCCCTGGCTCCGAGTTCATTTCATCCAGGTATTGCTCGGCCCAGGCCTGCAAGTCGCCGCGCAGGCTGCCGGTATTCGCCGGCTCGCTGTCGGGGCGCATGCGGGCCAGGGCCACATCGGCCAACAGCACCGATAAGTCGCCCCAGCGCCGGTAGATGGTCGAGGGCGTGACGCCCGCGCGCGTTGCAATCATCGGCACGGTAACGCTGGAGCGCTCGTGGGCTTCCAACAGTTCGCGCACTGCCGAATGCACCGATTCCTGGACCCGGGCACTGCGGCCTCCCGGGCGAAGGCCTTCTTTTATCGCCATGCATAAAACCTTAACACAAAGAATTTGCTTTAAGCGCGCACCGGTAGCACACTGCACAAAAGCAAAGTATTAGCTTTAGTGGAGTGTGCCCATGTCTCGCGTTATATCTCAGCGGTCCAGCCTGGCGTTCCTGGTCATCACGGTGTTGACCTTCCTCGCCGCGTCCAGCGCGCCGACGCCGCTGTATCAGGTGTATCAGGAAAACCTGCACTTCTCCGCGGCGATGCTCACGGTAATTTTCGGCGTGTACGCCGTCAGCCTGCTGGCGGCGTTGCTGACTGTGGGTTCGCTGTCGGATCACCTGGGGCGCAAGCCGGTGATTTTCGTCGCATTGCTGCTCAATATTGTGGCGATGGTGCTGTTTATCAATGCCGACAGCACCGCGCACCTGATTGCCGCCCGCGCGCTGCAGGGTTTCGCCACCGGCATGGCCACGGCGGTGCTGAGTGCGACCTTGCTCGACACTGACCGCGTGCGCGGCCCGATGCTTAATAGCCTGGCGCCGCTGTTGGGCATGGCCAGTGGTGGGCTGGGCAGCGGCCTGTTGGTCGAGTTCGCGCCGCGTCCTACCCAGTTGATTTACTTCACGCTGTTGGGGTTGATGGTGTTGCAGGCGGTGTATGTGTGGCGTCTGGCGGAAACCGTCAGCCGTATTCCGGGTGCCTTGAAGTCGCTGGCGCCGACCCTGCATGTGCCGCGGCAAGCGCGCCGGGCCTTATGGCTGGTGATGCCGCTGAATGTGGCGGTGTGGGCATTGGGCGGGTTCTTCTCATCCCTGGCGCCGTCGCTGGTCAAGGCTGCCACCGGTTCCACGTCGCACCTGATCGGCGGGGTCCTAGTAGCGGTGGTGACCTTGAGTGGTGCGGTGATGATCTACAGCGTGCGCGAGCGCCCGGCCGATAAAATCATGCGGCTGTCGGCAGGGCTGTTGGCTCTTGGCGTCGCGTTGCTGCTGGTAGCCGTGCACCTGGGTATTTTGTGGCTGTTCTTTGTCGCCAGTGTGATTGCAGGTTTCGGTTTTGGCGGCGGCTTCATGGGCAGTGTGCGCAGTATCGTCGGGCTGGCGTTACCCCATGAACGGGCCGGTTTGATGTCGGCGTTCTATGTCTTGAGCTACTTGGCGTTCTGTCTGCCGGCGCTGTTGGCGGGTTACCTGAGCCATGTTTACGGCCTTATCGTCACCACTGAAGGCTATGGGGCCGCGCTGATGCTGCTGGCCCTGAGTGCCTGGGTGGGTTTGGTCCTGCAGAACTCGGTGCGGACCAAGGCGGCGATAGAGTGATGCCATATATTGGTAAAGTAGATAACAGATAGAGATATTACCCGTTATATAGATATTCGATCAGGTTCTATGATGGCTTCAACCTCATGCGAGGAAGAGGATTACCATCATGACCTGCTCGACTACTACCAGTTGCAAACCCCACAGCTACAAACCCTTGAGTCATCTGACCCGCCCACGGGAAGTGATTCGCCAGTTCACCCCCAACTGGTTCGCCGCGACCATGGGCACCGGCGTGCTGGCCCTGGCCCTGGCGCAACTGCCATTCAGCCTGCCAGGTTTGCACGTCATTGCCGAAGGGCTGTGGTTGTTCACCATTGGCCTGTTTGTGCTGTTCAGCCTGTTGTACGCGGCACGTTGGGTGATGTTTTTCCACGAAGCGCGACGCATCTTCGGGCATTCCACCGTCTCGATGTTCTTCGGCACTATTCCCATGGGGCTGGCGACGATTCTCAACGGTTTGCTGCTGTTCGGTATGCCGCGTTGGGGCAGCGGAGTGATCCCGCTGGCTGAAGCCTTATGGTGGCTGGACGTGGCGATGGCCCTGGCTTGCGGCGTGCTCATCCCGTTCATGATGTTCACCCGCCAGGAACACAGCATCGACCAGATGACCGCCGTCTGGCTGTTGCCAGTGGTTGCCGCCGAAGTCGCCGCCGCCAGCGGTGGCCTGCTGGCGCCGCACTTGGCCGACGCCCATGCGCAACTGGTGATGCTGGTGACCAGCTACGTGCTGTGGGCGTTTTCCCTGCCGGTGGCGTTCAGCATCCTGACCATCCTGATGTTGCGCATGGCCCTGCATAAACTACCGCCTGCCAATATGGCCGCGTCGAGCTGGCTGGCCCTTGGCCCCATCGGCACCGGCGCGCTGGGCATGTTGCTGTTGGGCGGTGACGCACCGGCGATCTTCGCCGCCAATGGGTTGCCGGGTGTGGGCGAAATGGCCAATGGCCTCGGCGTGGTGGCCGGCATCACGCTGTGGGGCTTCGGTTTGTGGTGGATGCTGATCGCGGTGCTGATCACCCTGCGTTACCTGCGCGCCGGCATCCCGTTCAACCTCGGCTGGTGGGGGTTTACCTTCCCATTGGGAGTTTACGCGTTGGCCACGCTGAAGCTGGCGAGCCTGCTGCACCTGAGCTTTTTCAGCATCTTTGGCAGTGTGCTGGTGCTGGCACTGGCGCTGATGTGGCTGATCGTGGCCAAGCGCACCGTGCAGGGCGCCTATAAAGGTGAGCTTTTTGTTTCGCCATGCATTGCAGGACTAGCGAATAAGTAAGCGCGATTAGGTAAAGTCGTGGCCTGAGAAACTACACGCCTTCAGGCCACGCAGGAACACGGACGATGAGCCACCCCTCACAATTCACCTTGCTGCGCACACGGCGCTTTCTGCCGTTTTTCATCACCCAGTTACTGGGCGCGTTCAACGACAACATCTTCAAGCAATCGCTGATCCTGGCGATTCTCTACAAGCTCACCATCGAGGGCGACCGCTCCATCTGGGTCAACCTGTGCGCCTTATTGTTTATCCTGCCGTTCTTCCTGTTCTCGGCGCTGGCCGGGCAGTTTGGCGAGAAATTCAACAAGGACGCGCTGATCCGCGCGATCAAGATCGGCGAGATCGTGATCATGGCCGTGGGCGCCACGGGCTTTCTGTTCAACCACCTGGAGTTGATGCTGCTGGCGCTGTTTGCCATGGGCACGCATTCGGCGCTGTTCGGCCCGGTGAAATACTCGATCATGCCCCAGGCGCTGCACGACGATGAGCTGGTGGGCGGCAACGGGCTGGTGGAAATGGGCACGTTTCTGGCGATCCTGGCCGGCACCATTGGCGCCGGGATCATCATGTCGTCGAGCAATTACGCGCCGCTGGTGGCGGTGGCGATTGTCGGCGTGGCGGTGCTCGGCTACCTGGCCAGCCGCAGCATTCCGCGGGCGGCGGCGTCCACGCCCGAGCTGCGCCTGAACTGGAATATCTTCAGCGAATCCTGGGCGACCTTGCGCCTGGGCCTGGGGCAGACGCCGGCGGTGTCGCGCTCGATTGTCGGCAACTCGTGGTTCTGGTTTGTCGGTGCGATCTACCTGACGCAGATCCCGGCCTACGCCAAGGAATGGTTGTACGGCGATGAAACCGTGGTGACGCTGATCCTCACGGTGTTTTCGGTGGGCATCGCCGTTGGTTCGATGCTCTGCGAAAAGCTCTCTGGCCGTAAGGTCGAGATCGGCCTGGTGCCGTTTGGTTCGTTTGGCCTGACGGTATTCGGCCTGCTGCTGTGGTGGCACTCGGGCGGTTTCCCGCAATCGGCCCAGGAACATAGCTGGCTGGCGGTACTCAGTTACGGTCAGGCGTGGTGGGTGTTGTTCGATATCCTGGGTCTGGGTGTGTTCGGCGGCTTCTATATCGTGCCGCTCTACGCGTTGATCCAGTCGCGCACGGCCGAGAACGAGCGCGCGCGGGTCATCGCAGCCAACAATATTCTCAATGCGTTGTTCATGGTGGTCTCTGCCATCGTCTCGATCCTGTTGCTGAGCGTGGCCAAGCTGTCGATCCCGGAGCTGTTCCTGGTGGTATCGCTGCTCAATATTGCGGTCAACACCTACATCTTCAAAATCGTCCCCGAGTTCACCATGCGTTTCATGATCTGGCTGCTCAGCCATTCCATGTACCGCGTGGAGCATCGCAACCTGGAACGCATTCCCGATGAAGGCGCGGCGTTGCTGGTGTGCAACCATGTGTCGTTTGTCGATGCACTGTTGATTGGCGGCGCGGTGCGTCGGCCGATTCGCTTTGTCATGTACTACAAGATCTACCGTTTGCCGGTGCTCAACTTCATCTTCCGTACGGCCGGGGCGATTCCGATTGCCGGGCGCCATGAAGATATCCAGATCTACGAAAAGGCCTTCACACGAATTGCCCAGTACCTGAAGGAAGGGGAATTGGTGTGCATCTTCCCCGAAGGCAAGCTGACCGCCGATGGCGAGATGAATGAGTTCCGTGGCGGGCTCACGCGGATTCTGGAGGAGACCCCGGTGCAGGTGATTCCGATGGCGCTGCAAGGGTTGTGGGGGAGCTTTTTCAGTCGCGACCCGAACAAGGGGATCTTTCATCGGATCTGGTCGCGGGTGGTGTTGGTGGCGGGTGAGCCGGTTGCGCTGGAGGGCGCGACGCCTGAGCAGTTGCAGGCTGTGGTGAGTGTATTGCGGGGGAGTGTCAGGTAGCGCTGTACTGCATGCCCCGGCCCCTTCGCGAGCAAGCCCGCTCCCACATTTTGATCTGTGAACGCAGTCAGAATGTGGGAGCTGGCTTGCCTGCGATAGCGGTAGTGGCCTAAGTGCTGATCTTGAGCCCAACCAGCCCGCAAATAATCAAGGCCACACTCGCCAGCCTAAACAACGCCATCGACTCGCCAAACAGGATAATCCCAGCGATCACCGTGCCCACCGCACCCACACCGGTCCAGATGGCATAGGCGGTGCCCAACGGCAGCTCCTTCATGGCCAGGCCCAGCAGGCCGAGGCTGATGGCCATGGCGGCAATCGTCAGTGCTGTCGGCAGCGGCTTGCTGAAACCGTCGGTGTACTTCAGGCCGACCGCCCAGCCGACTTCAAACAGCCCGGCAAAAAACAGAATGATCCAGGACATGTTGATCTCCCCTCTATAGCTGGGGTCGTCCCCGGATTAAGCGCTTGAGAGCGTCGCGAGGTCGTCCTCGCGAAGCCCGGTAGCTTGCCGAAAATTGATCGGGTGATCAAGTTTGTGGCGTGTTCTCCAAGGCGCGGCGGTCTTCCTTTTCGCTCATTCTGCGAAAGTAAGTCGACAGCAATGCCCCGGAAATATTGTGCCACACGCTGAACAGTGCGCTCGGCACCGCCGCCAAGGGCGAAAAGTGCGCACTGGCTAATGCGGCGCCCAGCCCGGAGTTCTGCATGCCCACTTCCAGCGCCAGGGATTTTCGCTGCGCCAACGGCAGTTTGAACAGGCGGCCGGTGAAGTAGCCGAGCAGATAACCGAAGCTGTTGTGCAGCATCACCACGGCCATGATCAACAGGCCGGACTCGGCGATCTTCGCCTGGCTCGCCGCAACCACCGCCGCGACGATGATCACGATGCTCACCACCGACACCAGCGGCAATACGTCCACGGCATGGCGCACCCGGTCGCCCAATACGCGTTGCGCCACCACGCCCAGTACGATCGGCAGCAACACCACTTGCAGGATCGACCAGAACAACTCCATGAACGACACCGGTAGCCAGGCCGAGGCCAGCAGCCAGATCAACGCGGGCGTCAGCAGCGGGGCGAGGAGGGTGGTGACGGCGGCGATGGCCACCGACAGCGCCAGGTCGCCCCGCGCCAACCAGGTCATGACGTTGGACGAAGTGCCGCTTGGGCAGCACCCGACCAGGATCACGCCGACGGCAATTTCCGGCGGCAGGTGGAACGCCTGGCACAGCAGCCAGGCCACGCCCGGCATGATCACAAAATGCGCGACCACACCGAGAGCCACACGCCAGGGATGGCGGGCGACTTCGGCGAAGTCTTCCAGTTTCAAGGTCAGCCCCATGCCGAACATCACCAGGCCCAGCAGCGGCACGATGGCGCCTTTGAGGCCAATGAACCAGCCGGGCTCAAGGAAGGCGAGCACCGCGAAAATCAACACCCAGTAGGCGAAGGTATTGCCGACGAAGCGGCTCAAGGCGGCGAGTGCGCGCATGGAAGGATGTCCTTGTTATTAGTTAAGTTCGGTAGCGCTTGTCTGCTTGGAAACCCAATCAAATGTGGGAGCGGGCTTGCTCGCGAATGCGGTGTGTCAGTCAATGCATCGGGTGACTGATCCACCGCATTCGCGAGCAAGCCCGCTCCCACATTTTGATCTTTACATGGCTTAGATGCCCTGTGGGGTTTCTTCGCCGCCCAGTGCCTCAACCAGCGCCGGCAGGAACTCACCAAACGTCAGCATCATCAGGGTAAAGCTGGCATCCAGTTGGCCAAGTGCCTCGTCGCCGCCGTCCTGTTCAGCCTGATCCTGCAACAGGTCTTCGAACTTCAGGCGCTTGACGGTCATTTTGTCGTCGAGCATGAAGGACAACTTGTCCTGCCAGGCCAGGGACAGTTGCGTCACGACTTTGCCGGTGGTCAGGTGCAGTTGGATCTCTTCGCCGGTCAGGTCCTGGCGCTTGCAACGCACGATGCCGCCGTCTTCGTGGGTGTCGCGCAGTTCGCATTCGTCGAGGACGAAGAAGTCATCGGCCGGCTTCTGCGTAGTGACCCAGTCGGTCATGATCGCCGTTGGTGCGGTTTTAACCGTCAGCGGGCGTACCGGCAGGGTGCCGATCACTTCACGCAGAGTCGACAGCAAGTCTTCAGCGCGTTTCGGGCTGGCCGAGTTGACCAGGATCAGGCCTTGCTTCGGCGCAATGGCGGCGAAGGTCGACGAGCGACGGATAAAGGCGCGCGGCAGGAAGGCCTGGATGATTTCATCCTTGATCTGGTCGCGTTCCTTCTTATAGACCTTGCGCATTTGCTCGGCCTCGATCTCTTCGACTTTCTCTTTAAGCGCGTCACGCACCACGCTGCCCGGCAGGATGCGTTCTTCCTTGCGTGCAGCGATCAGCAGGAAGTCACCGCTGACATGCACCAGGGGGGCGTCTTCACCTTTACCAAAAGGCGCGACGAAACCGTAAGTGGTCAACTCCTGGCTTGCACACGGGCGTGCCAGTTTGGTGGCCATGGCCGCTTCCAACGCCTCGGCATCAACAGGCAGATCTTGGGTCAGGCGATAGATAAGCAGGTTCTTGAACCACATGGGGCGAGTCTCTCCTTTATACAAAGGGGGGCATTATTCTCTTGATCCGGGCTGAGGCCAACCCTGCCTAAGCCATTGGAAGGGCTGAAAAAAAAGATTTAAGAAAGTGCTTGCCAGACTTAAGGTCGCTCCGTAGAATGCGCGCCACACCGAAGCGAAGGGTGATTAGCTCAGCTGGGAGAGCGTCTGCCTTACAAGCAGAATGTCGGCGGTTCGATCCCGTCATCACCCACCATTCGTTTCAAGTGTTACGCGCAGCGGTAGTTCAGTCGGTTAGAATACCGGCCTGTCACGCCGGGGGTCGCGGGTTCGAGTCCCGTCCGCTGCGCCATATTCGGCAACCTGGAACACTGAACGCCAGGTCACCACAGAAAGCCCGCTCATTGAGCGGGCTTTTTGCTGTCCAGGGTTTGTAAAAGCCCAAAAACGCCGCCGATCATTTCCGATGATCGGCGGCGTTTTTTTAAGGGCTGATCAGAAATCCCAACGCGTTGTCACCATCACGTTGCGCGGCTCGCCATATGCGGCGGAGTTATAGAAGCCGATATTGGTGTAGTAGGACTTGTCGAAGATATTGTTGAGGTTCAGCGTCGCCGACACGTTCTTGGTGACCTGGTAGCGGGTCATCAGGTCCACCAGCCAATAAGCGTCCTGGGAAAACTCTTCATAGCCTTTGTGCGGGTTGTTGTAGATGTCCTGCCAGCCCACGCTCTGCCAACGCACACCGCCGCCGACGGTCAGCTTGTCCAGGTTGCCCTTGAGTTTATAGGTGGTGTACAGCTTGACCTGGTCTTCGGGCTCGAAGGTTGAAATCTTCACGTCCTTGTCATCGCGCACGACCTTGTGGGTGTACCCGGCCTGCAACTGCCAGCCTGGGGCGATCTCGCCGGACACTTCCACTTCGTAGCCTTTGGTTACCGCCTTGCTGCTTTTATAAGCGTAGTTGGACGGTATCGGCGTCTGGTTGTTGTACTCGTCGTCGGAGAGTGCACGGTTGGATTCGTGGATTTCAAAGTAGGCGGCGCTGGCGTTGAGGCGGCCGTCGAGGAAGTCGGCTTTGAGGCCAAATTCCCAGTTCTGGCCCTCGTCCGGTTCAAGCAGTTTGTTCTCGCGGTCGCGGTTGTAGTTTTCCTGCGGCATGAAGATATCGGTGTAGCTGGCGTACACCGAATAGGTGTCGTTCAGGTCATAAATAGCGCCCACATACGGCACGAATCGCCCGGACTCGCGGTAGCTCGGGTTGTTGCCGGTGACCTGGTAGTTGACCACGCGCCCGCCCAGCAACAGCTTGAGGTCGTCGGCGAGGTTCAAGCGCGTGGTGACATAGGCGCCGGTCTGGCGCACGGTGTCGTCGATCAGTGATTGCGCGCTGCCCCAATCCGGCAGCGTGGCGTGGCCGCGCCAGTGGTTGAAGTCGACGGTATTGGGGGCCAGGTTCCAGTAACCCTTGCCTTTCCACTGCGATGCGCTGATGGAGCCGCCCAGTACCAATTCATGCTCGCGACCGCCGAGGCTGAACGGGCCGCTCACATACAGGTCGGCCGAGTCGCTGACAGTGTCACCGGCGTATTTGCCGGAGGTGAGGTTCGCCGTGCCGTCGGGCTGTGGCTGGTCGCCCTGAATCGAACCCATCAGCGCGTGGTAACCATTGATCTTGTGATCGAGTTGCAGCTTGCCGACCCATCCATTACCCAGGTCATGTTCCAGCATGGCGAACACGGTGCGGGTGTATTGCTCCCAACTGCTCCAGTTGGCGGCGTTGTTGAACGAGCGCTTGACGCTGTTGCGCTCGCCCTGGGAGTTGATCAGCGGGAAGCTGCCGGACCACGACGAGGCCGTCGGCAACGTGTCCTGATAATCGCCGCCCACGGTCAGCAGGGTGTCGGGTGACAGGTCGAACTCCATGATGCCGTAGTACGTCGGGCTCTTGCGCGAGTAGCGGTCCATGAACGAGCGCTTGTCTTGATAGGCCGCGACGGCCCGGCCGCGCACATTGCCGCTGTCGGTCATCGGGCCGCTTACGTCCAGTTCGCTGCGGTAGTTGTCCCACGAGCCGGCACCGAGGGTGGCGTGGCCCTGGAAATCGGCGGTGGGTTTCTTGCGCACCAGGTTGATCGTTGCCCCCAGTGAACCGGCACCGGTGAGCAGGCCGGTGGCGCCTTTGAGCACTTCCACACGGTCGTAGATCGCCATGTCGCTGAGGGTATTGCCCGCCGAGTAGGCGACGTTGCGCGCGGTCGAAGGAATGCCGTCGTACTGGAAGTTATTGATCGAAAACCCGCGCGCGTAGTAGTTGCTGCGCTCGGTGTCGAACGCCGACACAGTGATGCCTGGGGTATGGCGCATCACGTCGTCGACGTTGTTCAGGCCAAAGTCATCCATGTGCTGGCGGGTGACCACACTCACCTATTGCGGGGTTTGTTTGGGCGTCAGTATCAATCGCGTGGAGGTGGCGATCGTACCGGGCGTGTAGGAGCCGGTGCCTTCGGTGACGTTACCCAGTTGGGTGGCCGTCACCTCGGTGGGGCCTAGTTCCATGCTGCCGCTGCTGGCCGTCGCAATGGCCTGCAGCGCGTACCCCTGCGCACCTTTAACGGCGCGATAGCCACTGCCTTGCAGCAACCGATCAAAGCCGTCCTGGGTGGCAAAGTTGCCCTGCAAACCAGGGCTTTGCAGGCCTTCAAGTGCCTGGGGCTGGAACACAATTGCCACGCCAGCCTGCTGGGCAAAGCGGTTGAGCGAAGTGCCCAGCGGCCCGGCGGGTATGTTGTAGGTTTGGGCGGCGACGTTGACCGTGTCCGCCTGTGCCAGATGAGTGCTCAGGGTGGTCGCGGCAAATATAGCCAGGGAAAGCGGCGCACTTTTCAGCAGGCCAAAGCGCCCGCGTGGGTCAGAAGGGGTGTGCATGGTCAGGGCAATCCTTTACGTGTCGAATTACCTTGCTTGACGGGCAACCTCGAAAAAACCGGAAGCAAATGCGAATAATTATTTATTGGGCGCTGTTTCAGGGCTCACGACCATCAGCCAGGGTGTGAAGTGGCGAACCTTGATCGGCAAGGTTTGCGCCAGCAATTGCAGGGCTTGATCGCTGTCATCCAGCGGGATGACCGCCGATACCCGCAGGTTTTGCAGGCTGGCGCGATCAAATTGCAGATAGCCGGCTCGATGGCGGGCGATTTCATCCAGCACGTCGGGCAACGGTCGGTCTTCCACCACCAGTTGATGACGGCGCCAGGCTTGGTTGACGCTGGCCGGGTCGATGCTGCCCGTCAGGCGTACAGCGTTTGAACTCATCCGCGCCTGCGAGCCGGCGTCCACTTCCACTGTCTCCTGGGCATTCGCGCTGTGCGCCGCCACGCGCGACTGCAACATGCTCAGTACGGTGATATCACCCTCACGCTTGACCACAAACCGCGTGCCCAGCGCCCGCAACGTGCCTTGCGGGGTCTGCACGATAAAGGGGCGTGCGCTGTCATGGGCGACTTCCACCAGAATCTCGCCTTGCAGCAATTCAATCCGGCGCTGCTGTTGATCGAAATGCAGGTTCGCCGCGCTACTGCCATTCAGGGTGAGTGTCGAACCGTCCGCCAGTTGCAGCGTTTGCCACTGGCCGGGGCCGTTACGCACATCGGCCATCCATTGTTGCGGGTACGGGCTGACGAGCAACGCAGCCGCAGGAATCGCCAGGCTGCAAGCCAGCAGCAGGGCGCGCACCGCGTTTTTGCCGCGCCCCGCTTTGTGCTGAGCAAATGCTGCGTTGAGTGCCGCCCGCGCGGGTGATTTTTTTGCGCGCAACGCCTGCATCCGGGCAATCACGGCTTCCATGCGCGCAGCGGCTGCGGCGTGTTGCGGGCCTTGTTGCTTCCAGCGCTCGAACGCCATGCGCTGGGCTTCGCTCAAATCACCTTCGTGCAGGCGCAGCAGCCATTCGGCCGCCTGTTCTTCGATTTGCTGATGGGTGTCTGGCATGGGCAGTTCAGGTGTCCATGCTGTGGCCGCAATGCACCAGTGCCTGGATCAGGTACTTGCGCACGGTGCGTTCCGACAGTTTGAGCTGGCGGGCGATTTGTTGCTGAGTCATTTCTTCCAGGTAATACAGCACAAACGCCTGTCGCGAGTATGCGTGCATGCCTTCCAGAATAAACGCGATGTGCTCGAGCGCTTCGAGGGTGGTGTGGATTTGCTCCGGCGATTGGAACCCTTCCAGTGCGTCCACCGTGAGCGCCAACTCTTGCAAATAAGCCTGCTCAATCTGTTTACGCCGCGCCTGATCGATCAGCAGGCGTCGCGCCGTGGTACTTAAATAAGCACGCGGTTCACGAATGCTCGCCACGGATTCACGGGCATTAAGAATTCGCGCAAAAGTGTCCTGCGCCAGGTCGGCCGCGTTCTGGCGGCAACCGAGTTTGCGCCGCAACCAACTGAGCAGCCAGCCGTGGTGCTCACTGTAGAGCAGGGTTATTTCCCGTTGGAATGGCGGTTCACCCACAGACATAGGCGCGGCTCAGGTGTTATTGAGAATGGTTTTTAATTGTGCCGCCAAGCAGTGTATAAACGCAATAGACTCGCATTTGGCGGCTTGAAACCCCGTTTTTCGGGGCGCGGAGGGCGTTGGAGAAATTATTTTAAATAAATTGCATTTAAATCAAGACATTGCAGATTTTTGGTGTATTATGCCGCCCACACCGAAGCGAAGGGTGATTAGCTCAGCTGGGAGAGCGTCTGCCTTACAAGCAGAATGTCGGCGGTTCGATCCCGTCATCACCCACCATTCGTTTCAAGTGTTACGCGCAGCGGTAGTTCAGTCGGTTAGAATACCGGCCTGTCACGCCGGGGGTCGCGGGTTCGAGTCCCGTCCGCTGCGCCATATTCGGTCACCTGGAACACTGAACGCCAGGTCACCACAAGAAGCCCGCTCATTGAGCGGGCTTTTTTTTGCCTGCGATTCAGCTCATGTGATTCAACGGCAAGCGCCGTAGGCACGGGCACAGTCTCGCATCGGCTCGGGAACACAAGCCCCTTTAGCCGATACCGCACCTCTAACGGATAAGCGAACTACCGCGACTGTTCGGGGGCGCGTGCTGCTGGCATTATCGTGCGCACAATCGTTATTGATTAAGGTTGTAGATGTTCAGTGTGTTCGGTTTTAAGTAGGATTAATCCTGCAAAAGCAGGGTTGTGTGCTTTTTGTAGTTTGTTTGTGTTGCCTTAAGTGCGCAATATTTACTAAAGCTTTACCCTCTTTATATTTTGTGGGCCAATACTATAAGCTTTGCTTGTTGTATATCAGATTTTTTATATTGGTAGCTCTAGGTGATGATTATGACTATTGGCTCTTCCACGACTTCTGTCGTTACGTCCCCTTCTCCTCGTTTTACGGATCTTGACGGGAATGGAAAAATTGATATCGAAGTGGACTTCGATGGGCCGCAAGGGCAGCATTTTTCCAGTTTGGGCAATATAGGTTATCAAGGGCTTAATGCAGTGCAGCAGTATGAGTTGCGCTTTCAGATGAATAAAGTCAGTAATGATGTAAATCTGGTGTTTCATAGAAAAGGTGAAATAGATAACCCCGATGGAAAAATAAAGTTTGGTACTTTTCAGCAAAATACATCACACACCAATGATGTAGTGGTTCGTGCGCCCTCTGATTCGAGTGAGCCTGTCGAGGTCTATTTTAACGGCAACGAAACGGAAGACCCATCGATTGCAGAACCCGATGGCTTCAATAAAGGCGGTCACACGCTTACTCGTGCACTGCTGTACGGCCTGGGTGTAACCCCCCCAAAGCCCGAGGAAGAAGGGGGGACGCGTGACTCCCTGGGCTATAGTGCGCTCAGTCTTAAGCCAGAAACCAAAACAGGTCATGATTTTAAGGGAGCTACTGTCACCAGTGCACAAATCGATGACCAGGAACAGCTGGAGAGTCTCTACGGGAGAAATGCTGGCGCCAAGCCGCCCTATGAGATAAATCAGTTAGGTAATGAGGGTTATGGCGCGACAACCTCTATTTCAAGTGGGCCGGGCCTCTCTACCCACGAGACCATTGATGCCAGTGGTGATACGAATAATCAGACTATCGATATGCGCCCTGGCAGTTTTTCAAGTGTAAAGGGTTATAAAAAGAATGTGTCTATTACCTCAACTACGGTAGTTGAGGATGTTAAGGTGGGTTCGGGTAATAATATCATCACCCCTAATGCCGTCAGTAATCAGATTACCTTGGGGGCGGGCAACAACACGGTTGTTTACCACAACCTATGGGACTCAAGTCCGGACAGGCCCGATACCATTATTGGATTTAAAACTGGGAAGGATAAGTTGGATCTCTCTCAACTTCCCCCTCGAGCAGGCCAGGACCCTAATGACCACTCTAATGGCATCGGGGTTTCATTTACGGAAGACGGGACTTATGTTGCGCGATCAAGAATAATAGGACCAGAGGGGACGCATGAAGGCCCTTGGGACTTTAGGGTGCGTGTTGATGGGCTTCAACCGAGCGATATTATTACTTGGAACGCGGATTAACTCTGTTTTACTTGCTCCGTCGGCTTTATAAATAGTGTGTCAACGTGCGGGAAGCCTTTTGCTTAAAACGGGGCTTCCTGTTCGATATTCTCAAGCAACATCCAGTGATACTGGCTCGCCGAGTGGAGCTGCGAACTCGCCAACCGAGTGCTGTTTCACAACCCCATCAACCGATATCCCACCTGCAACTCGGTAATAAAATGCTGCGGCTGTGCCGGGTCCGCCTCCAGTTTTTGCCGCAAGTGCGCCATGTGTACACGCAAATAGTGCGGGCGCTCTACGTAATCCAGGCCCCACACCTCCAGCAATAACTGCCGATGGGTGAGCACCCGGCTCTGGCCGCGAATCATCGCGCAGAGCAAGCGGTACTCGATGGGGGTGAGGTGTACCGGTTGGCCCTGGCGCCACACTTCGTGGGTGGACAAGTCCACTTCAATTTCACCAAACGCCACTTTGCTGGTCGCCGCCACGGCGCCGGTCTGGCCATGCCTGCGCAGTTGTGCGCGGATGCGTGCGAGCAATTCGGGCACGCCGAACGGCTTGGTCAGGTAGTCGTCGGCACCGGCGTCCAGTGCGGCGACTTTTTCTTCTTCGCGATCGCGCGCCGACAACACCAGAATCGGCACCGCCAGCCAGCCACGCAACTCACTGATCAGTTGCTTGCCATCGCCATCGGGTAAGCCGAGGTCGACGATCACCAGGTCCGGTTGACGGCTGGCGGCATGGATCAGCGCACGCTTGACGCTGTCGGCTTCGAACACCTGAAAACCTTCATCTTGCAGGGCGATCCCGACAAAGCGGCGGATGTTGGCTTCGTCTTCAACAATCAAAATGCGTGCAGTGCTCATAGGGTTTCCATGGGCGGCGGGGTGCCGGCCGGTAAGGTGATGATGAAGTGCATGCCGCACGTCTCAAGCGGGTGGATGTGGATATGCCCGCCATGGGCTTCAACGATGCGTTTGGCCAGCGCCAGGCCCAGGCCGATGCCAGTCACGGACGATTCCTGCTGGCCGCGCGCGAAAGGTTCGAACAAGTTGGCGGGAGCCTGGCCTGGGCCGTTGTCGCGAACTTCCAGCACGATGCTGTCTGAAACCTGGCTGGCGGCGACGGTTATGAGGGTGCCCGCCGGTGTGTACTTGGCGGCGTTATCCAGCAGGTTGACCAGCACCCGCTCGATCAACAGTGCGTCGATGTCCACCAGCGGCAACTGCGAATCCAATCGGGTTTGCACGCTGTGGTGTGCCAACGGCTCACGCAACTGGCGCAAAGCGCTGCCGACGATTTCTTCCAGCGAATGCCACTGCCGGTTCAGGCGCACGCCGCGCTCCTGCATGCGCGCCATGTCCAGCAGGTTTTCAATCAGCCGTTGCATCGACGTGGCTTGCTCATGGATGCCGTGCAGCAATTCCGTCAGCGGGCCTGGCGGGGCATGGGGCAGGGCGGTGTCGGCGGCGCCGATCAGGGTGGTCAAGGGTGTGCGCAAGTCGTGTGAAATAGCCGCGAGCAGAGTGTTGCGCATCTTCTCGCCTTCCATCTGCACCAGCGTGCTTTGTGCCACTTCGACGAAATGCACGCGCTCCAGCGCAATCGCCAATTGGCTCATGCAGGCTTCCAGCAGGCGGCGTTCCTGCGGGTCGTTCAGGCGTTCGCCTTGGGCCAGTTCCAGCACCAGCACGCCGCGCACGCGCATCGGCGCCTTGAGTGGTAAATAGCAACCTTTGGCCGCCGATAAGGTGTCGGTGCCGTGCCCGGCGACTTGGCCGTGGTCGTACGTCCATTGGGCGATGCTGTCGTCAATCGGCAAGCCGCTGGCACTCACGCTGTGTACGCCATCGGCGGCGTCCGGCAAGGCCAAGCCGACCCGCGCCTCGAACACACCACTGAAAGTGCGCAGCGCGACTTCGCTGATGTGCTCCACGGTCAGTGCCGCCGACAAGTCGCGAGCCAGCCGCGCCAAAGAGGTCGCGCGCCGTTCGCGCGCGGCCGCCGTGCGTGCTTCATGGCGCAGGCGGGCGGTGAGTTGCCCGGTGATCAAGGCAATGCCGAGCATCAGCGCAAAGGTGAAAAAATACTGGGTGTCATTGACGGTGAACGAGTAGCGCGGCTGCACGAAAAAGAAGTCGAAACACAGCACCGCCAGCATCGCCGCCCACACGCCGGGGCCGCGTCCATAACGCAGGGCTACCAGTACTACGGTGAGCAAAAACAGCATCACCACATTGGCCAGGTCGAACACTTGCAGCAGCAAGGCTGCAACGGCGCTGGCGGCGAAACAGGCGAGTGAGGCCGACAGATACGCCAAGGCGCGGCCAGGCGTCGGCGTCGGTTTTTCGCTGACCGGCGCAGGCCCCGGCAACACACCGTGGGCAATCACGATCTGATCGATTTGCGGGTGATGGCGGCTGATCCGATCGCCCACCGACTGGTGCCAGAAGCGCCATGCCCGACGCGGATGATGGCCGAGCACCAGGCGATTGGCGTTGTGTTCGCGGGCGCAGGCGGCCAGGGCTTCAGCCACGTCCATGCCCGGCAGCGTTGCGGTATCGGCGCCGAATTCGCTGGCCAGTGTCAGGGTTTTCATTGCGGTGAGGTAACGCTTGGCGCCGCTGCCTTGGGCCGAAGCGACATGCACCACGATCCAGTCAGCCTCGAGCTTTTGCGCCAATCGCGCAGCTTCGCGCACCAGGCGCTCATCACCGGCGTCGCCCGCCACACCCACCAGCAAGCGTTCGCGCGCTGGCCACAAGGCTTTGATCGACTGTTCGCGGCGGTACACGCGCATTTGCGCGTCGACCCGATCCGCCGTGCGCCGCAGCGCCAGTTCGCGCAGGGCCAACAGGTTGCCCTTGCGGAAAAAATGCTGTGCGGCGCGCTCGGCGTGCGGGCCGAGGTAGACCTTGCCGTCCTTCAGGCGTTGCAGCAAATCGTCAGGCGGCAGGTCGATCACCACCACGTCATGGGCATTATCAAACACATGATCCGGCACGGTTTCGCGCACGCGAATGCCGATGATGCCGCTGACCAGATCATTCAGGCTTTCCAGGTGCTGGACGTTGAGCGTGGTCCATACGTCGATACCGGCGCTGAGCAGTTCTTCGACGTCTTGCCAGCGTTTGGGATGCCGCGAACCGGGCACGTTGCTGTGGGCCAACTCGTCCACCAGCACCACGGCGGGGTGCCTGTGCAACGCGGCGTCGAGGTCGAATTCGCTGAGGGCAAAATCGTGGTGCAGCAAGGCCGCGCGGGGCAGTTGCTCCAGGCCGTGGAGCAACTCGGCAGTCTCCGTGCGGCCGTGGGTTTCGACTACGCCGGCAAGCACATCACGGCCCAGGGCGACTTCGCGTTGCGCCGCCGCAAGCATGGCGCAAGTCTTGCCCACCCCGGCATTTGAGCCGAAGTAGATACGCAATTTGCCGCGCAAGGCGGCCTGTTCTTCGAGCTGTACCCGCGCGAGCAGGGCGTCGGGGTCGGGGCGTTCGTGGTTGAGTGCGGGCATGTTCTTCCTGTTGAATACAGTTTGAATGTGGGAGCGGGCTTGCTCGCGAAGGCGGTGGATCAGTCACACATTTGCTGGCTGACACTCCGCTTTCGCGAGCAAGCCCGCTCCCACATTTGATCGGCGGTGTGGCTTACACGAGGCCCAATCCGCTCAGCAGCATGTCAATCACCTTGATCCCGGCAAACGGCACCAGCACGCCGCCCACGCCATAGATCAACAGGTTGCGGTTAAGCAACGCCGCCGCGCCGATGGCCCGGTACTTCACGCCGCGCAAGGCCAGCGGAATCAACGCGACAATGATCAGCGCGTTAAAAATCACCGCGCTCAAAATCGCCGAGTTGGGGCTGCTCAGGTGCATCACGTTCAAGGCGCCAAGCTGTGGGTAGGTGGCGACAAACGCCGCCGGGATGATTGCGAAGTACTTCGCCACGTCATTGGCCACGCTGAAGGTGGTGAGCGCGCCGCGGGTCATGAGCATCTGTTTGCCGACTTCGACCACTTCGATCAGCTTGGTCGGGTTGCTGTCGAGGTCGACCATGTTGCCGGCCTCTTTGGCCGCCTGGGTGCCGCTGTTCATTGCCACGGCCACGTCGGCCTGGGCCAGCGCGGGTGCGTCGTTGGTGCCGTCGCCGGTCATGGCCACCAGCTTGCCCTGGGCCTGGTAGTCGCGGATCAGTTGCAGCTTGTCTTCCGGACGGGCCTCGGCGAGGAAGTCATCCACACCGGCTTCCACCGCAATCGCGGCGGCGGTCAGGCGGTTGTCGCCGGTGATCATCACGGTCTTGATGCCCATGCGCCGCAACTCGGCGAAGCGCTCCTTGATGCCGCCTTTCACCACGTCTTTCAGCTCGACCACGCCCAAAGCCTTGGCACCGTCGCTGACCACCAGCGGTGTACTGCCGCGCCGCGAGACTTCATCGACCTTGGCTTGCAACGCCGCCGGGAAACTCCCGCCCAAGGCTTCGATGTGGCTGCGAATCGCATCCGCCGCGCCTTTGCGAATCGCCCGGCCTTCGGCCAGGTCGACGCCGCTCATGCGGGTTTGCGCGCTGAAGTGCACAAAGCGTGCGCCGAGGGCGTTGATGTCCCGCGCGCGGATGTCGAATTTCTGCTTGGCCAACACCACAATGCTGCGGCCTTCCGGGGTTTCGTCCGCCAGTGAGGCGAGCTGCGCGGCGTCAGCCAGCTCGGCTTCCTTCACGCCAGGTGCCGGCAAAAAGCTGCTGGCCTGGCGATTGCCCAAGGTAATGGTGCCGGTCTTGTCCAGCAGCAACACGTCGACATCACCGGCCGCCTCGACGGCACGGCCGGAGGTGGCAATCACATTGGCCGACATCATGCGGCTCATGCCCGCCACGCCGATGGCCGAGAGCAGGCCGCCGATGGTGGTGGGGATCAGGCACACCAGCAACGCCACCAGCACCGTTGCGCTGATCACGCTGCCGCTGCCGCTCATGGCCACGGCGAAGATCGAGTAGGGGCTCAGCGTGGCGATCACCAGCAGGAACAGCAGCGTCAGGCCCACCAGCAAAATCGTCAGCGCGACTTCATTCGGGGTCTTCTGGCGCTTGGCCGATTCGACCATCGAGATCATGCGGTCCAGGAACGACTCGCCGGGGTTGACGCTGATGCGCACCACCAGCCAATCCGACAGCACCCGCGTGCCGCCGGTGACCGAAGAAAAGTCGCCGCCGGCCTCGCGGATCACCGGCGCCGATTCGCCGGTGATCGCGCTTTCATCCACCGACGCCACGCCTTCAATCACCACGCCGTCGAGCGGTACCAGGTCACCGGCTTCGATCAGCACCACGTTGTCCTTGCGCAGCAGGCTGGCCTCCAACGGCAGCCAGGCCGCGCCGTGACGCGGTTGCTGCAGCAATTTGGCCAAGGTCTGGCGTTTCATGCCGCGCAGGCTCGCGGCCTGGGCCCGGCTGCGCCCTTCGGCCAGAGCCTCGGCGAAGTTGGCGAACAGCACGGTGAACCACAGCCACAAGGTGATGCTGAGGATGAAACCGCTGGGCGCTTCACCCTTGCCGCCCAGGGCTTGGAACCACAGCAAGGTGGTGAGAATGCTGCCCAGGTACACCACGAACATCACCGGGTTTTTCCATTGGGCCTGGGGCAGCAATTTCTTCAGTGAATCGACGCCGGCAGTGAGCACGATGCGCCGATCAAACAGAGGTAAACGAGGATTTTTCATGGAGGAATCTCTTACTCACTGACCGCGATAGAGGGCTGACGCGCATCCAGCGCCACGTTGAGTTGCAGCACATTCACCCGTGGCTCGCCGAGCAGGCCGAAGGTGCGTGCAGCGGTGTGGTCGTTGAGCAGTTGCAGCAGCTCGGGTTCGGGGATGTGCCGCAGGCGCGCCACACGTGCCAACTGCAGGCGGGCATTGGCCACCGAGATATGCGGGTCGAGGCCGGAAGCGGAGGCGGTAACGGCGTCCACCGGCACCGGGGCGTCGGCGGCCAGGCCGTTATCCTGGCGATAGATTTTGGCACGGGCGGCCACTTGGTCGAGCAATTTTTGGCTGGTGGGGCCGAGGTTGCTGGCGCCGCTTGCGCCTGCGTTGTAGGGCTGCGCCACGCTTTTGCTCGGGTCTTGCGGGTCAGCGCCGAGGGTCATGCTGGGGCGGCCCTGAAAGTACTCAGGCTTGGTGAAATGCTGGCCAATCAGCACCGAGCCGATCGCTCGGCCATCGCGTTCAATCAGCGAGCCTTGAGCCTGGAACGGGAACAACAGTTGCGCGGCCACGGTGGTGAACGCCGGGTAAGCCAGCCCGGTCAGCAGCATGAAAAACACTGCCGACACCAGCACCGGACGCAGCAGGCCTTTGAAGATTGATTGAGTGGTCATCAACATGTCCTTAGTTGTAGGTCTGGCCGGACAGCAACTGCAGTTGCTCCACCAGCGGGCCAAGCGCAAGCGCGGGCAAGAAGGTCAGGCCACCGACCACCAGCACCACGAACACCACCAGCACCATGAACAGCGGGGTGGCGGTGGGGATGGTGCCGGCGCCGGCCGGCACGGTCTTTTTCATCGCCAGGGAACCGGCCACGGCGAGCATCGGCAGCATCGTGAAGAAGCGCCCGATCAGCATCGCAAGGCCAATGGTGGTGTTAAAAAACGGTGTATTGGCGTTCAGCCCGGCGAACGCCGAACCGTTGTTGGCGGTGCCGGAGGTGTAGGCGTACAGCACCTCGCTGAAACCGTGCGGACCAAGGTTGTTGAGGCTGGCCAGGGTGCCAGGCCACAGGGCGGCGAGGGCGGTGAAACCGAGGATGCTGATCGGGTGTGCGAGCACCGAGAGCATCACCAGTTTCATCTCGCGAGCCTCGATTTTCTTGCCGAGAAATTCCGGGCTGCGGCCGATCATCATGCCCACCAGAAACACCGTGAGCAGCGCGTACTGGATCAGGTTGATAAAGCCCACGCCGTCACCGCCGAACACGCAGTTGAGCATCATCTGCGCCAGGGGCACGAAGCCGCCCATGGGCGTCAGCGAGTCGTGCATGCTGTTGACCGAGCCGGTGGTGGCCGCCGTGGTGGTGGCGATAAACAGGCTGCTGTCGGCGATGCCGAAACGCAGCTCCTTGCCTTCCATGTTGCCGCCGCTTTGCTCGATCGACAGCGCCTGGTTGGCGCCGGCCTGGGTCAGCAAAGGGTTACCGGTTTGCTCGGCGCCATACACCAGCGCAAGAAAGCCGATAAACATCACCAGGAAGGTGCCGAAAAACACCCAGCCCTGACGGCGTTGCAACAGCATGCTGCCAAAGGTGTAGGTCAGCGCCGAGGGGATCAGCAGCATGCTGAGGATGTGCAGGATGTTGGTCAGCGGCGTCGGGTTTTCGAACGGGTGCGCAGCGTTCATGCTGAAGAAACCGCCACCGTTGGTGCCGATATGCTTGATCGATTCAAAGCTGGCAACCGCGCCGACGATCAGCTGTTGTTGCGCGCCTTCCAAGGTTGTCGCCAGGGCCTGGGAGGCGAAGGTTTGCGGCATGCCTTGCCACACATACACCAGCGCCATGCCCACGCACAGCGGCAGCATCACGCGGTAGAGCGTGCGGGTGAAGTCGACCCAGAAGTTACCGATATCGCCCGCGCTTGAGCGGCTCAAGCCACGTATGAAACCGGCGGCTGCCACCACGCCGGAGGTGGCGCCGACAAACATCAAAAAGGTGATGACCGCCATCTGGCTGAAGTTCGACAGGCTGGTTTCGCCCGAATACGCCTGCCAGTTGGTGTTGGTGATAAAGGACGCGGCGGTGTTGAACGCCAAGTCCGGGGTTTGTGCGGCCAGCCCCAGCGGGTTGATCGGCATTACCGACTGCAGGCGCAGGATGATGTAGCCCAACAGCATCATCGCCGCGTTCGACAGCAACAACGCCGAACCGTAGCGGCCCCAGCTCATGGTTTCCAATGGGTTGATGCCCAGCAGGCGATAGGTAAAACGTTCCGGCCAGGCATGGCGGTTCCCGGTGAATACCCGGGTCAGCCACTTGCCCATGAGCACGGCAAGCGCGGTCATCAGCCCCAGGACCAGTGCAAATTCCAGCAAAGTGCTTAGCATGTCGTGGCTCCGTTCAAAGCTTGCCCATGGCGACAATGGCCATGGCAGTCGCAATAAAAAACACCAGAGAGAGGCCCATAAACATCACGTCGTACATGGCAGGCTCCCTAGAACTTTTCGGCGCGAATGAGGGCATAGCCCAAGTAAGCGAACAGCCCCACAGCGCAAACGCCGCTGGCCATATAAATGAAGGTTAGTGTCAGCACGGTGTAACTCCCCTTGTTGAGTAAGCCGGGGAGGTTAGGCGCTCTTGTATCAAGCTCGGGCACTGATTAGGGCGGGCGGTATTAAGACGGTATATAGAAGGTTTCAAGCTGCACGCACGAAAACAAGGGACCGCCCGGTGACGGGGGATCCCTTGAAAGTCTGGGGTTCTGCTGATTTCGATGACCCGCTTATTTGGCCTTCTTTTTCTTCTCGCTGCGGGTGGCGAGGTGTTCGAAACAAAACGCGGCGGTGCCGAAGAGCGCAATCATTGACAGGACGACCATGCCTAAAGTTGAACTTTCCACGATGACTTCCTACGGGTTTTGGGGGTAGGAAGTGACGGTAGAGTTTGAGGCTTAGTTGTTCAATAGAGGCGACGTAATCGTTATGGGGAGCTTGGGATTTATACGGATTCTTTACGGCCAGCTTGAAGTTGATCGTTCCCACGCAGAGTGGGAACGATCATAACCTCACAAGTTGCGACTATGCCGATAGTCGCTGACCGCCTCATACACCGCCTTGCGCAACCGGTTAATCCCCCCGATCGGCCGGTGCGCCTCCAGCCCGAACCACGGATTGAACGACTGGTTATCACAGGCAAGATTCAACGCGGGTGTATCAAAGTCCTGCGCAGGAATCCGCACTTTGGCCACCGTCTCATAGGGTGCATCACTCTCCTTCCATTCGATGCTGGTGTCTTCAATCGGCATGAACTTCTGCGGATTCTGCCGCTGAATCTGCAACACAAAACACGCCGGCACGCGGTCGGTAGACAGCTGCTGGTTCAGCGCACTGCGCAGAAAGTTCGGCAGGTCCTGATTCTGCTTGGGCAGCACGTACTCCGGGCAGCTCTGTGGGTCGGGTGCTACACGAAACTTGGCATTGGCCGCGCCAAATTTGTAGGGCGAAACTGAAAAATATGTGGTCTGCGTCGGACTTGCCGGTGCAGGCGCCAGGGTGGCCAGGGCGATAAACAGATGACGCACTTGCCAGCTGCGCGGGTCGGCGGTGGGGAAGAACGCCAGCACCTTTTTGCCGTCAGCCTGGGCACCGATGTTCTGCGCGTATTCGGCCACATCACTGACAAAAAAGTTCGGGTGGCTGAACATCACGAAGTCCTGTTCGGTGCGCGTCTGCTGGTCGGTCATCAACTGTTTGCCCGGCACATCCAGCAGCTTGATCGCCATGCCCCGCGCATCGCGGATGCTGTCGAACTGCGGGTAGGCATTGCCGTTGGACAGGCGCATCTGCGCCTGCCAGGTCTTGCCCGGTTCGGCGAATACGCCTTGGCGCAGCGCCGGGTCGAGGTCGGCCAGCACGCTGACTTCGGCCTTTACGCAGCCGTGGGCCTTGGCATGCGCGTCACGCAGGTAGCGCGTGCCTTCGCGATGCTGATCGACGATGCGCACTGCCGTCTGGATGATGCCTTGGGTCATGGCCGCTTCGCCGGGCGGGATCTGTTCATCCGGCGACACCGGGCCGCTGTGTTGCCAGGCGAACCAGGCTGTGGCGATCAGCCAGCCCAGCAGCCCCAACCCCAACAGCCACAACAGGGTTTTACCGAGGAAGGCGCCCAGGCGCAGCCAGAGGCGTGCGAGCAGCGAGCGTTGGTTGTATTGAGATCGGATAATCATGGCAGTGGTTGCTCCAGCGGGCCGCCCAGCACTTTGAGGTATTCCAGCAGCGCCCAGCGTTCCTGCGGCAGCAGGCCACGGCCGATCACGCCATTGCCACGCTTGCCGTCACGGAATTCGTGACCGCTGTTGTGGTTGCCGGTGATTTTGGTATCGAACAAAAACGCGTTTTTGAACGTACCCGTTTCAAAGCCCAGGTGACGCGGGTCGTAGTTGAACGTGCCTTTGTAGAAGGTGGTGCTGCGCTCGTCCTGGGGCGAGAGCAATTGGTAGATCGTCGGCACCGAGCCGTTGTGCAGGAACGGCGGCGTGGCCCACACGCCGGCCAGCGGTCGGGCCTTGTAGGCGCGCAATTCACGCACGCCGATGGGCAGGCCAAAACCGTCCAGGCCTGGGCGTTCGGCCGGGGTGACACCGGCGGCGCGGTAGGCGTGCTCTTCGACAAAGGCGGTGACGTAGGCCAGACCCTGGGCCACGGACAGGTTGTGCAGGTCCAGCGGCGCGGTGGGCGTTGGGTGCAGCTCGACATTAAGCTTGGCCAGCTCGGCCGGGTCCCACTGCAGGGCGCTGAGGTCATAGCGCTGGTCGGCGATGTTATTGGCCGTGCCTGGGTCGGTACCGATGTAGTCCACGGGCAGCATCTTCAGTTGCTGCACCGGGCGGCCGTTTTCCTGGGTGACTGCAGGCACATGGCAACCGGCGCAGTTCTCGGCGAACAGCGCGCGGCCTTGGGCGGCGAGGGGTTTGTCGATGGCGCCGAACAGGTCTTGCGGCCAGGTCGGCGGCTTGAGGCGTTGCAGGGTTTCTTCGATTCGGTTGAGGTCGCGCACGCGCACGCTGGAAGGGTAGCGGGCAGCGCCCTGAAGGGGTTGGCCGGCTGCGTCGAAAAAGTCCAGGGTGGCGCCTACCCCCAAGGCCTCGCCGATGTTGCGCGCCATGGGCTGCTGGGCTGAGCCGTTCCATTGCACCCAGTCGAAGGTCCAGATGTCCCACAGGTGCGGGTAGTCCACCGGCGCATTGGCGACCCGATAGTTGGCCGGCGAGATGGCGTCGCCAAAGCTGGCATTGGCGATGCGGCCAAATGCGTCAGTGCGGCCCGGGCCTTCTTCGGTGGGGTAGAGGCCACGGTGTGTGTCGTTCCAGGCAACTTTAAGGAACTGGTTCAGAGACTGCTTGAAGTCCTGACGCAGTTGTTGCTTGTTGTGATCGTCATAGTCGTCGCCGAGCACGTTGTGGGCGAAGCGATCAAATTTCCACGGCAAGTAGTAGGTGGCGGCAAGGCTGGCCACCAGCGCCTGGCCGAAGCTGCCACCGCGCAAGGTCGGTACGCTGGATGGCAGCACATGCTGGGCCGAGCCACCGTCGATGCGCAGCGCCTGGTTTTTGAAATGCAGCTCGCCGGTGTGGCAGGCGGCGCAGGTGATGTCCAGATATTCAACCTTGTTGCCAGCGTTTTGGTGTCGAGCGAAACCTACTGGCAGGTTGCCAGGGTTTTGCGCGCTGGGCACTTGCTTGGGGTCCACCAGAAAGCCGAAGCGTGCGAGGTAGTCGGGCGCGGCAAAACGCTGGTCCGAAAACGGCAGTTCCAGGGCGGTGAACCAGTCGTAATGCAGGCCTTTTACCTGGGTGCCCTGGGGCGTGAAGTAGTAGGTCTGGCGGTCGGCCTCGCTCCACTGCGCCTGGTAATGCACCTGCTCTACTGGCACGTAATCCGGCAGCTTGGGGTTGAGGGTGTAATAGAGCACCACGGCCAGCAGCAGGCCCAATGCTAGAAGTATCAGCATTAATACACGGGAAAAAATGCGCAAGATAACTATCCTTGTCGAGTTGTAGCGTTGTTATGCCATTGCATCACAGGTGCGGCAAGTGGCCAGCAGCCTGGTTGCGGATGGTCCCGCGATCCTTCGCGGGCCTCCATAATGTATGAAAATGCTTTTAAACACGTGAACTTATCAGAGGTTTACTGCTCAGATGCCGGTAGCCATTGGTCGTGGCCGCCTGATAAGCTCGCGACTTTACTCGAATGCCCTTTTGGCGCACGAACAAGGAAATAGCATGAAACAGCATCGGTTGGCGGCGGCGGTGGCCCTGGTTAGCCTGGTACTTGCGGGTTGTGATTCGCAGACCAGCGTAGAGCTGAAAACCCCGGCGCAGAAAGCTTCCTACGGCATCGGCCTGAACATGGGCAAAAGCCTTGCTCAAGAAGGCATGGATGACCTGGACTCCAAAGCGGTAGCCCAAGGCATCGAAGATGCTGTCGGCAAGAAAGAACAGAAGCTGAAGGACGACGAACTGGTTGAAGCGTTTGCCGCACTGCAAAAACGTGCTGAAGAACGCATGACCAAAATGAGCGAAGAGTCGGCAACCGCCGGCAAGAAATTCCTCGAAGAAAACGCCAAGAAAGACGGCGTAGTCACCACCGCTTCCGGTCTGCAATACAAGATCGTGAAGAAGGCCGACGGCGCTCAGCCTAAGCCGACCGACGTAGTGACTGTTCACTACACCGGCAAGCTCACCAACGGCACCACCTTTGACAGCTCCGTAGATCGCGGCAGCCCGATTGACCTGCCGGTCAGCGGCGTGATTCCGGGTTGGGTCGAAGGCCTGCAACTGATGCACGTGGGCGAGAAGGTCGAGTTGTACATCCCGTCCGACCTGGCCTACGGCGCACAGAGCCCGAGCCCGGCGATTCCAGCCAACTCCGTGCTGGTATTCGACCTGGAACTGCTGGCCATCAAGGACCCAGCCAAGGCTGAAGCCCCTGACGCACCTGCGGCCCCAGCTGCCAAGAAGTAATCGGCACCTGAACACACAACGCCCCGTTTTTACGGGGCGTTGTTGTTTCCGGCGTTTACAGATCTGCGCCTTTGCAAATCCAATCGAACATCCCCAACCTGTAACAGTCTGATATAAGACTCGAGCACGGGTAGCCGCACATCAATGCCAAGTCAATGAATTCTTGGGTTTTTTTTATGTGCGCAAAAAACGCCCGATCTGACTGCAAGCCATGTAAATCGCGGCTTTCAGCCGATAAAACAGGCTCTGTTCACAAGGTTATCCACAATTTGTGTGGATAACCTTTTATGTCGCCTGGAACTGGAGTGACCGATGAAACCACCCTTCAATTTCACCCGCTTCCTGCCCATGGCCGCACGCCTGCTCGGTCGTGGGCGCTTGCCGACCCTGCTGTTTGCCGTGGCCGCCAAAGGCTCAAGCCAGGGCAACCGGCTGGGTAAGCTCAAGGATGATCTCAAATTGCTCCAGGCCCTGTGCCTGGCTTACTGGCGCGGTGAGTATCGGGCCATCAGCCCCAAGGCGCTGATCTCGGTAGTGGCGGGATTGATGTACTTCCTCAGCCCGATTGACGCGATCCCGGATTTTATCCCGGTGTTCGGCATGCTCGATGATATTTCCGTACTGGCATGGGTCATGAAGACCCTGGACGGCGAACTGAGCGCGTTTCGCGCCTGGCGCGACGCCCAGCGCCCGGAAAAACTCGCAGTGGTTGAGCGGCTGCCTGCGACGCCAGCGCTGCTGGCTCAGGAAAATCCGCAAAAAAACTGAACACGCTTATATCCCCCTGCGACCTTTGTGGCTGTTAGGATTACACTTCTAAGGAAAGAACTTACTTAGTAAGTGTTGTTATCCTACGGGGCAGTCATGGATATTCAGATAATTTCACGCGATGGCGCACCCGAGTATGCGGTGTTGCCATGGGACCAGTACCAGGCGCTACTAAAGGCTGCCGGTCAGCAACAGCCTACAGCCACTCCTTCTTCTACCGCTCAGGTCGCGCCCGATCAGGCTTTGCGCCCGCTCGCCGACCTGCGCGGCCTGCGTGAAGCCAAAGGCTTGGCCATTGAAAGCCTGGCCCGCACCGTGGGCATCAGCCCTTCGTATCTCGGATTGATTGAAAGTGGTGAACGCCAGCCGGATGCCGCCATCCGCCGCAGCCTGGCCTGGGAATTGGGCGTTGCAGGTTGGAGGGATGAATCTTGAGTCTTCGAATCAGTCGTCAACACTGGGATGGGTTACTCAACGAACTGGACCAGGCGCGCCGCCAGCGCCATTTGCTCACCTACCGTGCGCTGCTGGAGCGCCTGCAATTTCCCACGCCGGCCATGCAAACCCTGGCCGCTGCCCTGGAGCACCTGGCCGCGCTGGACGCCAAGGCCGAGCAGCCCTTGCGCAGCTCCCTGGTGATCAGCCAGGGCGCCAGCCGCTTGCCGCGTACCGGTTTCTTTGAGTGTGTCGAGCGCCTGGGGCGGTTCAGCGGGCCGTCCGATGGTGTGGCTGCTGCGTCCTGGCATGCTTCGGAAGTGGTGCGGGTGTTCGAGTACGAGTACCCGGAGTCCGCCGAGGCCTAAACGGGCAGGCAGTCCATGCTGTCGATCACATGGATGCTGTAGCCGGCGATGTCTTTGGCGTGGTGCTTGGCTTGCGAGGCCAGCTCCGCCAACTGGCTGGCATCCAGTTGTGCACAGGCCTGTGGATACAAATGCACCACGCCGATCGACAACGACAGCAAGGCGAATTCCTGGCGCACGCCTTGGCGGTTCAATGCCACGAAGCAACCGGCGTCCAAGTGTTCGGCGCGGTAGAAACGTCGGCATTGGGTGTGAAAGTCATCCAGTAACTGGTTGAGCCGCTTGCGCCAGTCCTGCGGGCCGAGCACCAGCAAAAAATCATCACCGCCGATATGCCCGACAAAGTCGCGACTGGGGTCAACCCGATCGTTCAGGCACTGCGCCAGGCACAACAGCACCTCATCCCCACGCCCGTAGCCGTAGATATCGTTGAACGGCTTGAAGCTGTCGATATCCACGTAGCAGATCACCGACTCGCGCTGTTGTTGCAGCAACCGCGTCAGGCATTGCTGGATCGGCACATTGCCCGGCAACAGCGTCAGCGGGTTGGCATAGCGTGCCTGCTGAATCTTAAGTTCAGTGATCAACTTGAGCACGTCGATTACCCGACCCAGGCCCAGGTAGTCACCGTTGAGGGTAATGATGAAGTCTTCCTCGATGCGTTGCCGCGCACGGCTGGTGAGCAGGCGGCTGACCTGCTGCAAGGATTGGCTCAACTCAACCGCCAGGAAGTCATCGCTCATCAAACGGCTGATGGGTTTACGCGCGAACAGGTCGGTGGCGAAGGGCTTGAGCAGTGCGTCCGACAACGAATGCCGGTGTACGATGCCGACCGGGTGCCCGCGCCCATCCAGCACGGCCAGCGAGTTGAGGTTGGCCTGACGGCGGAAGGATTCAAGTACCTGGGCGGTGGCGGTGTCCTGAGCCACCGCCGGTTGCTCGTTGAGCAAGGCGCTGAGGTCGCTGCCTTCTTCGCTGAGGGTGATGTTGGTGTGGTCCTGCTTGGGCAACATCAGGCGCGCTTCCTGGGGCGGTTGTTCCTGGGGCCGGCAAAGCAGGTAGCCCTGGACCAGATCAACGCCCATTTCCGTCAACACCGCCAACTCCTCCGGCAGCTCGATACCTTCGGCAATCACTTGGGCACGGGATGCCTTGGCGATTTGCAGGATGGAGCCGACGAACTCGCGCTTGAGCGCATCCTGATGGATGCCGTCGATAAAGTGCCGGTCGATTTTCACATAGTCCGGGCGCAGCTCCGACCACAAGCGCAGGCTCGAATACCCGGCGCCCAAGTCATCCAGGGCGATGGCAAACCCCATGTCGCGGTAATGATGCAGCGCGGTTTGCAGCAGGTCGAAGTCGTCGGTGGGCGTTTGCTCTGTGAGTTCGATCACCACTTGGCTTGGCGGGATGCCGAAGTCGCGCAACAACTGCAGAGTGCGGCCCGGTTGATGCGCCGTCTCCATCAAGGACTCCGGCGAGATATTCAGGAACAGCTTGCCCGGCAGCTTCTGCTCGCTGAAGCGTCGGCAGGCACTTTCGCGGCAGGCCATTTCCAGCTCGCTGAGGCGCCCGGCATGGCTGGCCACGCTGAACAGGGCGACGGGGGAGTGCAAGGGGCTGTTGGACGGGCCACGGCTGAGCGCTTCGTAGCCGAGGATGCGTCGTTCGGACAGGCAAATGATCGGTTGGAACAGGCTGTGTAAACTGCCTTGAGCCAGGATTGAGCTCAATGCATTCAGCTGTTCGGTCATGGTCATGGCGATCTCGATCGAAAAAAAAGGACCGCAGGCTTAACGCCTGCGGTCCCTTTATTTCACGACAGAATGATGTCTATATGATGACACTCCTGGGAGCGCTCACATTAAATCGCCATCAATTACTGCTTGGCCACCTGTTTGCTGATTTTCAGGTAGTCCAGCAGCACCCGACCTGTCTCCGACAGGTAGGCGTCGTCTTCCGGCTTGGTTTTTTCCGGCTCGGCCGGCAGCGCATCTTCATCTTCTTTCTTCAGTTCTTTGAGCGGGTCTTCGCCTTTGGCCTTGCGGCGGGCGTTTTCCAGCACAAGCTGCTGATTTTCGATGCTGGTGTGCTGCGCACGACGATCGACTTCGTTGAGGCTGACGGTTTTTTCTTCCATCAGCTTCTTGGCCAGCGCCAGTTTGTCGCGGATAAACACGAACTCGGCATCCTTGGCGGAGCGGGTCTCGTGGTCAGCCTTCAACTGCGTCAGGTACGGCTTGAACGGGTCTGAAGCCGGCTTGATCGCAGGGCGGATGGTGTCCCATGGCATCGCCTCAGGCAGCGCGCTTTCGCCGATTTCCTTGGTGTCGATGATCGACGGGAAATCCACATCCGGCAATACGCCCTGGTGCTGGGTGCTCTGCCCGGAAACCCGGTAGAACTTGGCAATGGTCAGTTTCAGTTCGCCATGGTTGAGCGGCTGAATGGTCTGCACGGTGCCTTTACCGAAGGTCTGGCCGCCGACGATCAACGCGCGGTGGTAGTCCTGCATGGCACCGGCGAAAATCTCCGAAGCCGAGGCCGAGAGGCGGTTGACCAGCAAGGCCATCGGGCCTTTGTAGAACGCGCCTGGGTTCTCGTCTTCCAGCACGTCGACACGGCCGTCGGCGTTGCGAACCAGCACGGTCGGGCCTTTGTCGATAAACAGGCTGGTCAGCTCGGTGGCTTCCTGCAGGGAACCGCCGCCGTTGTTGCGCAGGTCGATGACCACGCCGTCGACTTTCTCTTTCTGCAGCTCAGTCAGGATTTTCTTCACGTCACGGGTGGTGGACTTGTAGTCCGGGTCACCGGCGCGGAACGCTTTGAAGTCCAGGTAGAACGCAGGAATGACCACCACGCCCAGTTTGTAGTCCTTGCCATCCTGCTTGAGGTTGAGGACTTGCTTCTGCACGGCCTGGTCTTCGAGCTTCACCGCTTCACGGGTGATGGACACGATCTTGCTGGTCTGGTCGTTCGGCGCATTGGTGTGCGGAATCACTTCCAGGCGCACTACGCTGCCTTTCGGCCCACGGATCAGCTTGACCACTTCGTCCAGGCGCCAGCCGACCACGTCGACCATCTCTTTATCACCCTGGGCGACGCCGATGATCTTGTCGGCCGGTGCAACCTGCTTGGTCTTGTCGGCCGGACCTGCCGGCACCAGACGCACGATCTTGACCTGGTCATTGTCGCTTTGCAGGACGGCACCGATGCCTTCCAGCGACAGACTCATGTTGATATCAAAATTTTCCGCGTTATCTGGGGACAGATAATTGGTGTGCGGGTCGTAGGACATCGCGAAGGTGTTGATGTAGGCCTGGAAGATATCTTCGGCACGGGTCTGGTCCAGACGTGCCAGCTGATTCTTGTAGCGCTTGGTCAACAGCTCTTGAATGGCCTTGGGCTCTTTGCCGGCGATCTTCAGGCGCAGCACTTCGTCCTTGACGCGTTTGCGCCACAGGTCGTCGAGGGCGGCGGTGCTGGTCAGCCAAGGCGCGTCCTTGCGATCCACCAGAAGGGTTTCCTTCTGGGTGAAGTCGAGCTTGTCGACGCCTTTGTTCAGCTCACCCAAGGCGAAGTCCAGACGCGCTTTGACGCGATCCAGGTAGCGCTTGTAGATGGTGAACGCAGGCTGCAGGTCGCCGCTCTTGAGGAAGTCGTCGAACTGGGTCTTCCACTTGTCGAACTCAGCGATATCGCTGGCGAGGAAGTAGCTGCGCGACGGGTCCAGCAGCTTGAGGTAGCTGTCGTAGATGATCACCGAGCGCGCGTCGTCCAGCGGCGGCTTGCTGTAGTGATGGCGCTTGAGCAACTCGACGACGTTAAGGCTGGCAATCACCTCATCGCGATCAGGCTGAAGATTGTCCCAGCTGTTGGCTGCGAACGTATTGGTCGACATCGACGCAAAGCCGAGACCAATGAAAAAAGCGAGGGCGGTACTGGGGAACAAATGCTTCATGCTGATTCGACGCGGGGGCAATTGATAACGCATATTAGGCCGTCTTTGAGGGAGCCGGTTCCATATGATCCGGTCGCATAATGCAAAAAGCCCGGCGCTACAGCTACGGGCTCAGTCCAGACTCACTATGGAGGCACTGTGAAAGCATTGCAAGGCGTTGAAGGTCATGTGGAGTGGATGGAAGAACCCAGTCCTACCTGCGATGTAGGCCAAGTTCGCATTCGTGTGGCGGCCGCGGGCCTTAATCGCGCCGATTTATTACAACGTGCGGGGCTTTATCCGCCACCTCCAGGCGCCAGCCAAGTGCTGGGCCTGGAGTGTTCCGGGGTGATCAGCGAGGTGGGCGCGGGCTCTTCCTGGCAGGTTGGCGACCGCGTTTGCGCGCTGCTGGCCGGCGGCGGCATGGCCGAAGAAGTGGTGGTGGATGCCCGTCATGTGCTGCCGGTGCCGGAAGGTTTGTCGTTGACCGAAGCGGCGGCGCTGCCTGAGGTGTACAGCACGGCGTGGCTGAATCTGTTCCAGTTGGCGGGCCTCAAGCCCGGCGAAAAGGTCTTGCTGCATGCGGGCGCCAGTGGCGTGGGCTCGGCGGCGATCCAGCTGTGCAAGGCGTTCGGCAGCCCGTGCTGGGTCAGCGTCGGCTCGGCAGAACGCCTGGCTTACTGCGAAGAACTCGGCGCCCAGGGCGGCGTGGTGCGTACCGACGGCCTTGAAGGGCTGCGCGATTTCGGGCCGTTCGACGTGATCCTCGACCCGGTCGGCGGCAATTATGCGGCGATGGATTTGAAGCTGCTGGCCCTCGATGGGCGCTGGGTGTTGATCGGCTTGATGGGCGGCCGGGATGCGCAATTGGACCTGGCGCAGGTGCTGGGCAAGCGCATCCAGCTGCTGGGTTCGACCCTGCGCAGCCGCAGCGATCAGTTCAAGGCAGACCTGTTCAGCGACTTGAGCCAGCATGTGTGGCCGCTGTTTGTTGAGGGTCGCCTGAGCCCGCAGTTGGCCAAGACCTTCCCGATCAAGGATGCCGAGGCGGCGTTTGCCGAGCTTGCGACCAACCAGATTTCCGGCAAGTTGGTGTTGGTGATAGACGAGACCCTGGTCTGATCTCAGCCTAAGGCTGGAATGAGATCAAAATGTGGGAGCGGGCTTGCTCGCGAAAGCGGTTTGTCAGTGAAGAATGTTTCATCTGGCACTCCGCTTTCGCGAGCAAGCCCGCTCCCACAGTGGATTGGGTTTCAATTCAAATAAGTCGGGGTCAAACCCAATGGTGAATCGGCCAGCCAGCCTTTTCAGCGTGCTCGCGCAACACCGGATCCGGGTTCACCACCTGCGGATGATCCACCTTCAGCAGCAACGGCAAATCATTGCGTGAATCCGAGTAGAAAAACGAACCCTTCAGGCTTTCACCTTCCTGCTCCAACCATTCCAGCAACCGCGTGATCTTGCCTTCACGGTAGGTGAGCACACCCACGGTCTGGCCGCTGTAAACGCCATGGCTGACCTCCAGATCAATGCCCAGCACTTCATCAATGCCGATACGTGCCGCAATCGGCGTGACCAGGTGCGTGCCCGAGGCTGAGATCACCAGGATCCGGTCGCCATTCGCGCGGTGGCGGGCGATGGTCTTGGTGGCGTCGCTGTAGATCAGCGGCTCGATGATGTCCTCGACCCACGGCTCGACCAGATGCTCGATCTCCTCGGGCGTGCGCCCGATCATCGGCTCCAGGCTGAAGTCCATATAGTCTTCCATGGCCAGCTCGCCACGGCTGTAGGCGGCCATGAGTTCGTCGTTCTTGCGCATGAACGACTCCGGGTCGACCCAGCCCAGGCGGCCCATCTGTTCGCTCCACAAGGTGGCGCAGTCGCCGTGGATCAAGGTGTCGTCCAGATCAAAAATTACCAATGCCATCTGTCACGCTCTCTCAAATCAATCGTTGTGTCAGGCTACTTCACACAACGCACTGGGGTCGATGGAAAGTGCCAGGCGCTGGCCATCCGGGTGCAGATCGTCGGCCGAGCGGTTGAGCACGTCCACCACCAATTCCACGCCACGCGCTTCGATGCGATAGCGGATCACGTTGCCCAACAAGCTATGGCTGCGTACCAGCGCGTCGAGTTCGCCGCTGCGGCTCAGCTCGATGGCTTCCGGGCGAATCGCGATGCGCCCACTGATGGGCCGTTGCAGCAACTGGCTGGCCTTATCGGCGTCGAGCAGGTTGTAGTTGCCGATAAAACCGGCGGCAAATACATCCACGGGCGCAGTGTAAAGGGTCTCTGCATCGCCGCTTTGTACGATCTTGCCCTGGTTCATGAGGAAAATGCGGTCTGACATAGTCAGCGCTTCTTCCTGGTCATGGGTCACGAAAATCGTGGTCAGGCCCAGCTCGCGCTGGATCTGGCGGATCTGTTCGCGCAGGTGCTTGCGAATCCGTGCGTCCAGCGCCGACAGCGGTTCATCCAGCAGCAACAGGCGCGGGCGTGTCACCAGCGAGCGGGCGAGGGCCACACGCTGGCACTGGCCGCCGGACATCTGGTGCGGGTAGCGGCCGGCGAGGTCTTTGAGCTCCACCAGTTGCAGCACTTCCTGCACGCGCTTGTGGCTCTCGTCGGCGTTGACCTTTTGCATGCGCAGGCCGAAGGCGACGTTTTGTTCCACGGTCATGTTGGGGAACAGGGCGTAGCTCTGGAACACCATGCCGATGTGCCGTTTCTGCGGGCTCAAGGGCACGATGTCCTGGCCATCCAGGAGGATTTTGCCGCTGTCCACCGAGGTCAGCCCGGCGATGCAACGCAGCAGGGTCGACTTGCCGCAACCGGATGGGCCGAGCAGGGTGACGAATTCACCCTTGGCGATTTCGCAGTTGATGTCACTGAATACCGGCGTGCCGGCGTAGCCTTTTTGCAGGTGTTGGACGCTGACGAAGCTCATTGGCTTTTGTCCTTGTTCAAGATGTTGGCGGCCCAGGTCAGCACCAGCACAAAGAAGAAATAGGAAATGACGATGGCACTGGTGAAGTGGCCGCTCGTGTTGCGCATGTTGTTCAGGTACACCTGCAGGGTTTCGTAGCGGGTGCCCACCAGGATGTTGGCGAACACGAACTCACCGAACAGGAACGAGAACGACAGCAGCAGCGCTACCATCAGGCCTTTGCGCAGGTTCGGCAGCACGACGAAAATTGCCGCCTGCCAGGTGCTGGCGCCCAGCAGCTGCGAGGCGTCCATCAGGTCGCGCAGGTTGATCGCTTGCAGGTTGTTGGTGATCGCGCGGTACATGAACGGCAAGGCCACGGTGAAGTAGCAGCCGATCAGGATCCACGGCGTGCCCACCATCGCAAATGGCCCGGAGCCGTAGAGTTGCAGCAAGCCCACCGACGACACCACTGGCGGCACGGCGAAGGGCAGCAGGATCAGGATGTTCATCAGCGCGTCGAGCTTGGGAAAGTGGTAATGCACCACGAACAGCAGCGGCAGAATCAACACTACCGACAGCACCAGCGCACCCACACACACCAGCAGTGACTGACCGAAGGCGGCCAGAAAGCGCGGGTCACTCCACAGCTGCACGTACCACTTCAGGGTAAACCCGGCGGGCAGGATGGTGGCCGACCAACTGCTGGCAATGGAGTAGACAAAGGTGCCCACCAGCGGCAACACCAGGATCGCAAATAACAGGTACACCACTACCCGATGGTAGAGGGAGGCCGAGCCGGCTTCAGCGCGAGACATGGTAGCTCCTCTTGAGCAGCAGTTGATGCACGACGGTGACCACCGTCATCAGTGCCACCAGCACCACGGCCAGGGCGCTGGCCATGTTCGGGTCCAGGGAGATGTCGCCGGAGACCATTGCCGCGATACGAATCGGCAGTACGTTGAAGTTGCCGGTGGTCAATGCATACACCGTGGCATAGGCGCCGAGGGCGTTGGCCAGCAGGATCACGAAAGTGCCCAGCAGGGCCGGCGTGAGCACCGGCAGGCCGATGTGCCGCCAGAATTGCCAGCCGCTGGCGCCGAGCAGCGAGGCCGATTCGCGCCAGTCTTCGCGCAAGGCGTCGAAAGCCGGGTAGAGCAGCAGCACGCCCAGGGGAATCTGGAAGTAGGTGTACAGAATGATCAGGCCAGTCTTGGAGTACAGGTTGAAGTCCTGAATGATCCCCGCCTGCTTGAGCATGATCGTGATGCTGCCGTTAAAGCCCAGCAGAATGATGAAGGCGAAGGCCAGGGGCACGCCGGAAAAGTTGCTGGTCATGTTGGCGAAGGCGGTCACGAAGTTACGCAGTGGCCCATCCACGCGGCGCAACGAGTAGCTGCCGAGCACCGAGATAATGATCCCGAACACGCTGGAGTAGAAGCTGATCTCCAGGCTGTACTGGATGGCTTGCAGGTAGAACTTCGAACTGAAGATCTTGGTGAAGTTGGCCAGGCCCCAGCCGAACTCCTCCGACTGCAGGCTGTTGATCATCACCCACACCAGCGGGGCAATTTCAAACACGATAAAAAACAGCGCAAACGGCACCAGGCACAGGATCGCCAGCCATTTGCCACGGGTGATGGCGTTCACTTGAGCAGCTCCCGGCATACAGGTTTGTCGTGGGGCACACCGAGCAGTTCGCAGACGGTGCCGCACAGATCGGTTTGCTTCGGGATGGCGCCAGGGTCGAGGGTGAAGGCCGAGCCCAGTACGAACAACGGCACTTCGCGTTCTTCCGGCAGTAAACCGTTATGGGAGCGGTCGTTATTCATGCCGTGATCGGCAGTCACCAGCACCTGGTAGCCGGCGTCGAGCCAGGTTTGCAGGTAGTCGGCAAGGATGATGTCGGCCGAGCGCGCGCTGTTGCGGTATTGCGCGGTATCCAGGCCATGCTTGTGGCCGGCGTCATCAATGTTCATCGGGTGTACCACCAGGAAATTCGGCGTGTGTTTGCGGCGCAGGCTTTCGGCGTCGGCAAACAGATGGGAATCCGGGTAGTGGTCATTCCAGTAGAAATGCCCGTGCTGGATCGCCAGCGC
Organism: Pseudomonas sp. KBS0710; assembly: GCF_005938045.2. GTDB lineage: Bacteria > Pseudomonadota > Gammaproteobacteria > Pseudomonadales > Pseudomonadaceae > Aquipseudomonas. Next base: position 3,670,126 of record NZ_VCCF02000001.1, on the reverse strand, counting down.
TTTGTCGTCGGTGTGACGATCACGCGCGGCTTCAAAGGGCGTGCGGTTATACAACTCGCTCACCCAGTGATAAGCCGCCGCCGCTGTAGTGAGGCCTGCGTCGGTGGCGTAATGAAAAATGCTGCGCTGGTTGGACAGGCGCGAGACCTGGTTGTGGACGATGCCGCTGTCGATCGGTGGCACGCCGGTGAGGATGCATTCATACAAGGGCCGAGACAGGGCCGGCAGTTCACATTCCAGTTTGTAAAGCGCTGCGCGTCCTGCGCCGATGTAGGCCTGGAGATGCCCCATGGCATGTCGGGCAACCTCGTAGTTCAGGCCGTCGAGCACCACAAGGATGACGTTGTGCTTCATAGGGGGAGACGCTCCGCGACGATAGGCTTGACTCAATTTCACTTGGGGAACGGGGTCAAAACTGTGGGAGCGGGCTTGTGTGGGAGCTGGCTTGCCTGCGGTAGCATCACCTCGGTTCATGACAAACCGAGTCGTCTGCATCGCAGGCAAGCCAGCTCCCACACTGACCGCTTTCACAGCTCTGGGTCTAAATAAGACCCGGGAGCCTTACTGCATATTGATGATGACTTCTTCCTGCCACTTCTGCGGCAATGCCTTGGAGGTTTTCTCCCAAGCGTCGGCATCTTTGATCGGCGTGACTTTTTTGTACTGCTCGTTCGGCAGCAGCTTGGCCTGTACATCGGCCGGCAAGGTCAGGTGCTCGGCACGGATCGGACGTGCGTTGCCGCGCGCCAGGTTGGTCTGGCCGGCGTCGCTGAAGATGTATTCGCGGGTCAGCTTGGCGGCGTTCGGGTGCTTGGCGTATTTGTTGATGATGGTGGTGTAGCCGGAAATTACCGAGCCGTCCGACGGGATCAGCACCACGTAGTCATCCGGGTTAGCCATCTTGGCTTTGTAGCTCAGGCCGTTGAAGTCCCAGACCACGCCCACTTCGACTTCGCCTTTTTCCATGGTGGCGATGGTCGGGTTGGCCAGCGACAGGCGACCTTGCTTGGCGATCTCGGCAAACATCAGCAGCGCAGGCTGGATGTTTTTCTCGTCGCCACCATTGGCCAGGGCGGCAGCCAGCACGCCATTGGCGGCTTGGGCGGCGGTGCTCACATCACCAATAGAGACTTTGTATTTGCCGGTTTTCAGGTCAGCCCAGCTTTTTGGCGCTTCAGAGCCATGCAGCAGTTTTTTGTTGACGATAAAGGCGATGGTGCCGGTGTAGGCCAGGGCCCAGTTGCCGTCTTTATCTTTGGCCCAATCCGGAACTTGTGCCCAAGTGGTCGGTTTGTACGGCTGTGCCACGCCCTGTTTCACCGCAATCGGGCCGAAGGCGGCGCCGACGTCACCGATATCAGCGCTGGCGTTGTCTTTTTCGGCGGCGAACTTGGCGATTTCCTGGGCCGAGCTCATGTCGGTGTCGATGTGCTTGAGGCCATAGGTCTTGGCCAGGTCGTCCCAGGTGCCTTTCCAGTTGGCCCAGTCATCGGGCATGCCGACGCTGTTGACGGCGCCTTCCGCTTTCGCGGCGGCTTCCAGAGTTTTTAGATCGGTATCAGCAGCCATGGCGGCGGTGCACATGGCAATGGTCGAGCCTAACAGTGATGCCAGGAAAAGCTGTTTCATCCGAAGCTCCTTTGGGCGTTTTCAACGCTGCGTTTTTATCGACGTTTGCGGTGGTGTTGGTCTAGGTCAGCAATACCTGAGCCAATTTAGGCTCGGTGGATGACAGTTTCATGTCGATGTCGTTTTTAAAGCGTTTATGTCGCTGAGTTCAGACTCAGCGTAGACCATGCCCAAGTGCCCGCAGGCCCTGGACTTGGCCGATGTATTGCAGGGTGTGGTGCAGGGGATGAGCAGGGACTGTCATCTGTCGGTCATCTGTAATGCCTAGGCTGGCAGTCAACTGCAGACGCCCGAATACCGCGCGGTTTGTGCACCTGAACGGTGCTGGTCTAGTCCAGATAGGTAACGTTGATGCGTGATGAGGCAATCAAGGCGGTGACATCCATTGGCCTGGCGCTGCAAGAGCAGATCGGGCACGGGCTGTTGCCACCGGCAAGCAAACTGCCCGCCGAGCGCAAGCTCAGCGAGTTGTTTGGTACCACCCGCATTACGGTGCGGGAAGCCTTGTTACAACTGGAGGCCCAGGGCCAGATCTATCGCGAAGAGCGGCGTGGCTGGTTCGTCTCGCCGCCGCGCCTGGCTTATAACCTGATGCAACGCAGCCACTTTCACGCGATGGTCAGTGAACAAGGGCGCGTAGCCTCCACCGAAGTGATTTCGGCACGGTTGCAGCCGGCGTCGGCGGCGGTGTGTGCGTGGTTGCAGTTGCCGGCGTTGTCGAGTGTGATCCAGATCTGCCGGGGCCGGCGGATCGATGGGCGTTTGGTGCTGTATGTGGAGCATTACCTGAACCCGCAGTATTTCCCGGGGATTCTGGCGTGCGACCTGAACCAGTCGATGACCGAGCTGTATGCACGCAAGTACGACCTGCATTACGGCCGCGTGCGTTTCGAGATTGTGCCGACTTCACTGCCGGTTGAGGCCGCCGCCGCATTGAGGGTGTCGGTGGGCAGCCCGGGCTTGCGGATCGCCCGGGTCAATTATGACCAGCATGAACGCCTGATCGACTGCGACCTGGAGTTCTGGCGCCATGATGCGATTCATGTGGGTGTGGATGTGGTTTGAGCGCAGCTTGAATGGCTATTGCCGGATTTCAACTGCTGCACCGCTCCCACATTTGAACTGCACTTCATATAAAGACTATGGCGTCAGCGCCTTGATCACCTGACCCACATTGCCTTCCAACTCCGCCACCGGGTCCGCCCCGTCGACATTCAATACCAGCAGTTGCGCACCGCCTGCCGTCACTGCCGTTTTAACCGCCTCACTCGGTTGGCGGTGGTGCAGTACTATGGCCACGTCATTGGCCTTCAAGTCGGCAGTGAGTGTGTGCAAGGCTTCAGGCGTCCACTCCGCGTCCGGCCGGGCGTCGGTGCTGAGCACTTCCAGGTTCAAGCTGCTGACCAGATAAGCAAAGTGATCACTCAAGCTGACCACACTCAGGTTGTCCGCCTTGGCCAGGCGCGCCTCGCTGTCGGCGCTGAGTTTGAGCAGGCGCTGTTTGAGCGCCGCGAGGTTGGCGTCGATCTTCGCTTTGGCCGTAGGCGCCAGGCGGCTCAGGTCGGCGGCCATCACATCGGCCATGCGCCCCATATTGTTGCTCGACTGCCATGGCTGGCTGTTCAGGCCATCGGCGCCGCCCGGTTGCACGGCGATACCCGGCAAGCCGCCGTCCACCGGGCGCGCGGCGTCCACTTCGACAATACGGATATTGCTGCGCCGCGCCACGGGGTAGAGCGGGTCGTCCGCCCACAGCGAGCGCAGGCCGATGGCGGCGTCGGCGTCCAGTGCCAGCGTGTTCAGGGCTGGCGCCCCCCGGCCGGTGAAGTAGGACACTTGCCGCGAACCGGGCAAGTTGGCCGGTGCTGCGCGCTCAAGCTGTACATCAGTGCCTTTGAGCAGCACCTCGGCCAAACCATAGGTGATGGGCAGCGAGGCCAGCACTTTCACCGGTTTGGCGGCGTGAGCCATCGGTTTGGCGGCTTCAGCGGCCATCAACGGCATCGTGAATAAACAGGCAATGGCCAGGGCCAGCGGATGAAATACAGAGCGCATTATCCAAGATTCCCTTTGAGGCTGGGCACGGTGCCGCGCGCGATGGCGGCAAAGGCAAAGGCGATACCGGCTACCAGAATGATCGCGGCACCGGACGGGATGGGCAGGTCGAAGATGATCGGCAGCAGAATGCCGCACAGCGTGCTGAGCGTGGCGATCACCACCGAGACCCAGAAAAAACCCTTGAGCGACTGGCTCAACAGGCGCGCTGCCGCTGCCGGAATCACTAGCAGGGCGCCGACCAAAATGGCGCCGATCACCTTGACCGCCGCCACGGTGATCAAGGTCACCAGGATCACGAACAGGTAATCCAGGGTCTTCACTGCCACGCCGCGCACAGCGGCCAATTGCGGGTTGAAGCTGGCCAGCATGATGCGGTTGTACAGCGGCAGCGCCAGGGCCATCACCAGTGAACCGACCACCGCCAACACCAGCAGGTCATTGCCGTTCACCGTCAGCACCGAACCGAACAATACGTTTTCGAGGATATGCACGTTGATCTTGCCCGCCAGAATCAACAGCAGGCTCGCACCCAACGCCAGGGACACCGAGAGGAACACGCCGATCAGGGTGTCCGGCGCTAAACCCGTGCGGTTGCGCAGGTAGTTGAGCAGGATGCCGAACAACAGGCAGTAGCCGAACAGGCTGCCGTAAGGCCCGGTGTAGGGCTCGCCGAGCAGAATGCCCACGGCCACGCCGGTCAACGCGGCATGCCCGACGGCTTCCGAGAAGAACGCAAAGCGCTTGACCACCACCAGCGTGCCCAGGCCGCCCAGCACCGGGCCGATCAGCAAGCCGGCGAGCAGGGCGTTGACCACAAACCCATAGGCCAGTGCTTCCGGCAGGTAGCCGGATGAAGCCCAGCCCTGGACCATCAAACGAAAGGCTTCATAACTCATCACGCCGGGCTCCGAGGGTGGGTGGAAAACAGAGTCAGCAGGCGGTCCGGGGTCAGCGCTTCTTTCGGCGTGGCGTCGAACAGCACGCGGCGGTTCAGGCCGGTAACGCGATCGGCCAGGCGGCCCACGGCTTCCAGGTCATGCTCGATCCACAGCACGGTGATCCCGGCCAGGCGCCAGTCATTAAGCAGCCGTTCGAACACCTGAATACCGGCTTCATCGAGTGCCGACATCGGCTCATCCAGCACCAGCAGCTGTGGCGTCGGGATCAGGCCTTGGGCCAACAGCACGCGCTGACGCTCACCGCCGGACAACGCGCCCATGCGGCGCTTGCGTTTGTCCTGCATGCCGACCCGTTCCAGCGCTTCGCCAATCGCGGCGGCGTAATGCCGGGACAGGCCCAGAAATGCCGGGCGCCGCTGGCACATGGCGGCCATGAAGTCATCCACCGTCATCGGCAAGCCCCGATCGAACTCCAGCGCCTGGGGCACATAGCCGACCGTGCCCTGGGTGTTCGGCCAATGCAGGCGTAATTGGCCCTGGTGCGGGGTCTGCCCCAGCAAGGTCTTGATCAGCGAGCTTTTGCCGCCGCCGTTCGGGCCGACCAAAGCGTGGATGCTGCCTGGCTCGACCTGGAAGCTCACCGCGTCAAGAATCACCGTGCGGCCCAGCGTCAGCGAGACCTTGTCGAACTCAAGGGTCGGGCCGATGCTGGCCACCTTCAATTGCTGCGCTGCCGTCATGCCCCCGACTCCTGAATCGCCCGCACCACCGTGTTGAGGTTGCCGGTCATTTCCACTTCGTATTTCTCTGGCGTGTATTCGCCGTAGGAAATGTGCGACAGCGGGTAGAGCTTGACCCCGGATTCACGCTGGATGGTCTCGACGTAGGTGGACGGGAAATCCATCTCCGAGAAGATCACCTTCACATCCAGTGCGCGCAGTTCATCGATGGTCTTTTTCAACTGGCTGGGGCTGGGCTCGATGCCATGGGCAGGCTCGACCACGGCGGTGACTTCCAGGCCGAATTCGCGCAGCAGGTAGTCGTAGGCCGCATGCACAGTGGCGACGCGCAGGTCCGGGTTCGGCGCGCTGGTCAGCTTGGCGAGGGCATCGGCGCGCATCTGGCGCAGGCGCTTGCCGTAGGCGCGGGCGTTTTGGGTGTAGGTCTTGGCGTTGTCCGGGTCGAGCTTCCCCAGTTCGCGGGCAATGTTGTTGACCTGGGCAATCGATGCACTGATCGACAGGAAGGTGTGCGGGTTGACCACCTTGCCCGCACCGCGCGCGGCATTACCGGTGGCGGCCAGCAGCGGCACGTTGGCGTTGGCTTCGATCACCGGGATGTCCGGGCGCTCGCTGGTGGCGATCATGCGGTCGGCAAAATCATCATGGCCAACGCCGTTGAGCACGATCACGTCCAGGGTGCCGATGCGCTTGATGTCTTCGGCGCGCGGTTCGTAGGCGTGGGGGTTGAAACCGGCCGGAATCAGCGGCACCACCTCGGCCTTGTCGCCGACGATATTGGCCACGTAGCTGTAATACGGGTGCAGGGTGATGCCGATGCGCAGGCGCTTGGCCGCCTCGGCATTTGCGAGTGGGGCGAGCATCAGGCTGAACAGGCCAACCAGTAACAGGCGTAACAGGGGCGATGAAATAGACATGGGCACTCGGTCTTCTGGTTCAGTGACGGTGCTGGCGGGTCACGCCGGCATCGAATTGCGTGACCACCTGGCGCCAGCCGGCGGCGATCAGCGCTGCGTCGGTGAGGTCGGCCGGGGCGGCGAGGTTGGCCTGGCGGTTGAGCCACACATCCGGCTCGTCGCCTTGCACGCGCATCAGCACCGAGCCGCTGGTGCTTGGCGCTTGGCTCAAACCCAGGTAGGCCGCAGGCTCAAGCAACTGCCAGCGATGGTCGCCACGGCTCACCGAACTGGCGTCCTGGGCAAACGGCGCGAAGCCTTCTTCGGCCAGTTGCTCAGGCGTCGGCAGGGCGTTTTGCTCCTGCTGCAACAGCTGGATTTCATCCAGGGTCACCCGCAGGTCGGCGTAGATGCCTTGCTCGGCAGCGCTCAGGTCACGGCGTGCGTCCAATTGGTGGCTGGGCACGGCGGCGACCTCCTGGGTTTCACCGTGTAGCGCCACTACTGTGCCAGCCACCGCGAGGATGATCAGGCACAGCAGCAACACGTAGAGGGTTTCATGGCCGGCCCCGGCGGGGCGTACAACCTGTGTGGTGCTCATTGGGGCTGGATATCCGCTTGGTCGATTTCCACCACGTGGCCGGGGCCTGCATCAAACAGCACGTAGAACTCGGCCGAGGGCTTTTTGAAGGTCAGGGTCGAGTCCTGGCCAAGCTTGCCGGGCAGCAGGATGGTTTCGTCGTAGCCGATCACGTCCAGGGTCACGCCCGGCGCGCCGCTGCCGTCGGAAAAACCACCGGTGCACTGGATCTGCTCGCCGGGGATTTCCTTGCATTCGCACATCGGGTTATGGGCCAGGGCGACGCCACTGAAGCCGGCGCAGAGTAATAAAGCGGCGCGAGTCAGGCGCATCAACGTCATGGTTTAACTCCTTGCTTGTTCAGCCAGGCAATGGTGGCAGGCGAGGCCTGGCTCAGCGGGATGGAACCCTGGTGCATGGAGCCGTCCCAGCCTTCCATGGTCACCCACACTTCGGCATCGACGGGTGTGCGTTCCGGCACCGGCAGCACTGCACCCATGCGGTACGGCGTGCCGAAGAAAATCACCCCGGCCGCGCGCAGGCTGCGTGGTTTGCCGATACGCAGGTAAGTGGCCTTGACCTGCTCGGCGCAGGTGTCGCACAGGGCGGCATTAAAAAATTTCATCGGCCCGGCCGGGTCCGGGCGCGGGCCTTCGTTGCGAAACTCGGCGAGGGTCAGGCTCCATGGCCCCACCTGCACTTCGCCGGCCACCCGCTCGCCAATGCCGGTGTCACCGCGAAACAGTGCGGCGTCGGCAAAGTACTTGGGCATGAACCCCAGGGGCACCAGCAACAGCAGGACATTGATATGGAATCGCCATTTGAGCCAAAAGGCCCGCAGCGGCGAAGGCGGTGTGGTGGTCGCACGTTTGCTCATCAGTTGGCCTCCGAGGTTTCAGCCTGCATGGCCGTGGCAGGGGCCGGTGCGCGTTGTGTCTTGGCTTCGCGCTTGAGGGCGTTGAGCGTGGCCAGCGCGGTGCGTTTGGTCCAGATCAGCAGACCGCTCAACACCATCATGCTCATGATCAGGCCGAAGAATGCCCAGATCAGCTTGATCCACAGGCCGCCAAAGTCGCCGGTGTGCAGCGGTCGCATGGATTCGGTGACGAATTCCAGTGTCGAGCGGTCGGACAGCAGGTGCGACACGGCAATTTCACCGTCGTACGGGTTGAGCTGCGCCGTCTGGAACATCAACGGGTACCAGCCGCGCCCGCCGATCTGCAGGTGGCTATAGGCGTTGCTGGGCAGGAACACAAAACTGGCCTCCAGCCCGGGGATGCGTTGCGTGGCGATCTCGATGGCCCGATCGATCGGGATCATCGGTGCCGGTACACCCGGTGCCGACAACGGCACGTTCTCTCGGGCAATCACCGGCACGATGGGCTCACTGGAGATGGAGATCTGGTTGTCGCCCAGGATCGCCCGGATCAGGAACCAGATGCCGGTGATGGAAATCACCGCGATAAACCAGATCGACCAGATACCGCTCAAACGGTGGAAGTCGCCCCAGAAGATCCGCGCGCCATGGCGGATTCGCAGGGTCGGGCGCAGAAACCCCTTCCAGAAACGCTTGTACACCACCAGCCCGGTGACCAGCGATGCCAGCAGCGGTATGCCCAGTGCCGACACCAGGTACCAGCCCCAGCTGTAGCCATTGGTAAACGGCACCAGCCACCAACCGTGCAACGCACGGGTAAATTGCTGGAAGTTGAAGGCCGGGCTGATGCCCTGGACCACACCGGTATACGGGTTGACGTAGACCTCCACCGAGCGCCCGTCGGGATAACTGAGGTCGACACTCAGCGCGAAGTGCGACTCGTCCGGGCGAGTGATCGATTGCACGATCGCCTGGGGTTCGTTGCGCTTGATGGCGCCGATCACCTGGTCGTAACTCAGCAGTTCGGCATCGTCCGACGGCTTGCTGGCGCGGATGTCCGGGTTGGCCAGCCAGACGATTTCCTGGCTGACCACCGCCAGGGTGCCGGTGACGCAAACAATCAATACAAAAAACCAGATGGGCAACGCCAGCCAGCTATGAACCAGAAACCAGAGTTTTGAGCGTGACTTCTTTGACATGTGGATGCGGGTCTTGATCGGAGGAGGGCGAAGGAGGCCCGGAAAAGGCCGGTCGTAGCTTTTGCTGACGCGACGGGCTGTATCTAAGTTAAGACGGATGAGAATGAGAAATCCCTAAGCGGGATATGAAAGAAAATGTTTCAGCGTTGCCGGATTGAACACGAAACATGTTCCAAGCCATCACCCAGGTGCCATTGATGGGGCCGGGGGGCTGCGTAGGATGGGGGCATACCGTTGAGCGAGCGCTTATAACCGTGAGTCCACAAAAATGACTGCCAGAACCCTCTACGACAAACACATCGACTCCCACACGGTGTGCGCCCTGGATGATCAGGGCCATGTGCTGCTTTATATAGATCGCCAGGTGATCAACGAATACACCAGCCCCCAGGCCTTCAGCGGCCTGCGCGAGGCCAAGCGTGGGGTATGGCGCCCCGGCACCGCGCTGGCGGTGGTCGACCACGTAAACCCCACCACGCCCACACGCATTGCAGCCATGCCCGACGCAGGCGGTGCGCGGCAAGTCTCGTACCTGGCAGAAAACTGCCAGGACTTCGGCATCGAGTTGCTGGACATCCTCGACAAACGCCAAGGCATCGAACACGTGATTGCTCCGGAGCAGGGCTTTATTCTGCCGGGCATGGTGATCGCCGCGGGCGACAGCCACACCACCACCTACGGTGCCCTCGGCGCCTTCGGCTTTGGCATCGGCACTTCGGAAATCGAGCACCTGCTGGCCTCGCAGACCCTGGTGTACAAGCGTCTGAAAAGCATGCGCGTGACGGTAGACGGCACCCTGGGCAACGGCCTGACCTCCAAGGACGTGATCATGGCGCTGATCGGCAAGATCGGCGCGTCCGGTGCCACCGGTTACGCCATCGAGTTTCGCGGCGCCACCATTGATGCGCTGAGTGTCGAAGCGCGCATGACCATCTGCAACATGGCGGTGGAAGCCGGTGCACGCGGCGCGTTTATGGCACCAGACGAAAAAGTCTTCGCCTACCTCAACGGCAAACCGCGTGCACCCAAGGGCGAGCTGTGGGAACAAGCCCTGGTGCAATGGCGCAAGCTGCACACCGACGCCGACGCGGTGTTCGACCAGGAAGTGCACCTCGATGCCAGCACCCTGGAACCCATGGTCACCTGGGGCACCAGCCCCGACCAGGCCGCGCCCATCGGCGCCCGCGTGCCGGACCCGCAAGACGTCAGCGACCTGATCCTGCGCCAGGACATGCGCCGGGCCCTCAACTACATGGGCCTGGAAGCCGGCATGCCGCTCAGCGACATTGTGATCAGCCATGCCTTTATTGGCTCGTGCACCAACGCGCGCATCGAAGACCTGCGCGACGCCGCCCGCGTGGTGCGCGGCAAACACGTGGCCGAGCATGTGCGGGCGATGATCGTGCCAGGCTCCACTGAAGTACGTGACCAGGCCGAAGCCGAGGGGCTGGCGGCGATTTTTATCGACGCCGGCTTCGAATGGCGCCAGTCGGGATGCTCGATGTGCCTGGCGATGAATGATGACGTACTGGCCCCCGGCGACCGCTGCGCGTCCAGCACCAACCGCAACTTCGAAGGCCGCCAGGGCGCCGGGGCGCGCACCCACTTGATGAGCCCGGCGATGGTCGCCGCCGCGGCCATCACCGGCCGCCTTACCGATATCCGCCACTTTGGAGATCGCCCATGAGCCTGCAACCGTTCACCCAGGTCACCGGCCAGGCCGCGCCGATGCTGGCGGCAAATATCGACACTGACGTGATCATGCCCAAGCAATTTCTCAAAGGCATCGACCGCGCCGGCCTCGACCGTGGGCTGTTCTTCGACCTGCGCTTTTTGCCCAATGGCGCGCTCAACCCCGAATTCGTGTTGAACCAACCGGCCTGGCAGGGCGCGAGTTTCATGGTGGTGGGGCCGAACTTTGGCTGTGGTTCGAGCCGCGAACACGCGGTGTGGGGCTTGAAGCAGATGGGCATTCGCGCGCTGATCGGCAGCAGCTTTGCCGGGATTTTCTATGACAACTGCCAGCGCAACGGGGTGTTGTTGATTACCTTGGACGAGGCGGTGCTGCACACACTCGGGCAGACGGTCAGCCAGCCTGCGCAGGCGCAGATCAGCGTGGACCTTGAGGCACAGCAGATTCGCTTGGTCGATGGCCAGGTGATCCCCTTCCAGATCGACACCTTGCGCAAGACCGCGTTGCTGCTCGGCCTGGATGCGATTGGCAGCACGTTGCAACGCAGTGAACAGATCAAAGCGTTCGAGCGCCAGCATCTGGCGGCCAACCCCTGGTTGGGTTAAAGACCGCAATGGATTAACTACGTAGTCATATAAGTAGAGAACAACGCCCTCCGGTTACGAGAGGGCGTTTTTTTTGGACTATTTACTTTTCAAATAAAGCGCGTACACCGCGTAAACTCAGTCATTTCAAGGGTGTAGTTGCGGCAGTGGATTAAACGCTGAAAAAATGCAAGGGCAGGTTGTTGACACCTTGCAGGCCATCGGCTTAAGTGGGTGCTGACTTGGAAAGTCGTACATTATAAGAAAAGGAAGTTAAAACCATGACCGATGAATTAGTTAGCTTTAATACCTCTCTGGTGCCGGTGAGCAAGTTTGTAACTTGATCGAATTCCGCCACCTCTAAACCAGTTGTCATTGTTGCGGTTATCACTGTTTTTTCCACTGTGAAAAGACACGCAAGCCTATGCCTTAACATCCGTTCAGAACACAGAGAGTGCAAACTCATGTCGATTTTTGATCAAGCAATCCATCGTTCGGTACAGTGGCAGGATTGGCGTTGGCAGCAGAAGAATGCCATACGCGATGAACCGGCACTGCGGGCCGCTTGCGGTGGTTGGAATGAGGAAACCAGCGCGCATATCGAGCACAACTTGCGAGACCGCAAGTTACAGATAACGCCTTATTACATTGACCTGATCAAGCGCTCACTCACCGATGGCGAGGTGATGGACCATCCGCTGTGGCGCCAAGTGGTGCCCTACTGGAGCGAGCAAGTCGCTGGCGATTACGACGGCACCTCGGAGAACTGGGAACTCGGCCACGAGATGAAAACCCCGATCTGCCAGCACAAGTACGACAACCGCGTGATCCTGCGCATGACCAACACCTGCAACGCCTATTGCCAGTTCTGCTTCGAAGCGCTGCGCACCTTGCAGGTGGGTACCGAGAAGGCCAACGCCAGCGCCGACTCGTTCAAGGACTCGCTCGATTACATCCGCAACAACCCGGCCATCGAAGAAGTGATTTTGAGCGGTGGTGACCCGCTGATGCTCGCCGACCGCAAGCTCGAAGAGAACCTCGCCGCCCTGCGTGGCATTCGCGACGACCTGCTGATTCGCCTGCACACACGGGCGTTGAGCTTTAACCCGTTTCGGGTGACCGATGAGTTATTGGCCATGCTGGAAAAGTACAAGGTCAATGCGTTTGGCGTGCATGTGTGCCACCCGCTGGAACTGAGTGCGGACTTTGCCGTGGCGGTTAAACGTATCCAAAGTGTGGTGCCGATCGTGTTCTCCAACATGCCGTTGTTGCGCGGCGTGAATGACGATGAAGCGACCTTGCATAAACTGTTTATTGACCTGTATCGGCTGGGCGTAAAGCCGTATTACTTGTACCACTTCATGCCGTTTTCACCTGGGGCTTCGGAATATAAAGCCTCGATAAGCCACGCCATCGCTATTATGGATCGCCTCAAGCGGCGTGTGTCCAATATTGCCATGCCGGAATATGTACTGCCGCATGCACAGGGCAAGTTTACCGTGCCGCTGCTGGACTTTGAAAAGCCGCAAGACTTGCCGCACTTTGAAGTGCGCGATGGGCAACGTCATTACCGGTTCCGTAATTGGGAAGGGCAGTGGTGCAGTTGGCAGGATGCCTGAAGTTATTGACGCATGAGGCGGTATTAATGATGAAACAAGATGCCATTCTTTTTATTGATGTCGATGACAGTGCTTCCATTCGCTATAGCTACCGTGAGCCGCACTTTGTTGCGGCCCGGGCCAAAGGCCTGGTGTGTTTGACTGCGGGTCTGGCGGGGCGCAAGCACCTGCAACGGCTGCAGGACGACAGTGATGAAGTGTTCCTGCTCGATACACTCAATGAGCCGGCCATTCTCGACTTGGTGGGCGAACTGGATGGGCGCTATCAGATCCGCGCGATTTTCTGCCAGGCCGGCCATTCGTCTGCGCTGGGGCAAGTCGGCTGCATCGTAGCGCAGGCCAGTCAGCGCCTGGGCCTGGTGTACAGCTGCCCGCAAGCCATTGCCGCGTGCAACAACAAGTACCTGATGCGCCGGGCGCTGAGCCAGCATGGCGTGCGCTCCGTGCCGTTCGCGCTGTGCAATGACGAACAACAACTGCAGCAAAGCGCCGAGCGCATGGGCTATCCGCTGATTGCCAAACCGCCGTTTGGTGGCGCTTCGGCGTTTATCAAGCAGTGCTTCAACTGGGCTGAGTTAAGCCGGCACTATGCGCAATTTCGCAGTGGCCACGCTAACGCGGCTTACGCCGACTTCTATGGGTGTGAGCACAGCCTGTCTGACGAAGATGGGCAGCAACGCCAATACATTCCAGGGCACAGCCTGTTGTTGGAAGGGTTTATTCAAGGCATTGAAGGCAGTGTGGAGTGTGTGATCGTCGGCGGGCACGTCCATGCGCTGTTGATCAACGAAAAACTGATGTTGACCGAGCGCAGTGGCACGGTGCTGGAGAACCTGCTGATTTGCCCGCCCACGTCTTTTACCGACGCCCAGTGCGAGCAGATCCGCCAGTACGCGGGGGATTGCCTGCGTGCTGTGGGGCTGACCAACGCGCTGGTGCATTTTGAATTTCGCATGACGGAGGCGGGGCCGGTGGTAATTGAGATCAACCCGCGCGTCGGCGGGCTGTATGTCAATGCGGCGTTCCGTGACTTGGCCGGCATTGACCCCTACGACCTTTATCTGTCCCTGCTGTTGGGCGAGCCGGACCTGAATGCCCGGTTGCAAGCCTGTGCGCACAACATCGCAAGTGCCTCCCAGCATTACTCGATGCTGGCGCTCTACCCGGAGCACAGTGGTCAGTTCAAGGGCATTGAGGGGATGCAGTTCCTCGATGAGCACCCTGCGGTGCTGGAGTATTTCCAGCAGGAACCCGGCAACTGCATTGATGCGGATATCGAAGAGCATTACTTGCTCAAGTGCTGGGCCAAGGTTGACGATGCTGCCGACGCCCACGCCGTGCATGATGCGATCCGGCACAACCTGCGCGTGATTATCGACAGTAAGGTCTAGCGATATGGATATCCCACAAATTGGCGCGCACTTGCGCGAGCACCACTATTGTCACCGTCGGGATTTTGGCCAGTTGCTCAAGGTCGAGCCCGGTGAGGAGCAAAGCTTTCGCGCCTACTGGGCAAACCTGGTACGCGACGAGGCGTTCAAGGAATACACCCATCGCGAACGGCGGATCCTGCGCTATCGTTTATCCCCGTCGCGGCAGTTGCAGATCGACCGCACGACCGCGTTCAAGTCGCCGGTCACCTATGCCGTCAACTATCGGCAGGGCGTGAACCACCTGAGTTACAGCGAGGAGGGCTTTATCGAGCACCCACTGATGCAGAAATTGCTCGCCGCCGACCTGGCGGTGATCGAACCGCACCTGGGCCCGCATGCCTACACCATTGATATCCACCAGTTTCGCGTGCGTGCAGAGGGGCCGTCGGCCAGCCCGACCACCTCGGGGATTCACCAGGACGGCCTGGATTGGGTGTTCATGCACTTTATTGGCCAGAGCAACACGGAGCCGGTGGTGTCCGAGGTGTTTACCGCTGAGGCGGAGCACAGCCGCGTGTTGAACCTGGCGATGGAGCAGTTCCTGGAAACCATCGTGATCAACGACCGTGGGCTGTATCACCGCGCCGGCGCTGTGCGGCCGCAGGCCGAATCGGCACCGGCCTGGCGCGATGTGCTGCTGGTGAGCCTGCGCGGCGTGGCGGCTGATGACGTACGGGTAGAAGACGAGGTACAACCGGCATGAGCGACGTTCAGCCCTTGGGCCTGTCGACCCGCAACGCCCGCTTGATCATCTTTGCGCGGGGCGTTTCGGACTTCGGCGCCTTCCTTAACATGGTGGCGCTCTCGACCTACGTTTACTGGCTCAGCCAAAGCGTGGTGTTTGTCAGTGTGTTCCTGGCGTGCCGGGTGACGGGCGGGATTGTCGCCAGCCTGTTCGGCATCCCGTTTTTCCGGCGCTTCCCGGGGCGCAGTACCTTGGCCGGGCTGGACATGGCGCGCGCGCTGTTACTGGTGCCGCTGCTGGTGCTGATCCCGGCGCATCAGCTCAACGTGCTGCCGTTTATCGCGTTCGGCATCGGCCTGTGCAATTCGCTGTTTGCCATTGGCCTCAATAGCCAGTTGCCGACCTGGGTGGCGCTTGAACAGCGGGTGAGCACCAATGCCTGGATCACCTCGGCGGCGGCTACCGGTGCGGTGTTTGGCAGCCTGCTCTCCGGCGTGCTGATCGCCACGGGCGGATTCGAGGCGGTGTTTGCCGTCAACATCGGCACTTACGTGATGGCGGCCTGCCTGATCCTGCCGTTGCGCGCTTTGTATTCAGTCGCCGTTGCCGCGCACCGTGGGCTTGCGGCCGAATGGCACGAGTTGACCAAAGGCTTGCGCGGGGCGCCGGTGTTGGCGGCGATGTTGTTGATCAGCATGCTCGACACCCTCGGCAGCGCTGCGCATAACGTCGGCTGGCCGGTGTTGTCGCAATACATTTCGCCGGACACCGCGAAAACCGTCATGGGCTACCTGCTGGCGGTGTGGGCCTGCGGCAAGTTCGTCGGCGCGCGCCTGGCCAGTGCGTTGCTCAAGGGCCGTGGCACCCAAGGCATGGAGCGCTGGTTCATGGCGGGTGTGGCGCTGATGTCCAGCGGCTTTATCCTCACCTTTCAGCAAACCGAACTGTGGCTGGCGCTGCTGTTGGTGGTGTGGGCCGGGCTCGGTGATGGTATCTCTGAGGTGGCGCTGGTTTCCCGTGCGCAAAGCGAACCCGATAGCTTGCGCTTGCCGCTGTTCAGCTTGTTGACGCTGATCCAGATGGCCGGCTTTGGTGTGGGCATGCTGGTGGTGGGGCCGTTCTACCTGACGTGGACGCCGGCCCAGGTGATCGTGCTGTTCCACGGGCTGCCATTGACCGCCCTGCTGATCATGACGGTATGGCTGGGTGTCAGCGCCACGCGGGGCGTCAGATCGACAACCCCTTGAAGTGCTCCTGCAAAAATTCCACGCAGGCGCGCAATTTGCCGGAGTAGGCCAAACGTGTCGGGTACACCGCCCACACGTTGGCGCTTTGGGTGTAGCCGTGCAGCACCTGCACCAACTTGCCCTGCTCCAGCAGCGGTTTCACGTCCCACATTGAGCGCAGTAACACGCCGCGCCCGTCCAAGGCCCACTGCAACACGATCTCGCCGTTGTTTGAAGAAAGCGGCCCGCGCACGCGCACGCTTTCGGGCGCGCCGTCACGCTCCAGGTTCCAGATGCCGAAGGCGTTGTCGCGCTCCTTGAGCACCAGGCAGTCGTGCTGCTCCAGGTCGCTCAACTGTTGCGGGGTGCCTTTGCGTTGCAGGTAGGCGGGTGCGGCGCACAGCACCCGGCGGTTGCTCACCAGTCGCCTGCCAATGTGCTGGCCGGGGATGTCATCGCCGACGCGAATCTCCAGGTCAAACCCTTCGCTGACGATATCCACCACGCGGTCGAACAGGTCCAGGCGGATTTCCAGGTCCGGGTACTGCTCGGCCAGCAACGACAGGGCCGGCGCCACATGGTTGCGGCCGAAACCGAAGCTGCTGCACAGGTGCAGATGCCCGCGCGGGCTGTCGTGGGCGTCGCTGAGTTCATCGGACAGTTGCTGGAAATCTTCGAGGATGCGCACGGCCCAGCGTTGTACCCGCTCGCCATCTTCGGTCAGGGCGATGCGGCGGCTGGTGCGGTGCAGCAGGCGCGTGGCCAGGGTGGTTTCGAGGATCTGAATGCGCTTGCTCACATACGCAGGCGACAGCCCCAGCTCATCGGCGGCGGCAGCGAAGCCGGCCTTGCGGATCACGGTGAGGAACACCCGCAGGTCTTCGGGTAGGGGCACGGTATCTTTCTTATTAGTCATCAGCAACAGACGTGGCGGCATGAGCCGCCAGAATAGCACCGGATCGGCATGCCTTCCGGCATGCCGGGCCGTTATTGCTTACTCGGCGGCGATCTTCGCCTGCGCGGCTGCGCGCGCATGGCGGCCATGCTTGAGGGCGATAGGGGCCATTTTTTCGCGGTCCAGCTCACCCTCCCAGGCGGCCACCACCAATGCCGCTACGGCATTGCCGATGATATTGGTCAGCGAGCGGCACTCGGCCATAAAACGGTCGACACCCAGGATCAGCACCATCGCCGCCACCGGCACGGTCGGCACCACGGCCAGGCTCGCGGCCAGCGCCACAAAACCTGCACCGACCACCGCACCGGCGCCCTTGGAGGTGAGCATGGCCACCGCCAGTAAGGTCAATTGTTGCTCCAGCGGCAGGTGGATATTGGTGGCCTGCGCCAGGAACAATACCGCCAGGGTCATGTAGATGTTGGTGCCGTCGAGGTTGAAGGTATAGCCGGTCGGCACCACGATGCCCACCACGCCTTTGGATGCGCCGAGGCTTTCGAGTTTCTGGATCAATTGCGGCAGCGCCGACTCCGACGAGCTGGTGCCCAGCACAATCAACAGCTCCGACTTGATATAGCCCATCAACTTGAAAATGCTGAAGCCGGCATAGCGCGCGATGCTGCCCAGCACCACGGCCACAAAGAAAAACGCGGTGAGGTAGAACGTACCCACCAGCTTCAGCAGCGGCAGCAATGAACCCACGCCGTATTTGCCGATGGTGAAGGCAATGGCCCCAAACGCCCCGATCGGCGCCACGCGGCTGATGATACCGACGATGCGAAAGAACACTTCGCTGGCCTGGTTGATCACGCCCACCAATGGCCGGCCTTTTTCCCCGACCATCACCAGGCCGACGCCGAACAGTACCGAGACAAACAGCACCGGCAGGATTTCGCCCTTGGAGAAGGCATCAAAAAACGTGGTGGGGATCACGTGCAGCAGAAACCCGGTGATGCCTTCGCCATGTTCGGCCTGGCCGACGAAGCCGGCGATGGCCGAGCTGTCGAGGGTCTTCACATCAATGTTGAAACCCACGCCCGGTTGCAGCAGGTGCGCGGCGAGGATGCCGATCAGCAGGGCGATGCTGGAGACGATCTCGAAATACAGCAGCGCCTTGCCGCCGACGCGGCCGACCTGTTTCACATCGTGCATGCTGGTGATACCGGAGACCACCGTGCAGAAGATGATCGGGCCGATGATCATCTTGATCAGCTTGATAAACCCGTCGCCCAGGGGCTTGAGGTCGATACCGATTTGCGGCCAGACATGGCCGATCAACACACCCAGCGCGATGGCGATGAGCACCTGGACATACAGGGTTCCCAGCAGTTTTCGGATTGTCATTGTTATTATCTCGGGAGGTTTTTTGGGCAAAGCGAACCCGTCGCAGGCCATTGGCAGCCTGCGAGGCGGGTGTTTCAGATCACGGTGTCAGTGCATTCAGCGAAGGAAGGCCAGGACTTCGCCCAGCAACAACTCAGGGGCTTCTTCGGCAATGTAGTGCCCGGCCGGCAGGGCCTTGCCACGCACGTCGTTGGCGACTTTCTGCCATTCCTTGAGCGGCTCGAAGCAGCGGCCGACGGTGCCTTCGGCGCCCCACATCACCAGCAACGGCAGGTTCAGGTGGTTGCCGGCGTCGATATCGGCCTGGTCGTGCTCAAGGTCGATACCGGCGGCAGCGCGGTAGTCTTCGCAGATACCGCGAGCGGTGCCGGGCAGTTGCAGGCAGCGCAGGTATTCGGCGAAGGCTTCATCGGTGAACGGCTTGAGCCCGGCACTGCGGCTGCCCATGACGCTGCGCAGGTACAGCTCGGGGTTGCTCTCGATCAGCGCTTCAGGCAACGGCGCGGGGCGGATCAGGAAGAACCAGTGCCAGTAGGCGCGGGCGAAGGCTTCGTTGGTCTGGGCGTACATCGACAAGGTGGGGGCGATATCCAGCAGTACCATGCGCTGCACGGCGGCGGGGTGGTCCAGGGCCAGGCGATGGGCGACGCGGGCGCCACGGTCGTGGGCCAGTACCGAGAAACGCTCGAAGCCCAGGGCTTGCATCAGCTCGACGCCGTCGCGGGCCATTTCGCGTTTGGAGTAGTGGGTGTGATGGTCGTTGGCGGGTGGTTTGCTGCTGTCGCCATAGCCGCGCAGGTCGGCGGCGACCACGGTGAAGTGCCGGGCCAGTTGTTCGGCGATTTTGTGCCAGATGACATGGGTTTGCGGGTGCCCGTGCAGCAGGAGCAGACCGGGACCTGTACCGCCTTTGCGGTAGCTGATGTCCACGCCGTTGACGTGGCACTGGTCTTTTTGGAAACCGGCGAACATGGGATGACTCCTCTTTGTAAGTGCTTGCATCGTGGAATCACCCGGGGTTTGGGGCAAGGGGGAAAGCGTGGAGGGGTTGTTCATGAAGTGTGTAGGAGCGGGGTGCATATCCGTTGCTGCGGTGATGGCTACTTAGGGTTCCGCCCTGACGGCGGGTCACTTTTGTCTGGGCCGGCATTCCGGTCTTTACAAAAGTGACCCGCCGTCAGGGCGGAACCCTAAGCCGCCATCACCCAAGTAACGGATATGTACACCACCACCACCAACAAGCCGCCATCGCAGGCAAGCCAGCTCCCACATTGGATATGCAGGGTTATTGAAACTTCAGCCTTGCTTGAACATTTCCATGGCCCGCTCGCGAATCTGCGCTTCAGTCAGGTCCTCCTTGCGCGTAGCCAAAAACCACAGGTGGCCAAAAGGATCCTTCACGCTCGCCGAGCGGTCGCCGTAAAACTGATCTTTTGGCTCAGACACCGAAAGGGCGCCTGCCTCAATGGCCTGTTGGTACTGCGCATCCACGTCGTTCACATACAGGTGCAAACCAACGCTGGTGTGCTCACCGGGATTACGCAGGGCCATGTCGGCACACGGCGAGCCGAGCATGATCGCCGAGTCACCGATACGCAGTTCGGCGTGGCCGACCTTGCCGTCGGGCATGTCCAGGCGCATGACCTGGGTGGCGCCAAAGGCTTTCTGGTAAAACTCGATGGCTTCAGCAGCGTTGTCGATGCCCATATACGGCGTAACGCTGTGATAACCCTCAGGTACGGTTTTAACGCTCATATCGTTCTCCTTGGATGGTGGTTGTGGAGGCACGGCCTTTTCACTATAGGCCACGTAGCGCGTGCCCTGCGGCGAGCCGACGAGGTGTTGGCCAGGCAACAGTGAACCGGCAGATTGCTGCGTTGCCAGCGGTCCGGAATCGCGCTTTTACAGCCAAACCTGCGGTTTCAGGACCCGGCACAGAAGCTGCAATGCCTCAGGCAAACCATTCGCCCGAGAGCGTTGTATGCCTGTACTGCCTGTATCTGCCGATTACCCGATCCATGCCCCGAACGCTGAACTGATTCGCGATGAAGCCCAGGCGCTTGCCGTCGCCCACCGGGTCGCCGCCGTGCTGCTTGAGCACGCTGCCGAACGCGACCGCACCCGCCACGTGCCCGCCGACGTGGTGGACCTGTATTCCAACAGTGGCCTGTGGGGAATCAGCGTGCCGCGCGAATTCGGTGGGGCTCAGGTGTCCTACGCAGTGCTGGCCCAGGTGATCGCGATTATCTCGGCGGCCGACCCGTCGCTGGGGCAGATCCCGCAGAACCACTATTGCCTGCTCGAAGACATTCGCCTGCAAGGCACGCCACAGCAGCAGACGCATTTCTTTAGCCTGGCGCTGCAGGGGCATCGGTTTGCCAATGCGCTGTCGGAAACCGGCGGCAAGCACGTGCAGGACATTCGCGCCACCATTCGCCCTGAAGGCGACGGTTACGTGATCAGCGGCCGCAAAGGCTATTGCACCGGCTCGCTGTACGCCCACTGGCTGGCGGTGCTGGCGTTGGATGAGCAGCAAAATGCGCAGTTGGCGTTCGTAAAACGTGGCACCGAAGGGCTGGTGGTGGTGGATGACTGGGACAGCATGGGCCAGCGCACCACCAGCAGCGGCACAGTGCTGGCAGAGAACCTGTGGGTACCGGCGTTCAACCTGTTTCCTACGCATAAATCTTACGATTCACCGACGCTTGCCGGCCCTTTCGCACAGCTGACCACCGCCGCCATCGACGCCGGTATTGCCCGCGCCGCGCTGCGTGACACCGTGCACTTCGTGCAGCAATTCGCCAGGCCGTGGATCGATGCCGGCGTAGAAAAAGCCAGCGAAGACCCGCTGACCATCATCCAGGTCGGCGCTCTGGATATCCGCCTGGAAGCCGCTGAAGCCTTGCTGGAACGCGCAGGTCTGGCCCTGGACGCCGCGCGCCCGGCGCCGACTGAAGACAACGTCGCCCACGCCTCCCTGGCGGTGGCGCGGGCCAAGGTGCTCACCACCGAAATCGCCATCGAAGCCAGCAACAAACTGTTTGAACTGGGCGGCACCCGCTCGACCTTGAAGACGCACAATTTCGACCGCCACTGGCGTAACGCGCGGGTCCACACCCTGCACGACCCGGTGCGCTGGAAGTACCACGTGGTGGGCAACTGGTTGCTCAATGGCACCCAGCCGCCACGTCACGACTGGTCATAACCCATGGCCGAATGGTTCAAGCATATCTACTGGGCCGACATCGGCCAGGCCTGCCTGGAAACCCTGAGTATGCTCGGTGCCGCCCTGGCGTTTACGGTGCTGCTGGGCTTGCCGCTGGGCGTGCTGCTGTTTCTGACCGGCAAGCGCCAGTTGCATGAAGCGCTGGTGGTGTATCGCCTGCTGTCGGTGGTGGTCAACGTGCTGCGTTCGCTGCCGTTCATCATCTTGCTGATTGTGCTGATCCCGCTGACCACCTTGTTGGTGGGCACTTCACTGGGCGTGCCGGGCACCATCCCGCCGTTGGTGGTGGGCTGCACGCCGTTCTTTGCGCGGCTGGTGGAAACCGCGTTGCGCGAAGTCGACCGTGGGGTGGTCGAGGCCACCCAAGCCATGGGTGCGAGTACCTGGCAGGTGATCCGTCACACGCTGTTGCCGGAAGCCCGAGGCGGGTTGCTGGCCGCCGTCACCGTGACTGCAATTGTGCTGGTGGACTACACCGCCATGGCCGGCGTGATCGGCGGCGGTGGCCTCGGCGACCTGGCAATTCGCTACGGCTATCAGCGGTTCCAGACCGACGTGATGGTGGTCACCGTGGTGCTGTTGCTGGTGTTGGTGCAGGCATTACAGATGACCGGCGACCGTTTGGTGGCGCGTTATAGCCGCCGTTAATTCTTATAAAGCTAGCTTTGGAGCCTGCATGAAAAAGTCCCTGGCCATTTTGGCCGCTGTCCTGTCGTTCAATGCGTTTGCCAATGAAACCTTGGTGGTCGGCGCCACACCCGTGCCGCACGCGGAGATTCTTGAGTTCGTCAAACCGGTACTGGCCAAGGAGGGTGTGGATTTGCAGATCAAAGTCTTCACTGACTTTATCCAACCCAACCAGCAACTGGCGCTGAAAAATATCGACGCCAACTACTACCAGTACCGGCCATTCCTGGATGACTACAACAAGACCCGCCACACCGACCTGGTGCCGGTGGTGGGCGTGCATATCGAGCCGTTTGGGGCGTATTCGACGCGGATCAACAACATCTCGGAACTCAAAGACGGCGCCACCGTGTCGATCCCCAACGACCCGGTCAACACCGGCCGCGCGCTGGTGCTGCTGGATGAGGCCGGGTTGATCAAACTCAAGGATCCGAGCAACACCCTCAGCACCCCGCGTGATATTGCCGAGAACCCCAAGCACCTGAAAATCCGCGAACTGGAAGGCGCCTTGCTGGCGCGTTCGGTGAGCCAGGTGGACCTGGCGTTTGTGTTTGCCAACTACGCGCTGGAGGCGGGGATTGATACCAACAGTGCGTTGATCGTGGAGAAGGGCAAATCCTTGTACGTCGAGTACCTGGTGGCGCGGCCGGACAACATCAACGACCCGCGCATTCAAAAGCTGGCCAAGGCGTTGAATTCGGATGAGGTGCGCCAGTTCATTCTCACGCGTTACAAGGGCCAGATAGCCCCCGGTTTCTAAGGCGCAACATCCACCAAATAGGGGGGGCGGAGCTTGTGTGGGAGCAGGCAAGCCAGCTCCCACATTGATCGCATTGTCAACTCAGGCGGGTGTGGTGGGCTCCAGCAACTGGGCGCCTGGCCCATGCTCACCTAACTGATCATCCTGATTACGCAACGGACACGCCTCCAGCGACAAACACCCGCAACCAATACAGCCACTGAGTTTGTCGCGCAGCAGCATCAGCTTGTTGATGCGCTGATCCAGATCCTCGCGCCACAACGCCGACAAGCGTTCCCAGTCCTGTGCTGTGGGCGCGCGCCCATCCGGCAAGGTCTGCAACGCCTCGCCAATGGTCGCCAATGGAATACCCAAACGTTGTGCGATTTTGATCACCACCACACGCCGCAAAACATCCCGTGGGTAGCGCCGTTGGTTACCGGCGTTGCGGTTGCTCTTGATCAACCCCTTGGACTCATAAAAGTGCAGCGCCGTAACCGCCACGCCACTGCGAGCGGCGAGTTGGCCGACGGTGAGTTCCTTGGTAAGCATAAAAAACTCCAGATAAACGCTTGACCTTGACTTAACTAGAGGTTTTACCCTGCGTGGCATCGAATCGCAAGATTCTGCCTACAGAGAGAGGGGAGTGTTCATGCAGGTATCAGAGAAAAATCGCAGCTTCACTCAGTTGATCGAGTTTCAGATCGAACCTCAGCAGCAATTTGCCTTGGTGGCCGCCTTGTCCACCCAGAGTGAGCGCCTGGCCCTGGGCCATGGCGGCTTTATCAATGCCAGTGTGCAAGTCAGCGACGATGGGCGGCGGGTGCTCAATTACCTGCAATGGCGCTCGCGTGAGGACGGCGAGGCGGCGTTCAAGTGTTTTGAGCACGGCGAGGAAGACTTCTGGACGCTGATTCGCGCCCACCAGGCCACGGCGGTGACCTTCGGTTCATTTCAAGTGCTGCGCAGTTTCGAGCGCAGCCATGACAACGCGTTGCACTGCCGCCTAAATGGATAAATGCAACATGCGCTCGCCCTGCACGTTTTCGCCGGGGCGGCGTTTGTTCACCGCCAACTCGCCGATCTTGATCAGGCGGGTGCGCGTGACGTTGCGGCTCAAACCCAGCAGGTTGGCGGTGTGCACCTGGTTGTAATGGCTGAAACGGTAGGCGGCGCGCAATAGCGCGTCTTCGACCTTTTCATGCAGGGCGCCGGCCTGTTCTTCAAAAAGCTTTTGAAAGGCGCGGGCCAGCAAGGCTTCGGCGCTGTTGTCGGTGCCGTGCTGGCTGTCGTCCTGGCGTTCGATGCGCATGTTCGACAGACGCAGATCGTCACGCTCGATCACGCCATTACGGCAGATCAGCAACGTGTGGTGAATCACGTTTTCCAGCTCGCGGATATTGCCCGGCCAGCTGTAGCTTTTGAGTTTGTGCTCGGCCTCGCGGCTGATGGTGATCGGGCCGTAGCCCAGGCGCTGGCTGTAGGCTTCGATAAAATGCCGGGTCAGCGGCAGGATATCGCCTGGGCGCTCGCGCAGTGGGCTGAGTTCGAGACTGACCACATCCAGGCGGTAGTAGAGGTCTTCGCGAAAGTGCCCCGCGTTGATGGCTTTTTCCAGCTGCACGTTGGTGGCCGCCAGTACGCGCACATCAATCGGAATGCTCTTGCGCGAACCCAGGCGCACGACTTCGCGTTCCTGTAGAACGCGCAGCAGCTTGACCTGGATCGCCATCGGCAAATCGCCGATTTCATCGAGGAACAAGGTGCCGCCATCGGCCTCTTCGAACCAGCCAGCCTTGGCGCTGAGAGCGCCGGTAAACGCGCCTTTTTCATGCCCGAACAATTCGGCTTCCACCAGCGATTCGGAAAACGCGCCGCAGTTCACCGCCACAAAGGGCCGGTTGCGCCGCGCACTGAGGTTATGAATATGGCGCGCGACCAGCTCTTTGCCGGTGCCGGTCTCGCCGATGATCAGCACACTGGCTTCGCTGGGCGCCACTTGCTGGATATGGTCGAGCAATGCCTGGGATTTGGGGTCTTCGAAGACCTGGGCCGTGGCGCGAATCGAGGTCGCGAGGGCGGGCGAGGGCGGTAAGGTTAACAGCTGCATGGGCACCTCTCTCAGGAGTAAAACGTGGGAATCGGCAGGGACTGGTTCAACGCCCAGTCCCCCAGTTCGTGGAGTTTGTAATCCACCGGGTCGTGCAGGGTTTGCGTGCGCAAGTTGCGCCAATGGCGGTCCAGGCGCAGTGAGGCATGGGTCGAGCGCGCGCCGGTGACTTCAAACAGGCGGCTGCACAGGTCCAGGCCTTGACGGGTGGCGGCGACTTTGGCGGTGGCGATGGCAGTGGCCAGTTCGCCGCGTTGCTGTTCGCTGAGGCTGGCACCTTTGGCCCAGGCCTGGTCGAGCAATTCGCCCGCGCGCTCGACCAGCAGGCGCACGGCTTCCAGCGCTACCCAGAACTCGCCGTAGTGGTGCAGCACGTAAGGGTCCTGGCGCACATCGCCAGTCGTGGATTTATGCCACGCACGGGTTTCGGTGAGGGTGTAGTTGCGCGCTTCTTCAAAGGCGCCTTCGGCAATCCCGAGAAACATATACGTGAACGTCAACTGAGCGATCAGCGGGCGCAGGCAGGCGAAGGGCGTGCTCAGTGGGCCGGGATCGAGCAGCAGTTCCGACTCTTCGACGCGCACCCGTTCAAAGCTGGCGCTGCCGCTGTCGGTTTGGCGCTGGCCGATGTTGTTCCAGTCGTTGTGCAAGGTAATGCCGCTACGCCCGCTGGGAATCGCGGCGATCAGCAGCTTGCCGCCGGCGCTTTCGTCCACGGCCGAGGCGATGAGCATTTCCGAATCGCTGGCGCCGGAGCAGAAGCTCTTTTTGCCGGAAAACTCGCGCCAGCCGCCGAAATCCTTGACCAGCGTGCGCGTGTCCAGCGGGTTGAGGGCATTGCCCCAGAACCAGTTTTTGCGCGCGGTCTGTTCGAACCATGGCTGCCATTGGTCCGGGCGCGCAAACAGGCGCACGGTGGCGAGCATCAGGTGGTGAAAGCCGAAGACGTGGGCGATGGAGCTGTCGACCTTGGCGAACTCGCGCACGATGCCCAGGGTTTCGCTCCAGCGTGCGCCGAGGCCGCCATATTGCGTGGGGATGCTCAGGGCCAGCAGGCCGCTTTGGCGCAGCGCATCACGTTCGGCCTTGGGTGTGCCGCCGCGCTCATCGCGCTCAACGGCGGTGAGGGCAAATTCGGCGGCCAGCAGCTTGGCGGTCTGCAAGGGTGAAGGCAGGACGCTGTGGGGTTTGGCTGTCACACGGGGTTCCTCAATTTTTGTCTGGCGATCACGTTCAAATTGGGAGCTGGCTTGCCTGCGATAGCATCACAGTGGTGCAACTGAAACACCGCGTCGTCTGCATCGCGGGCAAGCCCGGCTCCCACAGAAAAGCAGTGCCCACTCGAAGTGGATCTCAATGCACTCAGGCTTTCGTGTTCGGCAGCACATCATTGGCAATCATTTCGCCAAACGGCCCTGTCAGGTTGGTGATACCGCGCCCGGCGAGGCTGGCATAAGGCTCCGGCAGCAGCGGGAACACCAACTCGGCAAAGCGATAGGCTTCTTCCAGGTGCGGGTAGCCGGAGAAGATGAAGCTCTCGATGCCAAGGTCGGCGTATTCCTTGATGCGTTCGGCCACTTGCTGCGGGTTGCCCACCAATGCGGTGCCGGCGCCGCCGCGTACCAGGCCGACGCCGGCCCACAGGTTCGGCGCGATTTCCAGGTTATCGCGGCGCCCGTCGTGCAAAGCCGCCATGCGCCGCTGGCCTTCGGAGTCAAAGCGCGAGAAGGATTTTTGTGCGGCGGCGATGGTTTCATCGCTGATGTGTTCGATCAGTTTGGCGGCGGCTTTCCAGGCGTCTTCTTCGGTTTCGCGCACGATCACATGCAGGCGAATGCCGAACTTGACCGTGCGCCCATGACGGGCGGCGCGTTCACGTACGTCGGCAAGTTTTTGCGCAACGGCGGCAGGCGGCTCACCCCAGGTCAGGTACACGTCGACCTGCTCGGCGGCCAGGTCGTGGGCAGCCTCTGAAGATCCGCCGAAGTACAGCGGCGGATATGGCTTCTGCACTGGCGGGTAAAGGGCTTTGGCGTTCTGCACACGCAGGTGTTTGCCTTCAAAATCCACCGACTCGCCCTGCAACACGCGGCGCCAGATCTGCAGGAATTCGTCGGAGACTTCGTAGCGTTCGCTGTGGTCGAGGAAGCTGCCGTCGCCACGGTTTTCGTCAGGGTCGCCACCGGTGACTACGTTGATCAACAATCGGCCGTTGGACAGGCGGTCCAGGGTCGCGGCCATGCGCGCCGACACCGTGGGCGAAATAATCCCCGGGCGAATCGCTACCAGGTAACGCAGGCGTTCGGTCAGCGGCACCAGTGCCGAGGCAATTACCCAGGAATCTTCACACGAGCGCCCGGTAGGAATCAGCACACCGAAGTAACCGAGGCTGTCAGCCGCTTGCGCCACCTGCTTCAGATAGTTGAGCGTGACCGGGCGCGCACCTTGGGTGGTGCCGAGGAAATGGCCGTCGCCATGTGTGGGCAGAAACCAGAAAACATCCATGACAAATCCTTAAGCGATTTTCAGCAGCGAAGGGGAGTGCGCGGCAAACAGCGGCGCTGCGCGTTCTGCAGCCAGTTGAATGCGGGCTTTTAATAACTCGCTGGTTATTTGGTAGTCGGTGAAGTCGGCCTCGGTGGCGTACACGCCGATCGGCAGGGTCAAGGCCTGGAAGAAGCTGAACAGCGGACGCAACTGGTGATCGAGGACCAGTGCATGGCGCTCGCTGCCGCCGGTGGCCGCGAGCAACACCGGAGTGTTGATCAAGGCGTTGAGGCCAACCAGGTCAAACAGGTGCTTGAGCAGGCCAGGATAAGAGCCGCGATACACCGGCGCGGCAACGATCAGCAGGTCGGCCTGTTCGATGGCCAACAGTTGCGTTTCGACCTCGGCCGGCAGTTCATCGCGTGAGAGTGCGCCGCCCAAGGGCCGGGCAATGTCACCCAACTCGATCAGGGTGGTCTTGATCGGCAGCAACGTGGCCAGTTCGGCCAGCACGGCTTGGGTCAGGACCAAGGTGCGCGATGGGCGCCAGGTTCCGCCGGAGAGGGCAACGACATTCAGGGGACGGGACATCAACAGTTCCTTTTTCAACAGGGGTGGGTAGCAGGTGAGGTGTGACGTGTTGAGCAAGAGCTGTACCAATGGCTGCAAGCCTTGATTGGCATGGGCTGCAGACGACCTGTTGAAAAAGAAGCTGTTGCCTGGTTGCGGTTTTGTTGAATGGCTGTTGCCTGGGCAACAGTTGCGTGGCGAACAGTGTCGGTTCGCAATAGGGCTATTTATAGAAGGTTAGTTTTATTCCGTAAACGAACTGATTTCCATATTTATAGAACTTAAATGAATATGAATGGCGCACTATCGAAGGTGTCGCAACGGTTGATAGCGACTATCACGGGGGATGATTTTTCGCTGCGCAAGGGCGGGAGTAGCCTGTGTTCATTGACTACAAACCACCTTTGCAGGGCCTTCACCATGAACCACTTCCTGGCTGTTTCCTTAATAGTTGTGAGCGCTGTCCTTGCCGGATGTGCAACCCACCCGTCACCTGAGTCGCGTCCTTATACCGCCGAGGAAACCAAGCAATTGGCCCTAGAAGCCTTGAGCCGTCGTGGCCTGTCGTTTGATGAATATCAACAGCAGCGCGCCGCGTTGACCGGCCAGCCACAGAAGCCGTTCGGCTTTGACCACCAGGGCGAAATGAACGCCGAACGCAGCGTGGTGATGCACGGTCGCCCCAGTTGAGCCGGCGCCAAGTGGCAAAAAGCCCGAGGATTCCCTTAAGGAACCTCGGGCTTTTTGTTTGCCATTGGGATACTTCAGCCTGTTAAGCTGAATTTCAGGAGCGTTCCTACGCACATTTACATAAAGTAGTCCTTCTTTTATGGCATCCGACGGGTTAAACCTGACGACCTCTGTTCCGGTCGATGCCACCCGAGGCGCTGTCCTGGGGAATACGCTCTGCGAGTCTTAATGTCATGAATAAACGTCCGTTGTATTTCGACTACGCCGCCACCACGCCGGTGGATGAGCGGGTCATTCAAGTGATGGTCGAGTGTCTGGGCTTCAATGCCAACTTCGGCAACCCTGCGTCCAGCTCCCATGCGTTCGGCCAGGCGGCTCGGCACACGGTCGAGCAGGCGCGCCGCCAGGTGGCCGAGCTGGTCGGTGCCCAGCCTGAGCAAATTGTCTGGACCTCCGGTGCTACAGAATCCAATAACCTGGCGATCAAAGGCGTGGCCCAGGCGCGAGGTGTGGCGGGTGGGCATATCATCACCAGCCAGATCGAACACAAGGCCACGCTGGACACGGCGCGGCAGCTGCAGGAAGCCGGTGTGGCCGTCACTTACCTGGTGCCGGGCGCTGATGGCTTGATCAGTGCCGAAGCTGTCAGTGAGGCCTTGCGCGAAGACACCTTCCTGGTGTCGCTGATGCTGGTGAACAACGAGCTGGGCACCCTCAATGACATCCCTGCCATTGGCGCACGGGTACGTGAGCACGGCGCGCTGTTGCATGTGGATGCGGCGCAGGGCGCCGGCAAGGTCGCGATCGACCTGGCTGAATGGCCGGTGGACCTGATGTCGTTTTCGGCGCACAAGCTGTACGGCCCCAAGGGCATTGGCGCGCTGTATGTGGGCCCGCGCGCGCAGCAGAAGGTGCTGGCGCAGATTCACGGCGGCGGCCACGAAGGTGGGTTGCGCTCCGGCACCCTGGCGACTCACCAGATTGCCGGCATGGGCACTGCCTTCGCCCTGGCGGCGCAGTCCTTTGCTGAAGAAAAAGCCGCCATCGTCGCGTTGCGTCAGCGCCTGCTCGATCAGTTGGAAACGCTTGGCGGCGTGCGCCTCAATGGCAGCGCCACCCAGCGCATTCCGCATACACTGAGCCTCACGTTCACAGAGGGTGAATTCAATTCCGCTGCACTGAGCGCAGGCATTGCGTTTTCGGCCACCTCGGCGTGCAATTCGGCGAGCAATGCGCCGTCCCACGTGCTTCTGGCTTTGGGCCATGACGCGCGCAGCGCCGGTCGGACTATTCGCTTGAGCCTGGGCCGGTTTACCACCGAGCAGGATATCGACGCGGCCGTGCAGTTGATCAAGGCTGCACTCGCCAGTGCGCCGGCGTTCTGGGCGGTCTGATTTTCAGTCACAACACATAACAATTATGAGTGGTTAGCAGGAGACATGATGAGTACGCAGCCTTTGACCCATGGAACGGTTCCCCAGCGCCTGGCGCATACCCGCGAACTGATGCGCCGCGAGGGCATCCATGCCCTGCTGGTGCCGTCGGCCGACCCGCATCTGTCCGAGTACTTGCCGGGTTACTGGCAGGGGCGGCAATGGCTGTCGGGGTTTTATGGCTCGGTGGGCACGCTGATTGTGACCGCGGATTTTGCCGGCGTGTGGGCCGACAGCCGTTACTGGGAGCAGGCGACCAAGGAGCTCAAGGGCAGCGGCATCGAACTGGTGAAACTGCAGCCAGGCCAACCCGGCCCGCTGGAATGGCTGGCCGAGCAAACCCCGGAGGGTGGTGTGGTCGCGGTGGACGGCGCAGTGATGGCCGTGGCCTCGGCGCGTACCCTGGGCGGCAAGCTGGCCGAGCGCGGCGCTCGCCTGCGTACCGATATCGACCTGTTGAATGAAGTCTGGCAGGACCGCCCGGCCTTGCCGAACCAGCCGATCTACCCACACCTGCCGCCGCAGGCGACTGTCAGCCGGGGCGACAAACTCGCCGCCCTGCGTGCCAGCTTGAAAGAGAAGGGCGCCGATTGGCACTTTATCGCGACCCTGGATGACATCGCCTGGTTGTTCAACCTGCGCGGCGGTGATGTGTCGTTCAACCCGGTGTTTGTGTCCTTTGCCTTGGTCAATCAACAACAGGCCACGCTGTTCGTGGCGCTGAGCAAGGTCGATGCCGAGCTGCGCGCGGTACTGGAGCGCGACGGCGTGACCTTGCGCGACTACAGCGAAGTGGCAGATGCGCTGCGTGCTGTTCCGGCGGGTACCAGCCTGCAAGTGGATCCGGCACGCGTCACCACCGGTTTGCTGGAAAACCTCAATGCCGGCGTCAAGCTGGTCGAGGGCTTGAACCCGACGACGCTGGCCAAGTCGCGTAAAAGCCTGGCGGACGCCGAACATATCCGCCAAGCCATGGAGCAGGACGGCGCGGCGCTGTGCGAGTTCTTCGCCTGGCTGGACAGTGCGTTGGGCCGTGAGCGCATCACCGAGCTGACCATCGACGAGCACTTGACCGCTGCACGTACCCGTCGCCCCGATTATGTGTCGCTGAGTTTCAACACCATCGCAGCGTTCAATGCCAATGGTGCGATGCCGCATTACCACGCCACCGAAGAAGAGCATGCGTTGATCGAAGGCGATGGCCTGTTGCTGATCGACTCCGGCGGCCAGTACCTGGGCGGCACCACGGATATCACGCGGATGGTGCCGATCGGCACGCCGAGTGACGAGCAGAAGCGCGACTGCACGCGCGTGCTCAAGGGTGTGATTGCCTTGTCCCGTGCGCATTTCCCCAAGGGCATTCTCTCGCCACTGCTGGACGCCATTGCCCGCGCGCCGATTTGGGCCGAAGGCGTGGACTACGGCCACGGTACAGGTCATGGCGTAGGCTATTTCCTGAATGTGCACGAAGGTCCGCAAGTGATCGCCTACCAGGCTGCTGCGGCACCGCAGACCGCAATGCAGCCGGGGATGATCACTTCGATTGAGCCAGGTACCTATCGCCCGGGTCGTTGGGGTGTGCGCATCGAAAACCTGGTATTGAACCGCGAAGCGGGCAAAACCGAGTTTGGTGAGTTCCTCAAGTTTGAAACCCTGACTCTGTGCCCGATCGACACCCGTTGCCTGGAGTCGTCGTTGCTCACGGCGGATGAGCGCGAGTGGTTTAACGGGTACCACGCCGAGGTGCGTGAACGCCTGAGTCCGCTGCTCAGTGGTGCAGCCTTGGAATGGCTGCAGGTGCGTACAGCCGCTATCTGATCGGTTGCAGTTCAGGGGCCAAGGCCAGGGCGTCGGCGAGGTAGTCGACGAACGCCTTGACCCTGGCCGACTGGCGCCGGTTGGGCGCCGACACCGCGTAATTCGCCGATACGCAACGTGACATCGATCCACACCGTTTCGACCGGCATACGGTAAACGCCGCTTACGATTTGCTCGCAAGCGGCGCTCAAGGGCGCTTGGCAATTGAGTTTTAACGCAGCGCTTCGCGCACAAACTCCAGACGGTCCTGACCGAAGAACAGCTCATTGCCTACAAACATGCTGGGTGCACCGAATACCCCGCGCTGCACAGCCTGTTCGGTTTTGTCCTTGAGGGCGGCTTTTACCTTTTCATCGTTGGCCAGGTTCAGGACTTCTTCTGGGTCGAAACCGGCTTCACTCAGCACAGCGGCCACGACGACGGGGTCGCCCAAGTGGCGACCTTCGACCCAGAGGGCGCGAAACAGGCAGTCGATGAAGGCCTGGAAGCGCTCGGGTTCGCGTATCTGGATACCCATGACGGCACGCATCAGCATCAGCGTGTTGATGGGGAAGTGCGGGTTGAATTTGAGCGGTACGTTGTAGCGTTTGGCGTATCGCGCCAGGTCTTTAAACATGTAACGCCCTTTGGCGGGCACAGTGATGGGCGAAGCGTTTCCGGTAGCTTTGAATACGCCACCCAGCAGCATGGGTTGATACACCAGTTGCGCACCGGTCTCGGCACATAGCGCTGGCAATTGCGTGTAGGCCAGGTAAGTGGCCGGGCTGCCGAGGTCGAAGAAGAATTCCAGGTTTTTACTCATGGTCGATTCTCACTGCTTATTGTTGTTCTTGATTAGGAGCGGCGTGTTTACCAGGGTTCATTCCAGGGGCGCAGGTCCAGTTCGAAGGTCCAGGCGTCGCGTGGCTGGCTGTGCAGGTACCAATAGTTGTCGGCGATGTGGTCAGGGTTGAGGATGCCATCCTGGTCTTTCTGCGCATATTTCTGCGGGAAATTGTCGCGAATAAAGTCAGTGTCGATGGCGCCATCAACTACCACGTGGGCGACATGGATGTTCCGCGGGCCTAATTCCCGCGCCATGCTTTGCGCGAGCGCGCGGATGCCGTGTTTGGCGCCGGCAAATGCGGCAAATCCTGCACCGCCGCGCAGCCCGGCAGTGGCGCCGGTAAACAAGATAGTGCCGCGTTCGCGGGTGACCATGCGCTTGGCGACTTCGCGGGCGTTCAGGAACCCGGAGAAGCAGGCCATCTCCCAGATCTTGAAGTATTTGCGCGCGGTTTCTTCGAGGATGCTGCACGGCACGTTGGCGCCGATATTAAAGACGAAGGCTTCAATGGGGCCCAGCTCGGTTTCTATCTGTTCAACCAGCGCGATCACGTCGTCTTCTTTACGCGCATCACAGGCAAAACCGTGGGCTTCGCCGCCGGCGGCCTGGATGCTGTCGACCAGGGGCTGCAGTTTATCGGCACTGCGACGGGTGACACAGGCTACATAGCCTTCACGGGCAAAACGCCGGGCAATGGCGCCACCGGTTGCATCACCGGCACC
Organism: Pseudomonas sp. KBS0710; assembly: GCF_005938045.2. Lineage (GTDB taxonomy): Bacteria > Pseudomonadota > Gammaproteobacteria > Pseudomonadales > Pseudomonadaceae > Aquipseudomonas. The sequence goes on along the minus strand of NZ_VCCF02000001.1, from coordinate 3,636,401 downwards.
AACCACCAATACGATTTTCTTGTTGGGTGTCATGGTAACTCCGTTGCTCGAATGTCGAGCAGGAGTGTAGTCGCAGCAGGGCAAAGGGTAAGTCAAGAAGGAGGAGCAGCCGGAAGTGGACTGCTCGGGCGATCATTTACAGATGACGATCATGCTGCGGCTGGTGTAGCCGGCAGGGTTGATGCCGAAAGGATAGTCCCCAGGCTCCTCGGAATTGTCACCGGATTTGGCGATAACCCGGTAGCCCTTGGCGCCGCATGAGTTGGCTGCACTGGTGTAGCACTGGTCCCAGGAGGAGGACAGACCGGAACAGTTGATGTGCATGCCTTTTTTGCCCCGTTTCACTTCTGTCTTGGTGGTCGCAGCACAGCCAGCAATACCCACGACCAATAACAGTATCAAAATTCGTTTCATTACTATCCTTATGGCCGCGTCGCAAAAAACTCGATGCAGGCTTTACTCGCTCTCGATTGTAGCGTTCAGCATTCCCTGTCGAAATTCTCCATGAAAGACATTCGTTTACGGCCTAAACATGGCCTAAATGAGCGGCAAATACCAGAGCTACCTGCGATCACAATCAATCGGCTGGCACCAACGGTTTGGATTCATTGCGCATCGTCAGTGTGGCACCGACGGAGGCTAAGATAATGCAGGTGATCGCCATCCATTGCGCGAGGGACAAGTGCTCTTGCAGGAAGAACAGACCGGAGAGGGCGCCGAACGCGGGCTCAATGCTCATCAAGGTGCCGAAGGTGCGAGCGGGCAGGCGAGTGAGCGCGACCATTTCCAGGGTATAGGGCAAGGCGGTCGACAGGATGGCGACACCGATGGCAACGGGAATCAGCGAGGGCGTCAGCAGTGCGGCGCCGGCATGGACGATGCCGATTGGCGCTACAAACAAAGCGGCGATCATCACGCCCAGGGCGGCAGTTTGCACGCCGTTGTCGTTGCCGGCTTTTTGGCCAAACAGGATGTAGAGCGCCCAGCACACGCCGGCACCCAGTGCGTAGGCGGCGCCGGTCAAGTCGATGCCGCTGCTGGTTTCTCCGGTGGGGATCAATAGCAGCAGGCCCGCGATCGCGAGGCCGATCCATACAAAGTCCACCGCCCGGCGCGAGGCATAGATAGCCACGGCGAGCGGGCCGGTGAATTCCAGTGCTACCGCGATGCCCAGGGGCACTGTGCGCAGCGACATATAGAAGAGGAAGTTCATGCCGCCCAGTGCCATGCCATACACGATGACAGTGCGCAGGGACTTGGCCGTGAGCCTGGCGCGCCATGGGCGTAATAGCAGCAGCATGATCACGCTGGCGAAAATCAGGCGCAGCGTGGTGGTGCCCTGTGCGCCGACGATGGGGAACATGCTCTTGGCCAGCGAGGCGCCGGATTGGATGGAGGCCATGGCGATCAACAGCAGGCCTACCGGAAACAATGCCGAGGCCAGGCTGCGAGGTGGAGTGGTCATTGGGGCGGGGGTCCGAAGTCATGGTAAAGAAGCAGAGCGCCTATGATGCTTAACTGCCGGGCTTTGAGCAATATATTGCTCAATTTTGGTTGCTATGCACTTTATATAGAAGGAAACGGGCCTTTAGGGCCTGTTTGATAGGAAATCTAAATTAAGTGTTGACGGCAGATTTTAGAAGTCTATAATTCGCCCCACTTCCGGCGCAGTCGAAACAGAAAACTCCTTGGTAAACAACGAGTTACGAAGTTTTCGGCAGCAGGTTGCTTCAGTTCATCGAAGCCAAAAGGAAGTTGAAAAAGAGGTGTTGACAGCAGCGTGTAACGCTGTAGAATTCGCCTCCCGCTGCAGAGAGATCTGAAGCGCAAGTGGTTGAAGTTGTTGAAGAATTCTTCGAAAACTTCTGAAAATAATCACTTGACAGCAAATGAGGCTGCTGTAAAATGCGCGCCTCGGTTGAGACGAAAGATCTTAACCAACCGCTCTTTAACAACTGAATCAAGCAATTCGTGTGGGTGCTTGTGGAGTCAGACTGATAGTCAACAAGATTATCAGCATCACAAGTTACTCCGCGAGAAATCAAAGATGTAACCAACGATTGCTGAGCCAAGTTTAGGGTTTCTTAAAAACCCAAAGATGTTTGAACTGAAGAGTTTGATCATGGCTCAGATTGAACGCTGGCGGCAGGCCTAACACATGCAAGTCGAGCGGTAGAGAGAAGCTTGCTTCTCTTGAGAGCGGCGGACGGGTGAGTAATGCCTAGGAATCTGCCTGGTAGTGGGGGATAACGTTCGGAAACGGACGCTAATACCGCATACGTCCTACGGGAGAAAGCAGGGGACCTTCGGGCCTTGCGCTATCAGATGAGCCTAGGTCGGATTAGCTAGTTGGTGAGGTAATGGCTCACCAAGGCGACGATCCGTAACTGGTCTGAGAGGATGATCAGTCACACTGGAACTGAGACACGGTCCAGACTCCTACGGGAGGCAGCAGTGGGGAATATTGGACAATGGGCGAAAGCCTGATCCAGCCATGCCGCGTGTGTGAAGAAGGTCTTCGGATTGTAAAGCACTTTAAGTTGGGAGGAAGGGCAGTAAATTAATACTTTGCTGTTTTGACGTTACCGACAGAATAAGCACCGGCTAACTCTGTGCCAGCAGCCGCGGTAATACAGAGGGTGCAAGCGTTAATCGGAATTACTGGGCGTAAAGCGCGCGTAGGTGGTTTGTTAAGTTGGATGTGAAATCCCCGGGCTCAACCTGGGAACTGCATTCAAAACTGACTGACTAGAGTATGGTAGAGGGTGGTGGAATTTCCTGTGTAGCGGTGAAATGCGTAGATATAGGAAGGAACACCAGTGGCGAAGGCGACCACCTGGACTAATACTGACACTGAGGTGCGAAAGCGTGGGGAGCAAACAGGATTAGATACCCTGGTAGTCCACGCCGTAAACGATGTCAACTAGCCGTTGGAAGCCTTGAGCTTTTAGTGGCGCAGCTAACGCATTAAGTTGACCGCCTGGGGAGTACGGCCGCAAGGTTAAAACTCAAATGAATTGACGGGGGCCCGCACAAGCGGTGGAGCATGTGGTTTAATTCGAAGCAACGCGAAGAACCTTACCAGGCCTTGACATCCAATGAACTTTCTAGAGATAGATTGGTGCCTTCGGGAACATTGAGACAGGTGCTGCATGGCTGTCGTCAGCTCGTGTCGTGAGATGTTGGGTTAAGTCCCGTAACGAGCGCAACCCTTGTCCTTAGTTACCAGCACGTAATGGTGGGCACTCTAAGGAGACTGCCGGTGACAAACCGGAGGAAGGTGGGGATGACGTCAAGTCATCATGGCCCTTACGGCCTGGGCTACACACGTGCTACAATGGTCGGTACAGAGGGTTGCCAAGCCGCGAGGTGGAGCTAATCCCATAAAACCGATCGTAGTCCGGATCGCAGTCTGCAACTCGACTGCGTGAAGTCGGAATCGCTAGTAATCGCGAATCAGAATGTCGCGGTGAATACGTTCCCGGGCCTTGTACACACCGCCCGTCACACCATGGGAGTGGGTTGCACCAGAAGTAGCTAGTCTAACCTTCGGGAGGACGGTTACCACGGTGTGATTCATGACTGGGGTGAAGTCGTAACAAGGTAGCCGTAGGGGAACCTGCGGCTGGATCACCTCCTTAATCGACGACATCAGCTGCTCCATAAGTTCCCACACGAATTGCTTGATTCATTGAAGAAGACGATAGAAGCAGCTTTAAGCTCCAAGCTGATAGCTCTTAGCTAATCAGTGACGCTCGAAATTGGGTCTGTAGCTCAGTTGGTTAGAGCGCACCCCTGATAAGGGTGAGGTCGGCAGTTCGAATCTGCCCAGACCCACCAATTTTGTTATGGGGCCATAGCTCAGCTGGGAGAGCGCCTGCCTTGCACGCAGGAGGTCAACGGTTCGATCCCGTTTGGCTCCACCATTAACTGCTTCTGCTGTTAGAGTTTAGAAATGAATATTCTGAAGTGAATATTGATTTCTAGTCTTTGATTAGATCGTTCTTTAAAAATTTGGGTATGTGATAGAAAGATAGACTGAACGTTACTTTCACTGGTAACGGATCAGGCTAAGGTAAAATTTGTGAGTTCTCTTAATTGAGAAATTCGAATTTTCGGCGAATGTTGTCTTCACAGTATAACCAGATTGCTTGGGGTTATATGGTCAAGTGAAGAAGCGCATACGGTGGATGCCTTGGCAGTCAGAGGCGATGAAAGACGTGGTAGCCTGCGAAAAGCTTCGGGGAGTCGGCAAACAGACTTTGATCCGGAGATGTCTGAATGGGGGAACCCAGCCATCATAAGATGGTTATCTTACGCTGAATACATAGGCGTAAGAGGCGAACCAGGGGAACTGAAACATCTAAGTACCCTGAGGAAAAGAAATCAACCGAGATTCCCTTAGTAGTGGCGAGCGAACGGGGACTAGCCCTTAAGTGGCTTTGAGATTAGCGGAACGCTCTGGAAAGTGCGGCCATAGTGGGTGATAGCCCTGTACGCGAAAATCTCTTAGTCATGAAATCGAGTAGGACGGAGCACGAGAAACTTTGTCTGAATATGGGGGGACCATCCTCCAAGGCTAAATACTACTGACTGACCGATAGTGAACTAGTACCGTGAGGGAAAGGCGAAAAGAACCCCGGAGAGGGGAGTGAAATAGATCCTGAAACCGTATGCGTACAAGCAGTGGGAGCCTACTTTGTTAGGTGACTGCGTACCTTTTGTATAATGGGTCAGCGACTTATTTTCAGTGGCGAGCTTAACCGAATAGGGGAGGCGTAGCGAAAGCGAGTCTTAATAGGGCGTCTAGTCGCTGGGAATAGACCCGAAACCGGGCGATCTATCCATGGGCAGGTTGAAGGTTGGGTAACACTAACTGGAGGACCGAACCGACTACCGTTGAAAAGTTAGCGGATGACCTGTGGATCGGAGTGAAAGGCTAATCAAGCTCGGAGATAGCTGGTTCTCCTCGAAAGCTATTTAGGTAGCGCCTCATGTATCACTGTAGGGGGTAGAGCACTGTTTCGGCTAGGGGGTCATCCCGACTTACCAAACCGATGCAAACTCCGAATACCTACAAGTGCCGAGCATGGGAGACACACGGCGGGTGCTAACGTCCGTCGTGAAAAGGGAAACAACCCAGACCGTCAGCTAAGGTCCCAAAGTTATGGTTAAGTGGGAAACGATGTGGGAAGGCTTAGACAGCTAGGAGGTTGGCTTAGAAGCAGCCACCCTTTAAAGAAAGCGTAATAGCTCACTAGTCGAGTCGGCCTGCGCGGAAGATGTAACGGGGCTCAAACCATACACCGAAGCTACGGGTATCACGTAAGTGATGCGGTAGAGGAGCGTTCTGTAAGCCTGTGAAGGTGAGTTGAGAAGCTTGCTGGAGGTATCAGAAGTGCGAATGCTGACATGAGTAACGACAATGGGTGTGAAAAACACCCACGCCGAAAGACCAAGGTTTCCTGCGCAACGTTAATCGACGCAGGGTTAGTCGGTCCCTAAGGCGAGGCTGAAAAGCGTAGTCGATGGAAAACAGGTTAATATTCCTGTACTTCTGGTTATTGCGATGGAGGGACGGAGAAGGCTAGGCCAGCTTGGCGTTGGTTGTCCAAGTTTAAGGTGGTAGGCTGGAATCTTAGGTAAATCCGGGATTCTAAGGCCGAGAGCTGATGACGAGTTAACTTTTAGTTAACGAAGTGGTTGATGCCATGCTTCCAAGAAAAGCTTCTAAGCTTCAGGTAACCAGGAACCGTACCCCAAACCGACACAGGTGGTTGGGTAGAGAATACCAAGGCGCTTGAGAGAACTCGGGTGAAGGAACTAGGCAAAATGGCACCGTAACTTCGGGAGAAGGTGCGCCGGTGAGGGTGAAGGACTTGCTCCGTAAGCTCATGCCGGTCGAAGATACCAGGCCGCTGCGACTGTTTATTAAAAACACAGCACTCTGCAAACACGAAAGTGGACGTATAGGGTGTGACGCCTGCCCGGTGCCGGAAGGTTAATTGATGGGGTTAGCTAACGCGAAGCTCTTGATCGAAGCCCCGGTAAACGGCGGCCGTAACTATAACGGTCCTAAGGTAGCGAAATTCCTTGTCGGGTAAGTTCCGACCTGCACGAATGGCGTAACGATGGCGGCGCTGTCTCCACCCGAGACTCAGTGAAATTGAAATCGCTGTGAAGATGCAGTGTATCCGCGGCTAGACGGAAAGACCCCGTGAACCTTTACTATAGCTTTGCACTGGACTTTGAATTTGCTTGTGTAGGATAGGTGGGAGGCTTTGAAGCGTGGACGCCAGTCTGCGTGGAGCCAACCTTGAAATACCACCCTGGCAACTTTGAGGTTCTAACTCAGGTCCGTTATCCGGATCGAGGACAGTGTATGGTGGGTAGTTTGACTGGGGCGGTCTCCTCCTAAAGAGTAACGGAGGAGTACGAAGGTGCGCTCAGACCGGTCGGAAATCGGTCGTAGAGTATAAAGGCAAAAGCGCGCTTGACTGCGAGACAGACACGTCGAGCAGGTACGAAAGTAGGTCTTAGTGATCCGGTGGTTCTGTATGGAAGGGCCATCGCTCAACGGATAAAAGGTACTCCGGGGATAACAGGCTGATACCGCCCAAGAGTTCATATCGACGGCGGTGTTTGGCACCTCGATGTCGGCTCATCACATCCTGGGGCTGAAGCCGGTCCCAAGGGTATGGCTGTTCGCCATTTAAAGTGGTACGCGAGCTGGGTTTAGAACGTCGTGAGACAGTTCGGTCCCTATCTGCCGTGGACGTTTGAGATTTGAGAGGGGCTGCTCCTAGTACGAGAGGACCGGAGTGGACGAACCTCTGGTGTTCCGGTTGTCACGCCAGTGGCATTGCCGGGTAGCTATGTTCGGAATAGATAACCGCTGAAAGCATCTAAGCGGGAAACTAGCCTCAAGATGAGATCTCACTGGAACCTTGAGTTCCCTGAAGGGCCGTCGAAGACTACGACGTTGATAGGTTGGGTGTGTAAGCGCTGTGAGGCGTTGAGCTAACCAATACTAATTGCCCGTGAGGCTTGACCATATAACACCCAAGCAATTTGACTACTCTAACGAGCATCAGATTGCGGTGTGTGAAGACGAGATGAACCGAAAGTTCGACGCTCACAAAACACCGAAAGCTGTCACATACCCAATTTGCTGAAGCGAAGCCGACTGGCTACGACTCAGTACCCGAATTTCTTGACGACCATAGAGCATTGGAACCACCTGATCCCATCCCGAACTCAGTAGTGAAACGATGCATCGCCGATGGTAGTGTGGGGTTTCCCCATGTGAGAGTAGGTCATCGTCAAGATTAAATTCCGAAACCCCTGATTGCTAACGCAATCAGGGGTTTTGTTTTGGGCGGTCGAAAACCATAGCTCACTTCAAAACCTCCGCGCTTTGAGCAGCTGAATCGGCATCATCCAGATCGGCATCATCACTCTCACCCTGCACAATGCTGGAGAGGCATCTGATTGATCGTACTTGCGTGATTGGGGCCTTTTGCGGCCAAAATCCGTCCCTGTCTGACAAAACAGCATGCCGTTGGGGAAATCGATGCAAAGTGTTTCTGCATTTTTGGTATGGTGCAGCACATTTTCACAAGGATTGATCTTTCATCCGCAGGAAGCGGCGTCCACCTTCTTCAACGAGATGCTGTAGCAATGCCTGAACCGATACCGATCAAGGATCACGAAAAAGAAAACCGCCTGGTCAACAAGCGCTTGCTCGCCTGCGCACTGTTGGTGATTGGTATTACTTGCGCCCTGGTCGGGCGCATGTATTTCCTGCAGGTGGTGCAGTACGACTATCACTCGACGATTTCCGAGAACAACCGGGTCCACGTACTGCCGATCACGCCGACGCGCGGGCTGATTTATGACCGCAATGGCGTAGTGCTGGCCGACAACCGTCCCAGCTACAACCTGACCATCACCCGTGAGCGCACCACTGACCTCAAGGGCGAGCTGGACGCTATCGTCAGCCTGTTGCACTTACCCGCCGAAGACCGCGCGGTGTTCGACAAGGCATTGAAACAAGCCCGCCATCCGTTTGTGCCGGTAACGCTGTTCTACGAATTGACCGAAGAGCAGATTGCCGTGCTGGCTGTTAACGAGTTCCGCTTGCCGGGCGTCGATGTCGAACCGCAGTTCGTACGGCATTACCCGTTGGGCGCGCATTTTGCCCACTCGATTGGCTATGTTGGCCGAATCAACGAAAAAGAATCCAAAGCCCTCGACTCGGTGGAGTACCGCGGTACCCAGTCCATCGGCAAGACCGGTATCGAGCGTTTCTACGAGTCCGAGCTGCACGGCCATGTCGGCTATGAAGAAGTCGAGACCAACGCCCAGGGCCGCGTGTTGCGCGTACTCAAGCATACCGACCCGATCCCCGGCAAAAACATCGTGCTGAGCCTCGACGTCAAACTCCAGGAAGCGGCAGAAGAGGCCCTGGGCGATCGCCGCGGTTCGGTGGTGGCCCTAGACCCGCAGACCGGTGAAGTGCTGGCCATGGTCAGCAAGCCGAGCTTTGACCCGAACCTGTTCGTTACCGGCATCAGCTTCAAGGAATATGCCGCGCTGCACGATTCCATCGACCGACCGCTGTTTAACCGCGTGCTGCGCGGGCTTTACGCGCCCGGCTCGACCATCAAGCCGGAAGTGGCCATCGCCGGTCTCGACAGTGGTGTAGTGACCGCGCAAACCCGAGTGTTCGACCCCGGTTATTATCAATTGCCCGATTTTGACCACAAATACCGCAACTGGAACCACAGCGGTGACGGCTGGGTAGACATGGATGCGGCGATCATGCGCTCCAACGACACCTACTTTTACGACCTGGCCCACAAGCTGGGTATCGATCGACTGCACGACTACCTGGCCGAGTTCGGCCTCGGTCAGAAAGTCTCCCTCGATATGTTCGAGGAATCAGCCGGCCTGATGCCTTCCCAGGCCTGGAAGCGCGCGACGCGGCGCCAACCCTGGTTCCCGGGCGAAACGGTGATCCTCGGCATCGGCCAGGGTTACATGCAGGTCACGCCGTTGCAGTTGGCTCAAGCCACAGCGCTGATCGCCAACAAAGGTGTGTGGAACCGACCGCACCTGGCCAAGACCATCAACGGTGTACCGCCGGTGGACGAAAACCCGATGCCTAACGTGGTACTCAAGGATCCGCGTGACTGGGAACAGGTCAACCATGGCATGCAGCTGGTGATGCACGACCCACGGGGTATCGCCCGTGCATCGGCGGTTGGCGCGCAATACCGCATCGCCGGCAAGAGTGGTACGGCGCAGGTGGTAGCGATCAAGCAAGGTGAGCGTTACAACCGTAACAAAACCTTGGAGCGCCATCGTGACAACGCCTTGTTCGTCGGCTTTGCGCCGGCCGAACATCCCAAAATCGTGATCTCGGTGATGATCGAAAACGGCGAGGCCGGTGGCCGCGTGGCGGGCCCGGTGGTGCGGCAGATCATGGACGCCTGGCTGCTTGACCAGGAAGGCCATCTCAAGCCGCAATACGCGACGCCCGCCAAGGCGCCCGGTGACCCGCACGTCTAATCAGGTCTTCCACTCATCCCAGTGCTCTACGCCTGCGTAAGCAAGCCAGGGCACCTCATGGGCCGTCCAGATGTGCGAGGTGGGCCGCACGCCAGGGTCGTCGTCCAGCGTCGCCACCCGCACAATCACATGGGGCTGATGCCCACGCTCAGCCATCAGGTGTGAGCCGCAGCGTGAGCAGAAATGCCGGAGCTTGCCCGGTGAAGATTCAAAAGACGACAGTAGCGCCTGCCCCTGCGTCCAGCAAAAGTGCTCGCGCATCACCCCGGCCGTGGCCACGAATGCAGCTGCATGCACCTTGCGGCAACTGTCGCAATGGCAGTGGCTGATGGGCATGTCCAAGCTGTCGATTTGATAGCGCACGGCTTTGCAGAAGCAACTTCCATTCAGCGGGTCAGTCATACACGTATTGCCTGATCAAGGACGGGGACAATCATCATTGCTTACAACCTGAGGTTGCGCATTGTTTGTTGTCGCCTACTTTCAATGGAGGAGGTGACTTATGCACGTGTTAGATCGCATCGAACGAAAAGTCCTGCTCAACGCTACACGAAAACAGGTTTGGGAAGCGCTCACCAATGCCGAGCAATTTGGTGAATGGTTTGGCATCGCCCTCAAGGGTGAAACCTTTACCGCTGGAAAAACCATCGAGGCGCCGATCACCTACCCAGGCTACGAACATGTGGTGTGGAAAGCAGAAATCGTGCGCATACTGCCCCAAACCCTGTTCTCATTCAGATGGCACCCTTACGCTGTCGAAAAGGGCGTCGACTACGACCAGGAAACACCGACCCTGGTGGAGTTCACCCTCGACGACCGCGCCCCCGGCATCCTGCTGCGGGTAGTCGAATCGGGTTTTGACGCTGTGCCCCAAGCCCGTCGCCAGAAAGCCTTCAAGATGAACTCCCGTGGTTGGGATGAGCAAATGGGCAACATCGAAGACTACCTGAACCGGGCCCGCCGCGCCTGAGCCAGCGATGCGCAAATCCGCTGACTCAGTTGGTTACAACGCGTTTAGAAGTCCACTGTCGCCGAGAACTTGGCGACCCGCGGATCACCTTGGGTCAGATAACCGCCCAACGCCGATTCCCAGTACTTGGTATTCGCCACGTTCTCCACAGTGGCGCCCAGGCTCACATCACGCTGAGCCACTTTGAAGTTGTAGCGGGCACCCACGTCGAAGCGGTTCCAGGCGGGCAGGCTCAGGTTGTTTGCTGCATCGGCGTACTGGCCACCGGTACGCAGCATGCGGCCATTGACGCTCACGCCTTGCAGGCCCGGCACGTCCCAATCCACCCCAGCGTTGAGCTGGAAGGACGGCACGCCAATAGCGCGGTTACCGTCGTTGGCGCCGTTAGCCGTGCCATTGACTTCGGTGTGGATGATGGTCGCGCCGCCCAGCAGGCGCAAGCCGCTGACGGGTTCGCCGAAGATATTCAGCTCTACACCTTTGTTGACTTGCTCGCCTTCGAAGACAAAGGTCGCGGTGCCATCTGCATTAAGCTGGGAAAAACCTTGGGTCGGCTGTTCGATTCGGTACACACCCAGCGTTGCGCCATAGGTGCCCATGTCGACCTTGACGCCAGCCTCGGTCTGTTTCGAGCGCGCGGGTGCGAAGGTCTGGTTGGCGTTGGTCACGATGGCGCTGCTGAAGGTGGAGGGGGCGGTCGGCCCGGACGCCAAGCCCTCGATGTGGTTGGCGTAGAGCGACACATGCTCCCACGGTTTGAATACCAGGCCATACACCGGCGTGGTGATGCCCTTGGCGTAGTTGGCAGTGCGTGTGCCGGTGCCATAGGCGTAGCCCTGAACCACCAGCTCCTGGCGACGCAAGCCGGCGGTGAACAGCAAACGGTCATCCATAAAGCCGAAGGTGTCCGACACCGCCGCGCTGCGGGCGAAGGTTTTGGCGGTGATGCCTGGGTCATTCAGGTCGCTGCCGGAGGTGAAGCCTCCTTTGGCTGGAGCGGTCACATCGGCCGGGTTGTAAATATTGGTCGGCTGGGTGCCGGAGGCAAAGTCAAAGGCGTTGCGGGTCTGGGTCCAGATGCCGGTCAAGCCGAGGTTCAATTTGTGGCTGACCGCGCCGGTCTGGAACTTGCCGTTCAGGCCGGCCATCAGGCTGGTGTTGTCTTCCTGATGCGCAATGTTCGAGCCGCTGACCGTCGCATTGCCCAGCGTGTCCCTGAGGGTGACAGACGAATAGCGGCCCAGCTCATTGGTGTGCTTGGCGCCGCCGGCGATGTAGGCGGTCCAGTTGTCATTGAGGTCGTACTCACCGCGCAACATGCCGAAGGTATCTTCCAGGCTGGTGGTGCCCCAGTTCGGCGCGTAGTTGGTGTCGGCGGACGGCGCATTCGGGATGTGAGTCAGCCCGTTGCCGAGCAACACCGAGTTACGCCCGCCATTGACCTGCTGCTTCTGATAAACAAAATCGCCGGACACGCGCAGGGCGTCACCGCGATAATCCAGGCCGACCGAGAACAGCTTCGAGCGCTGGCTTTCGTCGTCGATGGCGGTGTCGCCTTCGCGCTGGGAAATATTCACCCGCGCGCCAAAACGGTTGTCTTCACCGAAGCGCTGGCCGATGTCCAGGTGCTCGCCAACCCGGCCATCACTGCTGATATCGGTGCTCAAACGGCGCAACGGCACATCATCGGCGCGCTTGGGTTGCAGATTAACGCCGCCGCCGATACCGGAACCGCTCGGCGTCACGCCGTTGATGAAGGCGTTGGGGCCTTTGAACACTTCAACCCGTTCCAGGGCGTCGGTGGACATGATCTGGCGCGGCAGGATGCCGTACAAACCGTTGAACGAGATATCGTCACCATTGAGCGGCAGGCCACGAATCACGAAGGCTTGAGCCTGGTTCGCATAGCCCGATGCCTGGCGCACGGACGAGTCATTGAGCAGCACGTCGCCGACGGTTTGCGCGTGCTGCTCGCGGATCAACTTCTCGGTGTAGGAAGACATGCTGAACGGCGCGTCCATGATGTCCTGGTTGCCCAGCACACCTAACTGGCCGCCGCGCGCCACTTGGCCGCCCGCGTACACCGGCGGCAATGCGTTCGGGGCAGGGGCGTCGGCGCTGATAGTGGTGGCACCCAATTCCAGTGTGTTGCCGTCCGGGCTTGCCGCATAAGCGGCAAAGCTCATGGAGCAGCAAAGGGCGAGCAGGGTAGGGCGAAACGGCACAACAAGTCGGGAGCAGGTGGGCATGGTCGATCCTGACGGCAAACCGTCATGTGAGGAAAAGGGCAACAACGTTGCGCTTCCTCACTGCGCGGATACGACTCCGGCGCGAATGATAGTAATTGTCATTAATGTTTCGCAACCAGTTTGTGAAATCGTTGTCCGCGCAGGCGCGAGCTGCCGACCAGCGGCGGCAAAGGTGCGTGCGGCAGCCGCGTCTTCGGCCGCCTAGGCAAGGGCGATGGACCAGGCGCTGAGTACAAACGCAAAGGTAAATGCCATCGCCCATCGCGTTTGCCCGGATGCCGAGTAGAATCACGCCCTTAAAGCGATTCCTGAGGTGCGGCACGGTGGATTTACAGCAGGGTTTTGTCCTGACCCGGCATTGGCGCGACACGGCGGCGGGCACGGAGGTCAGTTTCTGGCTGGCCACCGACCAGGGCCCACAGTGTGTGCGCCTACCTGTGCAAACCTCGGTGATGTTTATCCCGGAAGCCCATCGCAAGCCGCTCGACTGGCTGCTCAAGGGCGAGCGCGAGATCGAACTGCGTCCGTTGCAGTTGTGCGATTTCCACCATCGTCCTGTCCTCGGCCTCTACACCCGCCAGCACCGCCAACTGATGGACCTGGAAAAGCGCCTGCGCGCTGCCGGTGTCGACGTCTACGAAGGCGACGTGCGCCCGCCCGAGCGTTACATGATGGAGCGCTTCATCACCGCCCCCGTGTGGTTCGGCGGCACGCCGGATGCCAGCGGCGCCTTGCTCGACGCGCAGTTGAAGCCCGCGCCGGACTACCGCCCGCCGCTCAAACTGGTATCCCTGGACATCGAGACCACCGCCCAGGGCGACCTGTATTCCATCGCCCTCGAAGGCTGCGGCGAGCGCCAGGTGTACATGCTCGGCCCGGCAAACAAATCCGATGCAGTGGACTTCAAGCTCGACTATTGCGATACCCGCGCCCAATTGCTCGAATGCCTCAACCAGTGGCTGGCCACCCACGACCCCGATGCAATCATCGGCTGGAACCTGGTGCAATTCGACCTGCGCGTATTGCACGAACATGCCCAGCGTCTCAACGTGCCGCTCTTGCTTGGGCGCGGCGGCGAGGCCATGGCCTGGCGTGAACATGGCAGCCGCAACCATTATTTCGCCGCCGCGGCGGGGCGGCTGATCATCGACGGCATCGAAGCCTTGCGTTCGGCCACCTGGAGTTTTGAATCCTTTAGCCTGGAAAACGTCGCGCAAACCCTGCTCGGCGAAGGCAAGGACATCTCCACGCCGTACCAGCGCATGGACGAAATCAATCGCATGTTCGCCGAGGACAAACCGGCGTTGGCGCGCTACAACCTCAAAGACTGCGAGCTGGTCACGCGGATTTTCGCCAAGACCGAGCTGCTCAAGTTCCTGCTCGAACGCGCCAGCGTCACCGGGCTGCCGGCCGACCGTAACGGCGGCTCCGTGGCGGCGTTTACGCACCTGTATATGCCGCTGATGCACCGCCAAGGCTTCGTCGCGCCGAACCTGGGCGACAAACCGCCCCAGGCCAGCCCTGGCGGGTTCGTGATGGACTCGCGGCCCGGCCTCTATGAATCGGTGCTGGTGCTGGACTACAAAAGCCTTTACCCGTCGATCATCCGCAGTTTTCTCATCGACCCGGTGGGCCTGATTGAAGGCCTCAAGCATCCGGACGACAGCGAGTCGGTAGAGGGCTTTCGCGGCGCGCGTTTTTCCCGCACCCGGCACTGCCTGCCCTCGATTGTCGCGCGGGTTTCCGAAGGCCGCGAAGTGGCCAAACGTGAACACAACGCTCCACTGTCCCAAGCCCTTAAAATCATCATGAACGCGTTTTACGGCGTACTCGGTTCCAGCGGTTGCCGCTTCTTCGATACGCGGCTGGCGTCCTCGATCACCATGCGTGGGCACCAGATCATGCGCCAGACCCGCGAACTGGTTGAAGCCAAGGGGTATGACGTGATCTACGGCGACACCGACTCCACCTTTGTCTGGCTCGGCAGCGCACATGCTGCGGATGACGCCAGCCGCATCGGCCGCGAATTGGTGCAGCACGTCAACGATTGGTGGCGCGCGCACCTGTACAACGAGTTCGGCCTGCAAAGCGCGCTGGAGCTGCAATACGAAACCCACTTCAGCCGCTTCCTGATGCCGACCATTCGCGGCGCGGAGGAGGGCAGCAAAAAGCGCTATGCCGGCTTGGTGATACGCGCCGACGGCAGCGAAGAAATGGTCTACAAAGGCTTGGAAACCGTGCGCAGCGACTGGTCGCCCCTGGCCCGGCAATTCCAGCAGGAACTCTATCAGCTCATCTTCCACCGTCAGCCCCATCAGGACTACGTGCGCGACTATGTGCGGCGCACCTTGAGTGGCGAACTCGACGACCTGCTGATCTACCGCAAACGCCTGCGCCGCCCACTCGACGACTACGAGCGCAACGTGCCGCCGCATGTACGCGCCGCACGCCTGGCGGATGAATACAACGACCGTCTGGGCCGCCCGCGCCAGTACCAGCGCGGCGGCTGGATCAGCTACGTGATTACGGTCAACGGCCCGCAGCCGCTGGAAGTGCGCCAGGCGCCGATCGACTATGACCATTACGTCACCCGGCAATTGCAGCCGGTGGCCGATGCGATCCTGCCGTTCGTAAATGATGATTTCGGCACGCTGGTCGGCGGGCAAATGGGCCTGTTTTAAAACGCTTGCCTGCACGTGGTGCGAGCCTGCACTCTTGGCCTCTGACGACCCCCTCAGACGGCGCAGCTTCCATGACTCAGATCACGTTGACCGGCAGCACGGTCGAACTCCAGCCCCTGCAACGCGAACACAAGGCCGCCTTGCTTGCAGCGGCTGCCGACGGCCAATTGTGGAACCTCAAGGTCACCAATGTGCCAGGCCCGGACACCATCGACACCTACATCGACACGGCCTTGGCCGGCCGCGATGCGGGCAGCGTGATCCCCTACACCCTGGTGCGCGCAGGCACTGGCCAGGTGGTGGGCAGCACGCGGTTCTGGAAGGTCGATCGGGTCAATCGCAAGCTGGAAATCGGCCACACCTGGCTGGCCGAGTCCACGCAAAAAACCGGCATCAACACCGAAGCCAAGCTCCTGCTGCTGACCTACGCTTTCGAAGTACTCGACTGTGTGCGGGTGCAATTCACCACCGATGAACTCAACGAAAAATCCCGCGCCGCGATCCTGCGCCTCGGCGCCGTGCAAGAGGGCATTGTGCGCCACGAACGCATCATGCCCGACGGGCGCAAGCGCAATTCGGTGCGGTTCAGCATCATCGATTCGGAATGGCCGCAGGTGAAGGCCAGCTTGCAGGCCAAACTGCAGCGATAAGGAGATAACTCCCATGTACACGCTCTACGGCATCGACGAATCCGGCTCCTGCATGATCGAAATCGCCCTGCAGCGATGCGCGGTGCCGTGGCGGCGAATCGATGCCAGCTCCTGGGAAGACAGCGAAGGCAGTGACGCCCTGGCCCGCATCAACCCACTTAAACAAATCCCCACGTTGGTGATACCCGATGGCCAGGTACTGACTGAAAGCGCCGCGATCCTGATCCACTTGGGCCTGGAGTTTCCCGCCTCCGACCTGCTCGCCGGCAACCGTGCGCAGATCTTGCGTGGGCTGGTATACATCGCCGCCAATTGCTATTCGGCGGTCGGCATCATCGACTACCCGCAACGCTGGCTGGGCAATGTGGATGAAGCCGCCCAGGCGCAACTGGTCAGCGGCACGCGCCGCTACCTGCACCAGGCCTGGGTGCTGTTCGCCGAGCAGTTTGCCGACCAGTTGTTCGCCCCCGGCGATGTGCCGAACGCGCTGGGCATTATGGCGGCTGCAGTGTCGCGTTGGGACGCGGCGCGGGAAGTGTTGAACAACCTTGCTCCAGGCTTTGCCCAGACGCTGGCGCAAGTGGATGCCGACCCGGTGGTGGCGCCGGTATTTGCGCGGCATTGGCCGCAATAGAACGCCTCGTTATGGTTCCGCAATCAGAAGAAACAATGACTGATAACCCCATTCGAGCCCTTGCGTGGCAGGCTTCCTGACCTACGCTTCTTAACGAGGTGTAGGAATCATCCTTGAAATTGACTGTCGCAGACATGAAACTCAAGAACCCTGCATGGAATTCAAAGGAGGTGCGCATGCTCATCCGGTCGCTGACCCTGGCTACCTTGATGGCTTTTACGGGGCCGCTGTTGGCCGCGGATGATATCAATCCACTCAAGCAGGACTTGAACAAGTCCCGACCGCTGGTGGTGGTGGAACTTGATTCCGGCAATGAAACATTGGCGAACCTCAAGAAACAGCTGGACGAGCCTGCCAACAAGCAGTCCTTTGAAGAGCGCAGCATGGTGTTCTACACCGTGAAGTTCGGCAGTATTGGCGCCGAAGGCGAGAAGTTTGCCAAGGATGCCAAGGACAACAAGAAGCTCACACCACCGGAGACCAATGCGTTGATCCGTGCCCTCAAGCTGGGCGCCGGCAGTGGCACCAAGGTGATTCTGGTGGGTAAGGACGGTGAGAAGAAACTCGAGAAGACCGTGCCGCCGGATACTCTCGACTTGAAGGAGTTCTTCAGCGCCATCGATCAGATGCCCCAGGCTGAAAAAGACCTCGCTGCACCGGCTGAGCCTGAGCCTGCTGCGGCAGCGCCGGCCAAGAACGGTAAACCTGCCAAGCCCGCAAAGGCCGGCAGCAAACCCGCCGCCTCACAACTCGATGATTGAACATGCCTGAGCCAATGTGGGAGCTGGCTTGCCTGTGATGCAGGCAAGCCAGCTCCCACATGGGGTCAGCGCTGTGCCAACGGCTTTGGCGCCTTACGCACCGGAAACGGAAAGTAGAAAAACCGCAAAAACGCCACCCGCTTGATCACTTCCCCAATCAGCAACGGCACCACCACCGCCACCACCAAGCCAATGCACGCCGACACGAATGGATGCAGGCCCACACGCTCCATCAGGGCAACAGTCTTATGCTGAATCTCCCCATGGAAGATCAGCAGAATCAAAGTGGACTGCCCGATATACGTCATCACCCGCGTTATAAGGGTCGACGCCATCAGCACCCGCGCCAGTGACCAGCTCGCGTACACACCAATCACCGCCAGCAAGCTGGTCCACAGCCAATGGTCGTAACGCCGCTGCGCCAGGTCCATGGTGTCGTGGCTGTAGAGGAATACCGCTGCGAACAACACCACCGAAATCACCAGCGTCAGCAGCGACCCTTCATGCCGACGCAACCAGTCGCGCAGCAGGTAGCCGTAGATGAAGTAAGTGCTGCTGATCAGGGTTATCTCAAGCCCGAAGGGTAAGCCGGGCAGCGTCCAGGTCTGCCCGCCGACCGTCACCGGTATTTGCCAGAACCACGGTAATACCCAGATGCCGATCAGCAGTTGCACCACGACCAGCAAGCAACTCACCGGCAGTGACAGCTTCAGGCGTTGGATCAGGCGCAGCATCAGCCAACTGAACAGAATCGCCACCCAGAAGTGCGGCAGAAACCACAGCGCCTGCCAGGGGATGGTGTCCACCGAGGCATACAGCACGCCGCCGATATCCGGCAGCAGCGGTTGGCCGCGCAATACATCGCGCACCAGCACGTACACCAGCATGGTGAAGAAAAACGGCTTGAGCAGGCCGTCGGCCTTGCGCACTGCCATCTCCACAAAGGGTTGCTCGGGCTTGAAGAACACCCCGGAGAGGAAAAAGAACAGCGGCAAGATGAACGAAGCGATGATCGGATACTGCAACTCCAGGGAGTTGGCCACGAACCAGCTGTGGCCGTACACGATCAGCAGGATGCCGATGCCCTTGGCGATATCCATTTGAATCCAACGATGTTTCATCCGACTGCCCCCGACCGATCTTTCATGCCTTGCGCCATGGCTTGAGCCACAGCCCCATGCCCAGCAACACCACGGCGCCGGCCAGGGTGCTCAACCCCAGTTGCAGCCACACGCCTTGAATTGGAAACAGCAGCAGCGCCGCGAGGCCCATCACCAGCGCACTGAGCAGCCAGTGCCGTGCCCAGGGCAGGGCGCCTTGCAATGCCTGGCGCTGCATCAGCAGTAATGCCGTGCAGATCACGCCCGCCAATGCGGCCAAGGGAATACCCGCCAGGCCAAACACAAACGGCAGCACGCCGAGCAACAACACATTGACCAGGCTGCCGAGCAGCTCGCAACGCAGCGGCTGGCGCGTGTCACCGGCCGCATAGGCGTAGCGTGCCAGCAGGGCATTCCAGGCGCCAAACACCAGCGGTACGGCAAACCAGGCCAGCAGCAGCGGCAACGGTGAATCCGCCGATTGTTTGGGCAGCAGCAGGGCCACCAGGCTCGGCGCCGCCGCCACCAGACCAACACCGGCCGGCAGGGTCAGCACGCTGGCGGTTTCCAGCCCGCGCTTGAGCAGGGCCAGGCGCTCATCGCCTTGGCGTCGGCTCATCATGCCCAGCAGCACCTGGTTGAGGCTCATCAGCGCAATCAGCGGCAGGTTCATCAGCTTGCGGGCGAGGTTGACCCAGGTCACCGCGCCTTCGCCGAGCAGCGACGCCACCAGTCGTTCGATCAAGGCCAAGCCCTGGCTGGCGCCATTACTCAGCAACAGCGGACCGATGCGTTGGCCCAGCTCGCGCAGCGGCGCAAAAGACAGCTGCCAGCGCCACGGCCGCCAGCCCTGGCGCCAGATCGACGGCAGCAACGCCAGCGGCATCAACAGGCTGCCGGCCAGGCACGCCAAGGCGAGGGCCTGCGGTTGCGTGGCCGTGCCTGCCAACGCCAGGTAGGTCACCGGCGGCAGGTTGAACAGCAATGAGCCCAGCCCCGCCAGCACAAATCGCTCACTGGCCTGCAACGGAATACTGAACAGCGCATGCAGCATCAAGCCGGGCACGCACCACGCGACGATTTGCAGGTTGCTGCCGGCCAGCGCCGTGGCACTCGCCGCCAACCCCGGCCCCAGCAACTGCACCAGCCACGGCGCCAGCAGCGTCAGGACCAGACTGGTGACCAGCGCAATCAACATCAAGGCCGGGAACAGCACTGCCAGCCAGTCGAGGCGTTCGCCGTCCTTGCGTGCCAGGTACAGCGGCAGCGCGGCGGCGCTCAAAACGCCACCGGCCAACGACATGCGCAACGCCTCGGGCAAAAACAGCGCGATCAGGAACGCATCGCTGCGCTCTCCGGCGCCCCACGCAGCCACCAGCAGCCATTCGCGGGCGAACCCCAGGCACAGGCCCAGCAAGGTCGCAAGCGTCAGCCAGACGGCCGAGCCGAGCATGATTAAGGCCGTACGCCGTCAAGCAGCGGCTTGCGGTACACCACGGTCTTGACCTGCGGCAGGCGCGCCGGAAACAGTCGGCGCGCCTCCAGCACATTGATGCCGACCATCAGCCAGAACAGCGACACCATCACCACGGCAAAACTGAAGTAGTGGTCAAACAGACCGCTGACCAGCGCCGCCAGAATTCCGGCCGTGCTGCCCAGCCACAGCGCATTGTCTTTGGTCAGGCGGATCGGGCCTTTTTCCGGGCGGGCTTCACGCCACCAGCGCACCGTCACGGCAATAAATAACAGCATGCCTACAATGCCGATCTTGTAGACGTAGTTCAGCCACAGGTTGGAGATCCCCAGAAAGTGCGTGCCCGGCACCGGCGGGTCGACCTTGAAGCCGATGCCGAACGGGTAGGCTGCCACCGCCTGGGGGAACATGCGGTATTCGTCGAAACGGATTTCGGTACTGGCGTTATCCGAGGAAAAAATCGTCGCCAAGCGGTCCTGCAACGGCGGATAAGCCATCACCAGCGCCACGGTCAGCGCTGCGCCGATCATCAACAAGCGGCCGGTATACGGCACGCGGCGCGTGGCCATCCAGATCAGCACCAACGCGAGGCTGACCATCGCCCCACGGCTACTGGCCAGCAGCAATGCGGCCGCCCCCAGGCACGCCACGCCCAGGCCCAACCCACGCTTCCAGCCCTGTTCGGTCATGCCGAAGCAGAAGGCCAAGGGCAGCAGCAGGGCCATGATCCCGCCGATGGCATTCGGGTGCATCCACGGCGAGCCCATGCGCGACGACATCGCCTCCAGGCCGAATTTGAGGGTGTCGAAGTTGCCGTAATTAAACAGCGCCAGCACCGGCGCAATCCCGGCGCCCGAGCGGGTGCGCACGAACACTGCAATCGACAGCACCAGCATCGCCAGGGTGCCCAGCAACAGCGCGATCACCAGCGATTCGCGGTGTTTATGGTCGACCAGCAACTTGGCGGCCAGAAACACCCCCGACAGGTTCAGCAACCAGCGCAGCCAGTTCGCTACGCCACTGCTGTCGGCATGAATGGTGACCTGGCCGACGATAAACGGGAACACGCTGAACAGCATCAACCACAGCAGCATCTGGTCGGTGGGGCGGCGTGTGAGGTTCGGCGTGGCCGGCACGCGGGCCAGAAAGCTGTGCCACAGCACCGCGCCCCAGGTCAGCGCCAGGATCGCTTCGCTGACCGTACTGCGAATACCCAGGTTGAGCGTGGAATAGGGCATAAAGGTTGCCATCCCGGCGAACAGCAGCAAGCCCCAGAACGGAAAGCGCAAAATAGTCACCGCAGCGGCCAGGCCGATCACCGCCAGAAACGCCTTGGCCGGTGACAGCATCAAGGCGAGTGCACCGAACAGCAGACCGAACAGGATGGCGACGAGGCTTGCCAGGGAGAGTCTCATTTCAATTCCTCGATCAGTTCGGCCAGGCGTTGGCGATAGGCATGCTGATTGAAACGCTCTGCCCACTGGCGGTGTTGTTTGGGCGAGTCTTCATCCGCCTGATTGCTCAGGCGCACCATCAGTTGCACCAGCGCCGGGCTATCGGTGGGTGAAAAACGCGGCGCCGACGGCGGGGTGATTTCGTCCAGCGAGGTGCCACTGGCCACCGCCACCGGCGTGCCGACGCTCAGCGCTTCGATCACCGGCAAGCCAAAGCCTTCGGCATAAGACGGCTGCCACAATCGTGAGGCCTGGCGGTACAGGGCGTGCAACTCGGCATCCGATACACCGCTCAGGGCGCGAATCCCCGGCAGGCTGCGCTGGGCTTCGGGCAGGTGGTCGAGGCTGCCGACTAATACCAGTTCCGGCACGGTAGGTGAGAGCCGACGCGCCTGTTGCCAGGCGTCCACCAGAAACGGCACGTTCTTGCGCAGTTCGCGGGTGCCCACCAACAGCCAATAGCGCGGCGGCAGTTGGCGCGCGGTGAGGTCGGCCGCCAGTTCGATAAAACCATCGACCTGATTGGGCAGCACGCGTACCTTGCCCGCGGCCTTGGGAAACAGCCGCGTGGTTTCATCGGCACTGTACTGCGACGGCGTCCACACCCGGTCGGCACTGTGTACCGCATAGCTGATCGACAGGCGATCGCTGGTTTTGTAGATCAACGCCTTCAAACGGTTGGCGTGGTAGTTGTTCAACGTGATCTGGAACAGGTCGTGCAGCAATACCACGGTGCGCAAGCCTTTGGGCTTGGGTGGCAGTGGCAGGCCCATATTGAAGGTGCTGATGTACAGGTCGATCCGCTGTTCGCGCAAGGCCTGTGGCAAAAAGCCGGCCTCGAAGCGCAGGCGATTGTGTGGCTGGTGCATGGCCGTTTTCGCACAGCCCCAGGCCGGGCAGTGGGCCTGCAAGCGCGTTTCATCGCCCAGGGGCGCCACGGTAAAGCGCTCCAGCTCAATGCCCGGCAATGTGCGCAGGGCGGCCTCGAGCGCATACACCTGGCGGCTGATGCCCGACTGCGGTGAGGTGCCGACGGTGCGGTAATCCAGGCCTACACGCATACGGGCTCCTTTTGATTGAGCGGTGCCAGTGAGGCATACACCTGTTCCAGCTGGCTGGCGGCGACACTCCAGTCATGGGCACGGCGCACATAGGCGCGGCCGGCTTCACCCATGGGCGCGGCGGCCTCGGGGAATTGCAGCAGGCGCACCACGGCGTCCGCCAGGCTCTCGGCACTTTGCCCGCCGAGGTAATCCAGCCCTTCCACCAGGTCCAGGCCCGACACACCTTGCTCGGTGCTCGCCAGGGGCAACCCGGCGGCCAGCGCTTCGAGCACTTTCAATTTGGAGCCGCCGCCATGGCGCAGCGGCGCCAGGAACACCGAACAGCTCGATTGCAGGTTCAACAGGTTCGGCACAAACCCTTGCCACTCGATGCGCGGGTCTTTCCAGCGCTCGCGCCAGCTGCCAGGCATGCCGAACCCGCACACACTCATGCGCGCCTGTGGGCAACGCTCCCAGACTTTGGGCAGGATTTCATCCAGCGCCCACTCGATGGCGTCCACGTTGGGCGCGTACTCATAGTTGCCGAGGAACAACACGCGCTGAGTCGACGGGTCGGGATGGGCGGCGGCGAAATGATCGCAGTCCACGCCATTGACCACCACCGGCACCGGTTTGCCAGCGATTCTGGCCAGCACTTGCGCGTCGGCTTCGGTGACGGCCACCACCTGCGCCGCCTGGCGCATCACCCGGTGTTCCCAGCGGCTGTAGCGCCATTGATCGTAGCGAATGAACGGCAGTGCCCAGCGCGGCAGGCGGTCGTAAGTGGCGGCGCCCAACGCCGATTCCACGTTATGTTCGGTCAGCACGAACGGCTGGGATTTACGCGCCAGAGCATCTTCGTAGGGTTGGAAGGTGTAGGTGTGCTCGATCTGCACCACGTCCCAATGCTCGTTGAGCAATTGATGGAAGGTGTCCTGCAAACCACCCGACAAGCCATTCACACTGGCCAGCAGCGGGTAGGGCGCCAACAACCCGGCCACCAGGGTCTTGAGGCTGCGCAGCGGGCGGCGTGGCAGGATGATCACTTGCTCGAGGAAGGCTTCCAGCACCTGGCGGTCGGTCAGCGACACCGGGTGCTTGTCATGCAGCAGCAGGGTGATCCGATGCCCACGCGCCGCCAGGCTGCGCAGCAGGTGGAACTGGCGGGTCTTGCCGCCACTGGTGGCGGGCCAGGGTGAGTAGGGCAGGATCCATAAAATGCGCATGGCAGGCCTCAATCCCATAACAGAATTTGCAGGTTCGACTTGACCGGTACGGTCAGGCCGTCGGTGCCACTCAGCGGGGTTTGCGTGCCGCGCAGCGGGTCGTACAGGGTTGCGCCGGTCAGGCCGGGCAAGTGCGCGTTGCCGCCCTGGGCCGACCAGAAATACCAGAGTTTGTGGCCATCGGCGCGGGTCCAGCCGATGCTGAACAAGCCGTCCGGCAATTGATCGGCGGTGGGCGGGTCGCCGGGTGTGAGCTGCGGCCCACTGACGTCGAGGAAGTTCTTCAAGGCGGTGTAGACCGGCTTGGGGTTGGCGTCGATGTCGAGCAAGCCGTAAGACTGGTCGCGTACGCTGGCGCGCTGGTCGAGGTCGCTCAAGGTGAACAGGAAGATTTTGTCGAAATCCATCGCGCTCATCAGTGCCACGCGGCGCACCACATAATCGGCCTGGCCCTGCAAGGTAATCAGGTCTTGGGCGTCTTTAGGGCCGGGGTAGGTCGACCAACCCCATTCGGTGCTCCACAGGGTGTGCACGCCACCGGCGCGCAGGGACTGGTTGAGCGCCGTGGTCTTGGCGATAAAGTCCAGGTTCGAGGGGTCGTTGCCTTCGGGCAGTTGGGTGTACGGGTGATAGGAAATCACCGTGTTCAAACTGGCCACGCCCAGCGCGCCAAGGGCCGAGAGCATGGTCTGGCCGTTGGGCATCTCGCTGAAGAACGCCATGCCGGCGGCCACCACTGGTTTGTTCGCATCGACTGCGCGCAAGGCGGCGGCGGTGACGGTGAGCAAGTTGGCATAGCCAGCCGGGTCGGCCGCCGGGCGCCAGAAGCCGAGCAGGTTAGGTTCGTTCCACACCTGCCACGCGTCTACGCTGGGGTAGCGTTGCGACAACAGCGCCATACGGTTGGCGAACACATTCGGGTCCTTGGGCGGGTACTGGTCCTGATACGGCGCACCGACCGGCGCGGTGGTGGCGGAGGGCGCCGAGCCCACCAGGTAGAACACCGACTTGAGCTGGTTGGTTTGCAGGTTGGCAACCAACTGATCCAGGGTTGCGACCTGATACTGGCCCTCAGCAGGCTCCAATTGATCCCAATGCAAATCCAGGCGCACCCACTGCAAGCCCAGAGCCTTGAGACGGTCGATCTGCAGTTGGTACAGCGTAGGGCTGAACCACAGGAACTGCGCGTTCACGCCCAGAAAGTCCTTCCACACCACCACCTTGTTGCCCTTGAGTACATGGTTTTCGGCGTCGGCCTGACGCCCCCACATAAAGGCGCTGAGGCCGATTGCCGCAACCACGGCCAGGGTGGCTAACCACGTGCGTCTAGGTGCCATAGGGTGCTCCTGCAATGGCCTGCTCAAAGAGCTGCTTGAACTGCTGCGCGGTCAATGGCCACAGGCGCTCGCGGCCAATTTCCCCGGCGCGTTCGGCCCAGTCGCGGGCCAGGGTCGGTGTGCGCGCCAGGCGCAGCAGTTGTGCGCTCAAGGCCGGCACATCACCTTGGGGGTAGATCGCACCATTGCCGCTGGCGACTTCTTCGGCAAACGCGCGCGCATCCGAAGTGATCGCCCCACGCCCGCACGCCGCCGCCCAGGACAGCGCGCCACTGGTGCCACGTTGGCGCCCCAGCAGGCCGAGTTTTTTTGATTCGCGGTACGGCAGCACCA
This sequence comes from Pseudomonas sp. KBS0710, assembly GCF_005938045.2. Classification (GTDB taxonomy): domain Bacteria; phylum Pseudomonadota; class Gammaproteobacteria; order Pseudomonadales; family Pseudomonadaceae; genus Aquipseudomonas. Next base: position 3,610,916 of record NZ_VCCF02000001.1, on the reverse strand, counting down.
TCACATGGTGCGCCTGGATCGTCTGCGCAATCTCGCCCGCCGGCAGGTTCAGCCGCCAGTCGATGGAACCCGCCAGGCCGAGGTCGGCGATCTGGCGGTTCAACTGCTCCAGGTAATTGCCGCCCGCGCCAAACGCCATTTCGGCGGCAGTGCCACCGGCCAGGGTCAGGCGCACACGGTCACGCAATTCGGGGGCTTGCTTGAAAGCATCGGCCAACGCCTGCAACAGGTCTTCAATGCCTTTGCCACGGTAGATAAAACCGAAATACAGCAGGTGCAAGGTGTCCAGCGACGGCAACGGTGCCGGCGCAATCGCCAGGTTGGCGTGGTTGATCACCGCCACCTTGCCGGCTGGCAGTTGCATGCGTTGGGACAAACAATCGGCGCCCAGGCGGGTGAGGGTAATCAGCCGCGTCAGGCCCTGGGCGACCTGGCGTTCTTCACGCAAGGTCAGCGGGTCGGCCAGCACCACGGCCGCTTGCGGCAATGGGCTGGGCAGACGCTCCAGCAGGTTCAGCGGAAAGGGCAGCTGTTCACGCCGCCAGACCATGCGTTCGGGGTCGTGCACGGTGGCGGTCAGTGGCAGCCTGGGATGGGCCTTGCGCAACTCGCGCAGGGCCAGGAACTCGCCAAGCCGCCCGCCGCCCAGCTCGGCGTGGACCAGGTCGACGCGTTGCCAGTCGAACCCGGCGATGGCCTGCTGGATTGCGGCGCTGCTGCCCTCCACGCCGCTCAACGGTGTCGCCACCGTCACGCCCAACTGCTCCAAGGCCGTCTTGAAATGGTTCGCGTAATCGGCGATCCCGTTTTTTTCCGGCGGCAAAGGCGCGAGCAGGGCGATGCGCATCAGAACGCTCCCCGGTATTTGGCGATGGTTTTGAGCACCTTGGCCGGCACTTCAAATTTGCGCCGGTTGATAATGATGCCGTCCACCTTGCCGAAGGCGGTGTTAAGGATCGACAGCGCGTGTTCCACCACCGGCACCGTGCTTTTCTGCGCTTCCACCACCAGGGCAATCAGGTCGGCGCGGCGCAGGTTGATAAAGGCATCGCGGTTATCCAGCAGCGCCGAGGCGTCCAACAGCACCACTTCACCAGGTGCTGCAGGTTGCGCACCGCCGACCCGCACGTTGATGCCGTTCTCTTGCAGCAACTGGCGCAGTTGTTCGACCACAAAGGTCACGCCCTCGCCATGCCGCGCCGAAGTCAGCCCCAGGGTCATGCCGCGCTCGGCAATGCGGTCCAATTGCAGCAAGCCATACAGGCGGTAAATGCTCGCATTGAACGCGTTGGTACTCTGCGCGGTGCTGGTGTCCAGCTCCGGCAAGGTGGTCCACAGCGGCAGGCCGAATTTGCGCTCCACCAGCCCGCCGTCGTGAATGCGCTGGTCCAGCAGGTAGCACAGGTAAACCACCAGCAGGCCGACGACGATCGAGAACGGAATCGCCAACAGCAGCATCAGCAAGGTTTTCGGGAAGATCCGGCCTGGGTTCAGGGTGGCCTCTTCGATCACTGCAATGTTGCTGATCTGGCTCTTGTCCAGCTCACGGTCGATGCGCGATTTTTCCAGGTTGTCTACATACAGCGCGTAGTTGCGCTCGGTGGCGCTGAGCTCGCGGGAGAGGCGCGTCAGCTCCGGTTCAATCTCCAGCGCCTCCTTGCGTTGTGCCTCAAGGTTCACCAGTTGCTTCTGCTGCTGAACCAGCTGGGTGCGCAGTGCCAGGTTGTTGCTCGACTCATCCAGCAGCACGCGCTGCAAGTGAATTTCAAGGGTGTTCGGCGCGCGGTTTTCCGAGCTTTGCACCGTGTTGCTTTCACCGGCCACCTGCGCCTGCATCGCGCGAATCGACGCATCCAGGGCTTTGACCGGCGGCGCGTTATCGGTGTAGGTGCGCATCATGTCGGCCTTTTCCAGCAGCTTCTGGTTGAGCAGGCGACGCAAATCCTGTTGCTGCGGGTTCAGTGCGATCTGGCGCACCGTGGTGACTTCCTTGGGCTGGCCCTTGAGTTGGTCGCGGGTGCTCTGGATCGCGCTGTCGGAAGAGGCGATCAGGCGCGTGGTGTTGAAGGTCTCGCCACGCAGCACGTTGATGCGTTCGGACAAGTCTTCCAGGCGATCGGTGATGCTCGCCGCACCGATCTCGTTCAAGTGCTTGAGGATCTGCTCCTTGTAGCTTTTGATCTCGGTGGCGCTGGTGTTCACCTGGCCTTCATAGAAGGCATACAGGCTCTTGCGCCCCAGTGCCTGGGTGCGTTCGGTGATGTAGGTCTCAACCCAGTCCTTGACCACCTGTTGGGCGATCTGCGGGTCACCCCAGCGAAAGCTGATATCCATCACGGTGGAGCCCACGGCGTGGCTGACCTCGAAGTTTTTCTCAAGGCTGGCGGCCAGGCGTTCCACAGGCGTGGTTTTTTCCAGGATGCCGACGGTTTCCAATACCACGCGAACCCCGTCGAACACCGCGCCCACACCTTCTTTGAGGTAGTACTTGGTGCGCTTCCAGAAGCCTTCCGGCGGCGGTGCGTTGGCGATCACTTCCAAGTAATGCTCGGCCACCGTGCGCACAATCGGTCGGCCGGTCAGCAGGCGCTCCTCGTCGACAATCGGGTCGCGCTGGGTGCTGGGCATCACGATGGCCTGGCGGTTGCTGATCTCGATCGGCAAGGTCGAATCACGCCCCGGCTTGACCAGCAGGCGCGCGGTGGATTCGTACTTGGCCGGCAGCAAAAAGGCCCCCAGCAGAATGATCACCAGCGCCGCGATGGCCGCCAGTTTGAACTCGTGCCGAAAGATGAAGAACAGGCGCAGAAGATCACGAAAAGAACGGATCTCGATCATGGGATGTCGCTCCTTCAGTTATTGCCGCCGCTGGTTCGGGTGTAGTTGTAGCCAACCCCGATCGATTTGGTGAACGGGATCAGTTGGTTCAAGTAGGTATCCACCCCTTGGATGCGCTCGCCGACATTGGATTTTGGCACGAACACCACATCGCCGCGTTGCAGGTGCACCGGTTTACGTCCGTTGGGACCGGGCTTGAGGTATTGGCTGAAATCCAGGAAGTAGGCGTGATAGGCGCCCTGGGCATCTTCGCGCAGCAGCGCGACCATGCTCGCGTTGCCCGAGGGGTTGACCCCACCGGCACCGACGATGGCTTGCTCCAGAGTGTTAGCCGTGCCCAGCTGCACGGCGGTGGGGTTATTCACCGCGCCGCCGACGATCACCGAGTTGCCCGGTGCCTGGTTGATGTTCACCGTCACCCGTGGTTCGCGATACACCGGCGCGAGCTTGTTGCTCAGCTCGGTGGCCAGCTCCGAGGGCTGGCGCCCGGCGACCTGGATCGGCCCCAGGAACGGGTAATTGATCTTGCCGTCGGTCTGCACCGTGTACAGCGTCAGCTCATAGATGGTGCTGACGTTGAACGCCGACAGCGTCGGCATTTCCCCGGCATCCCGCACGATGCGCAACTGGTCGCCGATGCGGATACGCTCCACCGCTGGCGGCAGTTGCGCAAGCTGGTCGAGGGCTCGTTTGCCGTCTTCAACGGTCTGGTCGTCCGGCGGGACGATGCGAGCGGGCGTATTGCAGGCGGCCAACGCCATCATGGCCAGGACGAGCAAGGTTCGTTTCATCAAGGGGGACTTCCTGTAGGTCATGATGCTCACCTCCAATAACCGGGGAACATGCTGATGCGCCGCTTGAGGGCGAGGGGTAGCCGACGTTCCAGATGGCCCAGCCGGTAGCCGAGCAACTTGAACGCGCTGCGCACCAGTACTTCGGGCACGCGGTGCAATGCACCGGCTGCGCGCAATGCCGCGAGCTCAGCCAGTACATAGCGTTTACCTTCACCGCCGGCATCGCCAAACGCCTGGCGGATCCACGGCTCGCGACCGTAGAACACGCCAATGTCGAAGTAGCGGTGAAACTCATCCATGAGTCGGTAATCGTGGGAGTGGTACACCCGCGCGGTGGCGGCGTAGCGCACGGTGTAGCCTTCGAGCAGCATGCGCGCGGCGACGTAGGCGTCTTCGCTGCCGATCACATCGGCGGGGAAGCCGCCGACGGCCTGCAAGGCGCTGCGTCGGTACACGGAAAACGAGTCGGAGCTGAAGCAGGTCTTGATCCCGAGCGTGGGCGCGTCGGCCATGCGCTTGGTGCGGCTCTGGTCCGGGTAATTGAAGTGCCGCGACTGTGCGCCCAATACGCCGGCGCCGGGGTGTGGCAGTTGGCGACCGTAGGCCACGCCAGTGAGCGGGTCTTGCTGCAGCTCATCGAGCAGGTTGGCGAAGGTCTCGGCATCGGCGGGGATCGCGTCCTGGGTCATCACGATCAGTGCGTCACCGCTCACCTGCTCACTGGCCCAGCGGCGAGTGCCGCCGTGGTTGAAATCACGCGCATCGATCACCTCGACCCGGGCGCCGAATTCGCGAAAGCGCGCCACGGTGTCATCGCTGGAGGCGCTGTCGACTACCAGCATCTCGTCCGGTTGCAGCGTCTGCATGTGCAGCGCAGGCAGCAGTCGCGCCAGGTGACTGGACGCGTTGCGGGTCGGGATGATCAACGAGGTGCGCATGTCACTTCTTCACTTCTGCCGGCGCACGCCCATAGATATCGTCAAAGCGCACGATGTCGTCCTCGCCCAGATACTCGCCGCTCTGCACCTCGATCATTACCAGGTCAATGATGCCGGGGTTGGTCAGGCGGTGCTTGTGCCCGGCCGGGATGTAGGTGGACTCGTTGGCATTGATCAAAAACTCACGCTCGCCATTGGTGATCTGTGCGGCGCCACTGACCACCACCCAGTGCTCGCTGCGGTGATGGTGCATCTGCAACGACAGCGAGGCCTGGGGCTTGACCACGATGCGCTTGATCTTGAAGCGGCTGCTTTCCTCCAGCACCGTGTAGGTACCCCACGGCCGGGTGACGGTGCGGTGCAAGCTGAACGCCGGATGATTCTGGCGCTTGAGTTCGGCGACGATGTAGCGCACATCCTGGCTGCGGTTGGCGTCGGCGATCAGCAGTGCGTCGGGGGTGTCGACGATGATCAGGTCGCGCACGCCGACGGCGCCGAGTACGCGCTTGGGCGAGTCGATGTAGCAGTTGTGCACGTCATGCAAAATCGCTTCGCCATTGACCTGGTTGCCATGCGCATCGCTGGGTGTGAGCTGGCGCAGCGCTTCCCAGGAGCCGATATCGCTCCAGCCGATGTCGCAGGGCACCACGGCGACTTGCTTGGACTTTTCCATCAAGGCCACGTCGATGGAAATGTCCGGCGCGCTGCCGAATGCATCCGCATCCAGTTCGCGCTGGCGCGAGGTTTTGTTTTGCAGGCCATGGCTGTGTTCCAGGGCCGCCCTGGCAGCGGTCAGCACCTCGGGGGCATGGGCGGCGAGTTCGTCCACCAGGGTGCCGGCCTTGAAGCAAAACATGCCGGCGTTCCACAGGTGCTTGCCGCCGTCGAGGTAGGCTTGCGCGGTGGCCAGGTCGGGCTTCTCGACAAAGCGTTTGACCCGGTTGCCGGTGCCCAGCGCGTCACCTTTTTCGATATAGCCAAAACCGGTTTCCGGGTGATCGGGCTGGATGCCGAAGGTCACCAGGTAGCCGGCTTCAGCCAGGTCGCGAGCCTGGGTCACCGCCTCGGCGAACACGACTTCATTGAGGATCAGATGGTCGGCGGGCATCACCAGCAGTTGTGCGTCGTCGCCGAAATGCTCCTGCACATGCAGCGCCGCCACGGCGATGGCCGCTGCGGTGTTACGCCCGAAGGGTTCGAGCAGCAAGTCCAGCGGCAGGTGGGCCTTGTTGACCCCTCGGTAGTCATCCAGGGTGCGAAACAGCAGGTCGCGGTTGGTCACCGTGAGCACGCTTTCCACGCCGGGCAACTTGGCCGCGCGCTGGAAAGTCTTTTGCAGCAGGCTCTGGCCGTCACGCATGCGCATGAAGGGCTTGGGCATGTTCTGCCGCGAGACCGGCCACAGCCGCGTACCCGAACCACCGGAAATGATGCAGGGAATTAATCCGTTGAGGGTGTTCATCAATAGACTTCCTTGGTGGAGAGGACGGCCGGGACCGTCATGAAGACGATGTACAAGTCAAACCACACCGACCACTTGGAGATGTACTCCAGGTCGTACTCGACACGTTTCTGGATTTTGAACAGGGTATCGGTCTCGCCCCGATAGCCGTTGATCTGCGCCCAGCCGGTGATGCCCGGCTTGACCCGATGGCGCGAACTGTACTCGCTCACCGCCACTTCGAAGGGGATACCGGCGGCTTTGGTGGCCGTGGCATGCGGGCGCGGGCCGACCATGGACATATTGCCCAGCAGCACATTGAACAGCTGCGGCAGCTCATCGATGCTGGTCTTGCGAATGATGCGGCCCACCCGGGTAATGCGCGGGTCTTTGCGGGTGGTCTGTTGTTCGGCGGTGAAGTCGCTCTGGTCGGTGAACATCGAGCGGAACTTGAACACGCGAATCTCGTTGTCGTTGTAGCCATAGCGGTTTTGGCGAAACAGCACCGGGCCCTTAGAGTCGAGCTTGATGGCGATGGCCGTGCACAGCATCACCGGCGACAGCGCCACCAGGGCCAGGCTGGCCAGCAGTAAGTCTTCACAGCGCTTGATAAAGGGCGACCAGCCGCGCAACGGCAGCTGCGAGGTGTTGAACATCAGGATGCCGCCCACGTCGGTGATGCGGCTGTGGCCGTAGCGCAGGGCGGCCATGTCAGGCACCAGCATCACGTTCACCGACATTTGCCGCAGGCGGTTGACCAGCCCATGAATGCGCTGCTCGGCGGCCCACGGCAGGCAGATCATCACCTGGTTGACCTGCTCGGCGCGGATCAGTTTTTCCAGGTCACGGGTATTGCCCAGCAACGGCAGGTTGCTCAGCTCCTTGGGAATGCGCTCGGTGCGGTCGTCAATGAAACCGATCAGGCCGGAGCGGATATCGCCATTGCGTTGCAGGTGGTCGGCCACATGCACGGCGGTGTCGGTAAAGCCCAGGATGACCGTGCGTTGCAGGTACTTGCCCTTGCGCATCAGGTTGCGATACAGGCGCAGCATCACCAGGCGTTCAACGCAGAACAAAGCCAGGCTGGCGATGTACCAGACCACCAGGTTGCGCGGGGTCAATTGCGGGAAAAACTGCAGGATCTGGTACATGAACAACAAGATGCAGAACGCCGCGGACCAGGCCACGATGCTGGTGCGCAGGCGCAGGCGGTTGCTGAACAGCTCTTCGGAGTAAATCCCCAGAGCCTGAAACAGAATAATGCTCAGGACTGCAAAAAACAGCAGCAGGCCGAGAAAGTGGGACAGTAGCTCGGGGGCCAGCGGGTCAAGGAGCAACACCAGCACCAAAGGTGGCAAAATCGCAGTCAGGCCGTGGACCAACTTGACGAAAACAACAAAAAATTCAACGAATCCAGCACGGGTCAGAAACAGGCTATCGACTGACGACTTTTCTCGCATAACAACATCCCTCATTGCACTCCAGACTCTCTGTTCGGCTACTTGACCCTGCTAAATAAGAGGACAAATCGAACGACGGCTATGCTGGGTAAAACGCAACTATTTCATCCAAGTGCAACCGTCCAAATGGAGGAAATTGGCAGGGGCAGTGACTAAAAGAGTTTTCCTTTTATTGGCTTAGTCAGAAAATTGACTGTGGAGCGAAGGTGGTATTCCAGACACGTTGGTTGGTGTTTTTATGTGTCATGTTGTTGACATTCCTTGTTCTTGTACCCGGTCTTGGTGTGTGATTTTGAGTGTAGGAACAAATATGGGAATTTTCCTGCTGGATGAGTAAACCTTTTTCGAAGGTGGCAGAAAAAGGGGACAGAGAGGGCGCGGCAACGCCAACAAACAAGGCATGTAGGCTAATGTTTTTTGTGCAGGATGATAGAAATGTATCCAGCACAATTTTTTGTCTGCGCAAGGTTCACCGATTAACCTGCGGACTTTCCCTGGTGGATGGCTTGAGCATGATCGACCTCGCAACCCTCGCGGTGTTTTCCGGCGCTGTTTTGCTGTTGCTGCTGTCACCAGGGCCGAACATGGCGTTTGTGATCAGCCATGGCGTGAGTTATGGCTGGCGCGGGGGTGTGGCTTCAAGCCTGGGGATCTGCGTGGCGGACCTGCTGCTGACTGCCTTGACGGCCTGCGGGGTCACCGCTTTGGTCGCCAGCTGGCCGCCGGCGTTTGATTTGATTCGGTACGCCGGGGTGATCTACCTGCTGTGGCTGGTGTTCAAGACCCTGCAAAAAAACACCGGCCTGGACATGGCCCAGGTCCATCGCGTGCGCTTGGGGCATGTGTTTGTGCAGGCCATGCTCAACAGTTTGCTCAACCCTAAGGCGTTGCTGTTTTTTATGGTGTTCCTGCCCCAATTCGTCAAGCCAGAGGCCGGCTCCATCGCGGTGCAACTGTGGGTGTTGGGCGGCGTTCTAACCCTGATCGCCGGGGTTTTCCATGCCTTGCTGGGCATTTTTGGCGGGGCGATCAGCCGAGTGTTTGCGGGCAGTAGCCACAGCGCCAGGCTACAGAAATGGGGCCTGGCGACCGTGTTGATGCTATTGGCGGCGCGGTTGGCGTTTATGTCTCGGCCAGCCTGATCCACCCCATTCGTGCCATCAGCCCAACCGCGCCGCCGCCCGCGCCACAATTTCACCGCGCACCCGACGCGATTCCGCCGTGCGCTTGTTGGCTTCCTCCAGCACATGTTCAGGCGCGGTGGCCGGGCTGCCCGCGTCAAACGGCGGTGCTGGCGCGTATTCGATCTGCAACTGCACGAGCTGTGCGGCGGCTTCGCTGTACAGCTCGGCGGCCAGGGTCAGTGCGAAGTCGATCCCCGCAGTAATCCCGCCGCCGGTGAACAGGTTGCCGTCACGCACCACGCGCGCTTGCACCGGGATGGCGCCCAGTGGGGCGAGCAGGTCGTGGTAGGCCCAGTGGGTGGTGGCCTTGCGGCCGCGCAGCAAACCGGCCGCGCCGAGCACCAGTGAGCCGGTGCATACCGAGGTCACGTAGCGGGCGGTCTGTGCCTGGGCTTTGAGGAAGTCGAGGGTTTGCGGGTCTTCCATCAAGGCGCCGACGCCGGAGCCGCCGGGCACGCACAGCACATCCAGGCGCGGGCAGTCGGCATACGTCATGGTCGGAGTGAACACCAACCCGGTGCTGGAGGTGATCGGTGCCAGGTCTTTCCACACCAGGTGCAGCTTCACATCCGGCAGCGAGCCCAGCACGTCATAGGGGCCGGTAAGGTCAAGCTGCTGGATGCCGGGAAACAACAAAAAACCAATCTGCAAGGTCATGAAACAAGCTCCGCTAAAAGGGTAGACGGCTTCACTGTAGAGGCCTAGGCTTTGGCGAATACGCCATTGAACCCACAAATCACGCCAATCATGACCCGGATCATCCACGTTCTCGCTTTTGATAATGCCCAGGTGCTCGACGTGACCGGGCCGTTGCAGGTGTTCGCCTCGACCAATGACCTGGCGCGCCAGCGCGGCCTGCCGTTGCCTTACGCGGTCTCGGTGGTCGCCGCGCAGGACGCGCCGGTGATGACCTCCGCCGGCCTGGCGTTGGTGGCCGAGCCGCTGCCCGCGCCGGATATACCCTGCGACACGCTGGTGATCGCCGGCGGCTGGGGCGTCTACGGCGCCGCCGAAGACCCTGCGTTGGTGCAGTGGGTGCGCGAAAAGGCCAGGCACACACGGCGCATGACGTCGGTGTGTACCGGGGCTTTTCTGCTCGCCGCCAGCGGCTTGCTCGACGGCTGTCGCGTGGCCACCCACTGGACCCGCTGCGAAGAGCTGGCGCGCAAGTTTCCCGCGCTGACGGTGGAGTCCAACCCGATCTTTATCCAGCAAGGTGCGGTGTGGACCTCCGCCGGCGTCACCGCCGGCATCGACCTGTGCCTGGCCCTGGTGGAAGAAGACCTCGGCCGCGCCGTCGCCCTGGAAGTGGCGCGGCATTTGGTGGTGTTCCTTAAACGTCCGGGCGGGCAATCGCAGTTCAGCGCAACCTTGTCGCTGCAAAAGGGCGACAGCCGCTTTGCCGACTTGCACGCCTGGATGGCCGACAACCTCACCCTGGATTTGAACATCGCCACCCTGGCCGCCCAGGCCGGCATGAGCGAGCGCAGTTTTGTGCGCCACTACCGCACCGAAACCGGCCAGACCCCGGCACGCGCCGTCGAGCTGATCCGCGTAGAAACGGCGCGGCGGCAGTTGGCCGACAGCACGGCATCGATCAAACGCATTGCCGTGCAGTGCGGTTTTGGCTGTGAAGAAACCCTGCGGCGCAGCTTTCTGCGCGCGTTATCGGTGACGCCCCAGGCTTACCGCGAACGCTTTTCGCCGGTGTCGTGAGCGAGCAGTTCAAACAACGCCTCAAGGGTCACCTGCGGCGCTTCCTGGAACACATTGTGGCCAACGCCCGGCAACACCTGGCGCCGATACACACCGCTGAAGCACTCCAAATCGTCGTCCTCAACCGGGGCCGGGCCGACGCCATCATCGGCACCGCACAGCGAAATGCTCGGCACCGAAATCGGCGGTTGCAGCGCCAGAGCCTGTTCGATCGCTTCCAGCGCCGGGTCGCCAGGTGCATACATGAAGCGATGGCGATAGGAGTGAATGACCACCTCGACAAAATCCGGGTTATCAAACGACGGCGCGGTCTTGGCGTAGAGGCTCGGCCCTTCGGCCCAGGTCGGCGACCACAGGGTCCACAGCAGCGCGCACAGCTCGCGGCGATTGGCGGTCAAGCCGTCCACGCCACGCTGGGTGTGAAAGTAGAACTGATACCACAGTCGGTGCTCTGTGTCGGGCGCACGCGGCTTGAGCGAGTTGGCGATGTCCTGAATGTTGTAGCCATCCCCCGTCACCAACCCACGGACCCGCTCGGGCCACAGCGCGGCGACGATACACGCGGCGCGGCCACCCCAGTCAAAACCCGCCAACGTGGCTTGCGGGATGTGCAGGGCATCCATGAAGTCCAGCAGATCCTTGGCCAACGCCGCCTGTTGCCCGGAGCGCATGACCTGTTCATTGATAAACCGCGTCGGGCCATAGCCGCGCAGGTACGGCACCAGCACGCGGTAGCCACGCTCGGCCAGCACCGGCGCGATGTCATCGTAGCCACGCGGGTCGTAGGGGAAACCGTGCAGCAGGATAATCGGCGCACCGCTTTCGGGGCCGTGGGCTTCGTAGGCAACGTCGAGCATGGAGGTGCGGACGTAGAGCAGTGGGGCGAGTGGGGTCATGACGGTCTTCTCGTAGCAGGCCAGAAATGGAAGAACTCTAGTCAAACGCGGTGACGGAATATCGAGCGAATGGAGGCAATGGTCTTACTTGTCTAGACACTCCCGCGCCAACAACCCCAACACATTGAGGTCATGCCGCTGGCCATTCCAGAACCCGGCCTCTCGCAAAGTGCCTTCAGCTTTAAAACCGAGTCGTTCCAGCAGTGCATGTGACGCGGTGTTCTGCGGGTGCACCAATGCCTCGACGCGATGCAATTGCATATGCTCAAAGCCCCAATCGAGCATGGCCTGCAGGGCTTCGCGCATCAAGCCTTGCCCGCGAGCAGCAGAGGCCAGTTCGCAGGAGAGGGCGCAACTGTTCCAGGCGCGGTTCCACTTGAACAGGCCGCAACTGCCGACCAATTTGCCCTGGTGTTCAAGGCCCCAACGTGTGCCTGGGTTGGGGTGAGTGCGCCATTGGGCGAAGGTGTCGATCAGGGCGTGGGCCTGGACGAGGTCGGTCATGGGGCCGACGCCGTACCAGCGCATGCTTGCAGCATCGGCGTGAATGGCGAACAGCACAGGGGCGTCGGTTACTTGCAGTTCTCGCAGGTGCAGGCGCGGGGTAGCCAGGGTAGGGAATGTGTTCATGGCGCTATTGTCGCGAAAACCTGATCGCGATCAACGATTTTGGCAAAAGGATGCCGCCACACATCTCCCTCCAATTTTCCCGAGCAATCCCACGACAAGTCCGCCCATTGTGCATAGGCAACCTCAGGGTTGCCACACGGTCTTTACCCCACTGAGCTTGCGGTCCAAAAACGTCGCCGCACTGATCAACGCCAAATGGCTCAGCGCCTGGGGCGTATTGCCCAGGTGACGGGCCTGGCTGTCGAATTCTTCGGCGTACAGGCCCAGCGGGTTGGCGTAGCGCAGCAGTTGTTCGAATTCCAGGTGGGCTTTTTCCACTTGGCCGGCGCGGGCCAGGCATTCGACGTACCAGAATGAGCAGGCAGTAAAGGCGCCTTCAGTGCCTTGCAGGCCGTCGATCTGGCTGTCGTCGTTGCGGTAGCGATAGACCATGCCGTCACGCACCAGGCTTTTCTGGATCGCTTCCAGGGTCGACAGCCAGCGCGGGTCGGTGGCCGCGACGAAGCGCACCAGCGGCATCAGCAGCATCGAGCCATCCAGTGCGGTGCTACCGATATGTTGCACAAAATGCCCGCGCTCTTCGTTCCAGAAGTTGCTCCAGATGTCGTTGTAGATGGCCTGGCGGGTCTGGTCCCAGCGTGCGAATGGGGCCGGCAGCGAGCGTTTGGAGGCCAGGCGGATCGCGCGGTCCAGTGCCACCCAGCACATCAGCCGCGAATGCAGGAAGTGATGCTGCTCGCCGCGCATCTCCCAGATGCCCACGTCTTTCTGGTTCCAGATTTCGCACACCTGGTCGACCACCTCCACCGTGTGTTTCCAGCCTTCGTGGGAAATCGCCTCGCCGTATTTGTTGACCAGGTAAACCGCGTCCATCAGCTCGCCGTAGATATCCAGTTGGATCTGGTCAAACGCTTCGTTTCCGACACGCACCGGCTTGGCGTCGCCGTGACCACGCAAATGGTCCAACTCGGTTTCCGGCAGTTCCTGGCGTCCGTCGATGCCATAGAGGATATTGATTTTGGTCGGCTGGCCGCAGCAGTCGCTGACCCGCCCCTTGAGCCAGCGCATGTAGCTGTTGGCTTCCTCGACAAAGCCCAGGCGCATAAAGGCGTAGACGGTGAACGAGGCGTCGCGGATCCAGGTGTAGCGGTAGTCCCAGTTGCGTTCGCCGCCGGGAGATTCGGGCAGGCCGAAGGTGGCGGCGGCGATGATTGCGCCGTGTTTGCGTGAGGTCAGAAGCTTCAAGGCCAACGCCGAGCGGTTGACCATTTCACGCCAGCGTCCACGGTAATTGGACTGCGCGATCCAGCCGCGCCAGAACTTCAGGGTGCGTTCCAGGTACAGGTCGGTGCAGTCGTTGGTGACGCGTGGGTCGTCGGCGCCACCGAGGACAAATTCGGCGCCTTCCTCCTGGTTCAGGCTAAAGCGTGCGACTGCTGCCTGGTCTTCAAGGCTCAGCGGGTGGCTGCCGATCAGGCGCAGGCCGGGCTGGCCGTCAGCGGTAAACAGCACGCCGCCGTTGTCGGCCGTCGCCTGGGTCGTCGCGCGGGCGTAGTCATGGCGCACGGCGCAGCGCAGGTGAAGGGTGGCTTTGCCGCTGACCACACGCACGCGGCGAATCAGCAACGGCAGTTCATCGACGTCTTCGCTGACGGTCAGCAGGTCGGTGATTTCCACCACCGCTTCATCACTCAGCCAGCGGGTTTGCAGCACATTGGTGTCGGGCAGGTAGATTTGCTCGCGGCGCGCGTTGGGCAGGTCGGGGGTGAGTTGGAAAACACCGGCTTCGGGCGTGTCCAGCAGCGAGCAGAAGATCGAAGGGCTGTCGAATTCCGGCCAGCAGAAAAAATCGATGCTGCCTTTGTCATTAACCAATGCGGCGCTGCGCATATCGCCAATGATGCCGTGGGCATCGATGGCGCTCTGTTGTTCATTCTTGAAATCAACCATTGCCGCGAAACTCCGGATAAAGGCTCATGCCGCCATCAATAAACAAGGTGCTGCCCACTACGTAATCGGAGGCATCACTGGCCAGCCAGACCACCGCGTTGGCGACGTCTTCCACATCGCCCACGCGGCCGTAGGGAATCAACTTGAGCAGTTGTTTTTCAGCCGCGCCTTCAGTGGCCGCACGGTTGATTGCGGTGCGAATCGCCCCGGGTGCGATGCCATTAATGCGGATGCGCTGTTCGCTGACTTCCTGGGCGAGGGTGCGCATCAGCATCTCCACGCCGCCTTTGGAGGCTGCGTAATTCACATGCCCGGCCCAGGGGATGATCTGGTGCACCGAACTCATGTGGATGATTTTCCCGGCCGCCCGCGATACGCCGTCGCGAATGCCTTGGCGATTGAAGATCCGCACGGCGGCGCGGGCGCACAGGAACTGGCCGGTGAGGTTGACGCCGATCACGGTGTTCCAGTCCTCAAGGGTCATGTCGACCAGATTGGCGTCTTTTTGCAGGCCCGAGTTGGCCACCAGAATGTCCAGATGGCCGAAGGCGTCGAGGGTCTGGGCGAACAAGCGCTCCACGTCGGCCTCTTTGGACACGTCACCACCGATGGCAATCGCCCGCCCGCCGTTTGCGTTGATTTGCGCGGCGAGGGCTTCGGCCGGCGCCGCCTGGGAATTGTAGTTGAGCACCACGGCCGCCCCGGCTTCGGCTAACGCCTTTGCCGCACCTGCGCCGATGCCGGAACTGGCGCCGGTGACCAGGGCCACTTGTTGCTGCAAGGAGATCTGCATTGCCCACCCACCGTTTTATCAGAGTCCTTTGTGCTGACTGGCACGCGTCGGTAGAAGTTCAGCAGCCTCAGGTGGGTTTTTCTGCGCAGGGCTTCTATTTTATGGAATAAAAAACAGCTCGCAAATAATTAAAAGTAATTAATAATCCACTAAAAACCGTTTGACAGGATATTGCTGTGGGCGTCTTATAAGCACACCTCAATGTGCTCCGCTGGTAGTTCAGAAGTCATCGCGGATATACCTATAAGAGATGCCTATGCACCCATCGGCCTTTATAGGGGAACTACCAGTTCAGGGGGCGGCGCTTGTCCGTGTGGGCGTGCCTAAGTTAGTGATCTTCGATTGCGACGGTGTACTCGTGCAAAGTGAAGAAATCACCCTGTCTGTACTGATTTCCCTGCTGAATGAACAAGCACGTCGTGATGCGCATGAGACTACGGGTCTTGACTTAGTAGAATTCATTGAGCGATTTCGCGGGCGAAAGATTGCCGACTGCTTACGTGAAGCCGAACGGGTATTGAATATTTGCCTGGACAGTCAGTTTGAAGAAAGTTATCGCCAGCGTGCTGGGATCGCTTTGACCGCGCATTTAAAACCTACTGAGGGTATCAGTGAGGTGCTCGAGAACTTGAGTATTCCTTTTTGCGTAGCCTCAAGTGCGCCCCGGCATAAAATAGAACACTGTTTGCGTCTCACCGGACTGCTCTCTTATTTTGAGGGGCACATATTCAGTTGTTATGAGTTAGGTCGCTGGAAGCCGGATCCTCTGGTGTTTTTGACGGCGTGCGCCACTTATGACGTTGATGTTCGTGATGTATTAGTTATTGAAGACAGTGTGGCCGGTATTCAGGCGGCGATTGCGGCAAACATCAGTGTATTGGGTTTTGGACCGGTCGATCGGCATTCAATGTTGGTCGATGCGGGGGCGTTAGCGTTTTCCGATATGCGTGAATTACTCACGATTCTACAGTGATATGACAACTCAAGGAGGAGGCGTTGTGACGACATCAGGTTATACCGAGCGACTAAAAAGTAATGACCAAAGTTCTGAAGTTTGGTGGGACTCTTCGCCTGCCGTCTATGCACCTTATAAGAAATACTTGCTTGAAAAGTACCCGGCCGCCTTCAGTTCCATAGAACAGTTAATGCCAGACACGTTTTCGCAGCCCGGTGGGTTCAGCAATGTAACCACTAACCCTCGTCTGGTGACTGCGGTAATTCTTGAAAAACGTGAGTATTGGTTGTCGCGGTTTAATCTTGCCAAACTGACGCCCCAAGAGTTGCGCCGCAAGCTGTACGACGAAGTGATCGTGCAGGGGGCTTCCGACCTGAAGCAACGCTGGGTTCAATCTGCCCAGTGTGAAGGGTGGATTTGCGCTCAAGTCGATCCTGTCGATGTGCGCTGTGCCGAACGCATGACTGCCAGGGGCGTGGCACTGCGTCAGTTAGCTGCGAATGTGATGGTGAAGGTGCCCGCAAGCCTGGAGGGCCTTACGACTGTCGAGCACTTAGTGGCGCAAGGCAGTTCTCTCAATATCACCTTCTGCTTCACGGTTGCGCAATTTCAGGCAGGCATCCAGGCCATAGAACGTGGAAGGATGACTGCGCGCAGCAAGGGCATCGACACACGCCATTGCAAGTATGTGATCACGTTCATGATCGGCCGCTTCGCCTGTCAGCCCGAGTTTGCGTTACAAGCGGCAGAGCGCGGCCTGACGCTGAGTCCAGAGGATCTGCGCTGGGCGGAGTTGATGGTTTATGAGCAGATACAGGCGCTGGTCTCGGCGTCTTCCGCTCCAGTCAAAACCCTGCTTTCCAGTATAAAAGTTGATGTGGACGAGCGTGGCAACAAGCACTGCTGGCACCTGGAGAAGACCGGCTTGCTGGCGACGTGCTACACACTGACGCCGGAAGTGGTCGAGTTTTTGATTGAGCGCGAAAGTCGCGGTAAACCGGTATTTCCTGCGGGGGAACCCTTGAAGCCACCGGCTTCGACGCTCGCGAAGTTGTTTCGTATCCCGTATTTCTGCGAAGCCTACTGCCTGGACGGCATCGAGCCTTATGACTTTTGCAATCATGAGGCGTTTATCAATACGTGCAATGAGGCCAACAGTGCGCATCGGCGCCTGGCCGATTTTTGCACTCGACTCTGCCCCCCTACGCATGCTTTCAGCCGTTCGCTCAGTGCGATCATGGCGGCCGAATATGGGGTGCTCGTATGAACAAGATGGTCGGGTTATGGGCGCACCCACGTTCTCGCTCCACGGTGTTGGAACGCGTATTTATCGAGCGCAAAGACTTTGAAGTTTTCCACGAACCGTTTGCCCATATGGCATTTTCTGCTGACTCTGCCATTCCGTCGGATGAATGGGATCACAGTTTTCCAACCACGTATCAGACAATAAAAGAGCGGCTGGTCAAGGCCAGGGAGACAGCCAACGTCTTTCACAAAGACATGTGTTATCACTGCCTCGATGACTTGAGAGTAGACGTGGACTTCCTGGCGCAACAAGACAATATCTTTCTTATTCGGGAACCCGCCAGCAGCATTCTTTCGCATTATCGCGTGCACCCCAATATGCCGTTGCAAGCCATTGGCCATAAAGCCTTGTATGAGATCTTTTGTGTGGTCACTAAGCTCACCGGCAAAATGCCCTATGTCATAAATGCTGATGACCTGGCGGCAGCGCCGGAGCGGGTGATTGGCAAACTGTGTGACTACTTGGGTATTGAATTCCTGCCACACGCCATGGTGTGGAAGCGCGAGTGCCCAGAACAATGGAAAACCTGGCGAAGTTGGCACATTGCCGCAGAAAACAGTGAATGCATTATTTCACCGAGTCAGCCTCACCCAGATAAAGAGGTGCTCGATAACACCCCGGCGTTAAAAGCGATGTATGACTATCACTGGGTTTTTTACGCGCGCATGAACGAATTCTGTCAATAGGGAGCAGGGCATGAAAAAGTTGATTGTTACGGGTGCCGCGAATGGAATTGGTCGGGCGACCGTGGAGCAGGCAATTGTCGATGGTTACTTTGTCATTGCCGTCGATAAAGACGTGGGCGCCCTCAATATCTTGCAAAAGACTTACAATGCGAGTGTATTAGAAACGCAGGTTGCCGATCTTTCCGATGATGCTGTGATCAAGGACTTTATTCCAAGCCTGTATGAGCGTCATGCCACTATCTATGGGTTAATTAATAATGCAGGGGTGTATCACGGCAAAAGCATTTATGCCTATTCCGATAACGAAGTGGATGAAATGCTTAACGTTAACCTCAAAGCCTTGGTTTATCTTTCCAAAGACTTCGCCGAGCGCGAAATGAAGCACGAAGCGCCGCGCAGCATCGTCAATATCACCTCAGTGGCAGGGGAAGTGGGCAGTTGTGATGCCCTGTACGGCGCCACTAAAGCCGCAGTGATCGGCTTGACCAAGGCCAACGCCTGGAACTTCGCGCCTTTTGTGCGGGTAAACGCCGTGTCTCCGGCACTGATTCACGACACGGCCATCTACGACACCATTCCTGAGTATCGGCGCGCGGAGTACGCGCGCCAGGAAATTCTTAAAGACCCCATCCTGCCCAGTGGTGTGGCCGAGGTCATCTTGCTGCTGGTTGGTGAAGGTTTGCGGCATATGACCGGCAAGGTTATCCCGGTTGATAACGGAGCCTACCCACGGTGAGCCAGCCCATACCGAAGAAAAAGTTGCTGTTGGTGGGCGCCGGTAATTTGTGCCTGCAGATTCTCAAGATTCTGGCACCCAGGAACAGGTTCGAGTTTGTCGTGCTGGGGCGCAACGAAGAAGCGACCATCCGCCTGTGCAACCTGGTGACGCTGTCGTGCGCACAACTGCAGCAGTACGTGGCTATCTCGCCGGTGATCGCGGACTTGGCGGATATCGGCAGCGTGACCCAAGTGCTCCGGGAACACGCGCCGGACATCATCGTGAACTGCGCCTCGTTGCAGTCATGGCGAGTGATCACCGGGTTGCCCAAACACTCGTTCGAACAACTTGACCAGGCACAGTTCGGCCCCTGGCTGCCCATGCACCTCACACTGATGCATCACTTGATGCAAGCCGTGAAGGCCTCCGGTATCACGACCCTGACCGTCAATGCGGCCTTTCCCGATGCCGTCAACCCGATTCTGGCCAGGGTCGGTCTGGCCCCTGATATAGGGGTGGGTAATGTCGCCAACCTGATTCCGGCCGTGCGTTTGTCCATCGCACGGTTGCTGAAGTGCTCTGCCGCGGACGTGGAAGTGATGCTGTATGCCCAGCATTATTTCAGTCATTACGTGCCACGGGGCGGCCTGCCTCCGCGTGCGAGCTACCGCTTGCTGTATGAAGTTCGCGGCCAGCGTACGGTCGCTCGTCTGTCGGATGAGGTGATTTTTTCGACGGTGAAAAACGAGTTTCGTCGCTTGGGTGGGGTCGATGGGCAGTTTCTAACCGCGTGTTCTGCGGTCACCGTGATCGAAGGGCTGTTCTCACCGACACCGGTCCTCGTGCACGCGCCCGGTCCACTGGGGCTGCCGGGCGGCTATCCGGTATGGCTTCAGGACGGACGCATCAATGTGCAGTTCTCCGAGAGCTGCCCATACGACGACGCGGTGCGCCTCAATAGCATTTGCCAAAGCCACGATGGTATCGACGAAATCCATTGTGACGGCTCGGTCACCTTTAACCCCAGGTGCATGGCAATCATGCAGACGATGCTGGGGTACTCCAAGCAAATCATGTCGGTTCAACAGTCCGCTGACTGTGCTCATGAACTGGCGGAAAAGTACCTGTCTTTCAAGAATTCAACCTGGTAGGGAGCGGTGTGCCATGAGTCAGACTCCGGGGAATAAACACGCGGAAGTAGCCCGTTATTCAGCACAATATTCACAGGATTTTGTCGAGCGCTGGGACGCGTTGATTGATTGGGAAAAAAGAAAGGCCGGTGAGGATGGTTTCTTTGAGCGGCTGCTCGAAAGGCACGCGGTGAAATCGGTGCTGGATGTGTCCACGGGCAGTGGATTCCATGCTGTGCAACTCAAGCAGGCAGGTTTCAAGGTGGTCGCTACGGACGGCAGCGGGACGATGCTGAAAAAAGCCCGGCAAAACTTCCTTGAGCGTGAGTTGGATATTGAATCCCACCAAATGGAGTGGCTTGACCTCGACCCGGACGTGCTGGGTACGTTCGATGCCGTGGTGTGCCTGGGCAGTTCACTGTGCCATGTGTTTGAGGCGCACGACCGCATGAGCGTGCTGCGCAAGTTCAGGGCATTGCTCAATCCAGGCGGTGTGTTGATTGTTGATCAGCGTAATTTTTTTGCGATTCGCGCGGGCAACTTCAAATCCAGCGGCAATTATTATTACTGCGGCGCCAGTGCGTCGGTCAGCCTGGGAAGGGTTGATGCACAGGTGTGCGAGTTCATTTACGACTTTGCAGATAAACAACGCTACAGCCTGAAAGTGTATCCGTTACTGCCCGCAGAACTGGCCACCGAGATTCAGGCCAGCGGCTTCTTTGCCCATGAGGATTACGGTGATTTTCAGCGTGACTTCGACAGGATGAATTGTGATTTTGTCATCCACACCGCCCGCGCCGTGTGAGGGAGTCATGATGAGCACACTCGTACAGCATAATCCTCGCGCGCTCGATAGCGTGGTGCTGGCAGTCGTACTGACGGGTTTTGTAGCCAGTACCTATGGGTTCGGCGTCTACTTGTTCGCCAACCTGGTGGTTGATATGCGCCGGGATATCGGCTTTGACTACACCACTGTGGGCTTGATCACCGGCGGCGCACAGATAGGTTTCCTGCTGTTTTCTTCGGTCACCAGTTACATCAGCCGTTACTTCGAAGGTTGGAAAATCAGCCTGGTGTCCACCGTAGTGACGTCTCTGGCCCTGCTGGGTTTGAGCGTCAGCGACAATATCTGGTTGTCGGGTGGGTTATTGATATTGCTGGGAGGGTGCTCCGCTTCGGTTTACATCCCGCTGGCAGAAATCGTCACCAAGGGTTTCAGTCCAGGTAACCGCTCCCGCGTCATGGGGCTGATCTCCAGTGGCACCAGTTACGGTGTGTTCATCAACGGGTTGCTGGTGTCGTTTCTCACCTTGCAGGGTGGCTGGCGCTCTATCTGGCTGACAGCCGGCCTTGTGTCATTGGGCCTCTGTTTCATGGCCTGGTTTCTATTGCGCAACATGGGGACGGAACAGGCAACTGGTTTTTCAGGTGAGCGCTCGCGGTCGTTCGATGGCCACACGCCATGGCTGAGCCGTTCGTTGTATTTGATTTGGGTCATCGCCTTTCTCAACGGGATGGCACTGCTGCCGTTTCAAACTTACCTGGCACCTTACTTGCGCGATGAGTTAGGCGTTTCGGTACAAGACGCAGGGTTTATCTGGACGACCATCGGCGCTGTAGGGATGGCTTCGGGCTTTTTGGTGGGATGGGTTGCAGACAAAGTGGGTGCCAAGGCGGCCTTGGCCATGTGCTTTCTGAGCGCGGGTCTGGCAGCCCTGCTGGTGTTCAGTTTTAACACTGTCGCGTTGTTCTATTTGGCGGCTTTTTTGTTTGCGCTGGCGTTTTATCCGATTTTTGGGTTGGTCCCTAGTTACATCGGGCAAATCGTTCCGGTCAACCGGCTGACGCAGGCATTTGGCATCGCCAATGTGCTGATAGGCCTGGGTGGCGTGTGCGGTAACTTCCTGGGCGGGCTGTCCAAAGACCTGACAGGCTCATTCTCGACAGTTTATTGGGTGGTTTCGCTCCTGCTGTTTTTACAATGCGTGATGGTGTTCATGTTGGGCAAACAGCCTGTTTCGCTTAAGGAGGGAGAACGGTCATGAGTTACTTTGCACAAGGCCCACAACAAAACTTGCATGCGTTCACGTTCAGCCACGTGCGTGCCGAACAGTCGCCTATGAAGCAAAAACCTGTGGTCATTTGGCTGACTGGCCTTTCTGCCTCCGGGAAATCGACCATTGCTGATGCGCTGGATCTTGCCTTAAGGGCCCAAGGCCGGTTTACCTGCATCATTGACGGCGATTCGGTACGCACTGGGCTGTGTCGTGACTTGGGGTTTACCGACAGTGACCGCGATGAAAACATTCGGCGGGTCGCTGAGGTCGCGGGTTTGATGGTGGAGGCGGGGCTTATTGTTATCGTTGCGCTGATCTCGCCGTCATCGGCCAGTCGGCATTACGCCCGCTCGATCATTGGCAATGAGCATTTTGTAGAAGTCCATGTGGATGCCCCGCTGGCCATTGTCGAACAGCGCGACCCTAAAGGTTTGTATAAAAAGGCGCGATCGGGATTGCTTAAGAACTTTACGGGGATTGATTCGAACTACGACACTCCGCTGTTTCCTGAAGTGCATGTGCAGACCCACCTGTTTTCAGTTGAACAATCGGTCGAGATCATTCTTGATTGGATGGCGAGTGCAGCGGACCCCGCTGAGCCATTGGTCTTCTAGCCGCGGGGCGACGACTTCGACTCCAAGAAACGAGGTATTCTCTGCCAGGGCAGAGCGTGCAGGTTTTTTCGGGAGTTGGAATGACACATTTCACGGGCACTGCAAAATCAATCCGGCTGATCGGCGGCGCCCGAGTATTGGATTTTATCAATACCACTAATGGTCGCAGGCCGTATTCTGCACTCAAGGTTAAGGAAGAACGACTCACCAGTTTCAAGTTCTTCATCGAGTGGGCATTACACGCCTCTTTGCTCTCTGAGCAAGAGTACGATAAATACTCACCTATGGTGTTTGACTCGCTTATTTCCTTCCAGCCAGACCTGGACGCGATTATTGCATTCCGGGAGTGTCTTTACGGCGTCTTCCACGCTCTGTCATTACACCAGAATGTCACCGATGAGGCCTTACAGCAGATCAACCTGCACTACCAGCAAGGCGCGGCGTGGCGAGTCTTGCGCTCCATTGATGGGAGGCCCGCATGGGGCTGGCGTACCTGCGTCTCTGCGCAGGAGCTGACGTCGATGCTGATAGCGCGCCTGGCCACAGATGCGACGCAATTGCTGGTATCGAGCCAGCTTCACGCGTTGAGGTGCTGCAGTTGCACGGATTGCGATTGGATATTTCTCGATCTCTCCAAAAGTAAACAACGCAAGTGGTGCCAGATGAGTGTGTGTGGCAGCCGAGAGAAACTGAACCGACTTAAACAGGCGGCCAGTCATCTTTAGTTGCAATGCGATACGGTGGGCGACGGGAAGCAATTGCCCCGCTTAATAGGAAGCATTACTATTCACGCCCCCGCCTCCCAGTGCTCACGCGATGATTCCTCAGCCGCCCCGCAGAACAGGCTTTTTCGAGCATTACGAAGAGTTGATCGGAACCTGGACACGCCGCCTGAGAAACCGTCAGCAGGCTGAAGACCTGGCTCACGACACTTTCGTGCGCGTGCTTGAGTCTGGTTCGAGCGACGTTGAGCAGCCGCGTGCCTATCTGCATCAAACGGCGCGCAACATTGCGGTGGACGCTTATCGTCGCGAAGACCGGCGTGAGGCGCTGGCCTTGGACGCCGTTGATCAGTGTTCGCCCCACAACGGTGACCCGGAGCATTTCATGCACGCGATCCAGTTGGCCGACTCCATCGAGCGGGCCTTGGCCGAGTTGCCGCTCAACTGTCGCAAGATATTTATCTGGCAGAAAATCGAGGGGCTGACCCAGCAGGAAATCGCCGTGCGCCTGGGGCTGTCTAAAAACATGGTGGAAAAGTATATGATCCGCACCTTGCGGCATCTGCGCGACCGCCTGGACGCCATGGCCCCATGAACTCTGCCCGTTTTGAAACAGGATCTTCCACGATGGATAGCCGTGCTCGCGACGAAGCCGCGCAATGGTTTGTACGCCTGCAAGACGCCGAGTTGAGCCCCGAAGAGCAACAGCGTTTCGACGCGTGGTGTGCCGAGCAGCCTGAGCATCAATATGAATTTGAAGTGCTGCAAGGTCTGTGGAGCGCCGCTGACCTTGTGCCCTCGGCGCGTTTGCAAGCACTGTGCGAGGCCCCGGTCGAACGCCCCAGACGTCGCGCCATTGTGCGTTACGCTATGGCTGCCAGTGTGGTGGCCATCGCCGTGGGGCTTGGCCTGTTCAGCGGGCTTGAACATCCCAAACCCTACAGCGCTGAGTTCAGCACGCGCTTGGGCGAGCATCGCCAAGTGGCATTGCCCGACGGTTCGGTGATGGACCTCAACAGCCGCAGCGTGGTCGCGGTGCATTATGAAAAGGGTCGGCGCAGCGTAGAAATCAAACAGGGCGAAGCGATGTTCAGCGTTGAACACGACACCAGTCGCCCGTTTATCGTGGCCGCCGGGGCAGGGCAGATCACGGTCACCGGCACGCGTTTTGATGTGCGCCGCGATGACGATCAGACCCGCGTGGTGGTCGAGGCCGGCACGGTCAAGGTGCAGGGGCGTGCGCCGGATCAGAGCGTGACGCTCACGGCAGGGCTCGGCACGCATGTCGATCCTGCAGGGCAAGTCGTTACGGCGTATGCCGTGAATGCCGATGAACTGACAGCCTGGCGCACGGGCAAATTGGTGTTCAACAACGCCACCCTTGGCGAAGTGGCGCGGGAAGTATCGCGCTATCGCGAGCAGCCGTTGCGCGTCAATACGGCGGCGGTGAGCAATTTGCGGCTGACCAGCGTGTTCAAATCCACTGACACCGACGCCTTGCTCAAGGCCCTGCCACATATCCTGCCAGTGGCCGTGCGCGCCTTGCCGGATGGCAGCCAGGAAATTATTTCACGCTGACATTCAGGTTTTTTTCGAGTTCTTCGTCTTCTTCTGCAACTGCAACTGGTTTGCATTAACAGCCGCACACTCTTGCGATCACAGGACTAGGTTCGACGTGAAAAAACTTGTCGGTAACAACAATAAAGTCTCCCGCTGGGCGCCCCTGGCGCTGGCACTTGCGGTCAGTGCCGCGTTGCCTGCGGCCTATGCGGCTGACGGCATCCATATTCGCTCACAGCCGCTGGGCGCTGCTTTGAGTCAACTGGGCCAGCAGACTTCCCTGCAAGTGTTCTTCAGCCCTGACATGGTCGCGGGTAAACAAGCGCCAGCAGTGGACGGCAACCTGTCTCCCGAACAGGCCCTGCGCCAATTGCTTCAGGGCAGCGGCCTGGATTACCAGATCGATGCCGGTTCCGTGACCCTGCGCCCATTGCGCAGTGGCACCGGTGAAGCCGGCTCGCCGTTGGAGCTGGGCGTCACTGATATCAAAGTGGTGGGCGACTGGCTGGGCGATGCGAATGCCGAAGTGGTGCAGAACCATCCGGGCGCACGTACCGTCATTCGCCGTGAAGCCATGGTGGAGCAGGGGGCGATGAATGTCAGTGATGTGCTGCGCCGCGTCCCTGGCGTGCAGGTGCAAGAGGCCAACGGCACGGGCGGCAGCGATATTTCCCTCAACGTCGGCGTGCGTGGCCTGACCTCGCGGCTGTCGCCACGCTCCACCGTATTGATCGACGGCGTACCGGCTGCGTTCGCTCCCTATGGTCAGCCGCAACTGTCGATGGCGCCGATTTCTGCCGGTAACCTGGACAGCATCGACGTGGTACGCGGCGCGGGTTCCGTGCGTTATGGGCCGCAGAACGTCGGTGGGGTGATCAACTTCGTGACCCGCGCGATTCCCGAGCAGGCCTCGGGTGAAGTCGGCACCACCCTGGAAACCTCCGCCCACGGCGGTTGGAAACACGTCGACAACGCTTTTGTCGGCGGCACTGCCAATAACGGCATGGGCGTGGCGTTGTTGTATACCGGGGTGAATGGCAACGGCTACCGCAACAGCAACAACTCCAACGACATCGACGACGTGATCCTCAAGACCCACTGGGCACCGACCGATCAAGACGATTTCTCGCTCAATCTTCATTATTACAATGCCAACGCCGATATGCCCGGTGGCCTGACCCAAAAGCAGTTTGACGCCAACCCGTATCAATCGGTACGTGATTGGGACAATTTCAGCGGCCGTCGCAAGGACATCTCCTTTAAGTACATCCGCCAGATCGACGACCGTACCCAGGCCGAAGTGCTGACCTATTACATCGACAGCTTCCGTGGCAGCAACATTGCCAATCGCGACCTCAAGACCATCGGTTCCTACCCGCGCAGCTACTACACCTTCGGCATCGAGCCGCGGGTGTCCCATGTGTTCGATGTGGGCCCGAGCACCCAGGAAGTCAGCGTCGGTTATCGCTACCTCAAAGAAGGCATGCATGAACAGGCCAGCAGCCTCAATCTGGTCAACAACGTGCCGACGCCGGGCGGGCAAAACGATGGGCATGTTTACCAGGACCGCACCGGCGGCACCGTGGCCAACGCGTTCTATATCGACGACAAAATCGATATCGGCAAGTGGACCGTTACGCCGGGCATTCGCTTCGAAAACATAGAAACCAACTGGCATGACCGCCCGGTGGTCGCCTTGAACGGTGTGCGCACCGTGGAAAAGAATCGCAAGATCAATAGTAACGAGCCGTTGCCGGCGTTGAGCGTGATGTACCACATTTCCGATGCCTGGAAAGTCTTCGCCAACTACGAAACCTCCTTCGGCAGCCTGCAGTACGCGCAGATCGGGCAGGGCGGTCGCGTCAACCAGACGGCCGACGGCCTGAACCCGGAAAAGGCCAAGACCTACGAGATCGGCACACGCTACAACGACAGCGTCTGGGGCGGCGAAGTGACGCTGTTCTACATCGATTTCTCGGATGAGTTGCAATATGTGAGCAATGACGTGGGCTGGACCAACCTCGGCGCGACCAAGCACCAGGGTATCGAAACCTCGGCCCACTACGACCTGTCGAACCTGGACCCACGCCTCGACGGCCTGACCGCCAACGCGGGTTTCACTTACACCAAAGCGACTGCCGAGGGTGATGTGCCGTTCAAGGGCCGCGACCTGCCGCTCTACTCCCGTGAAGTGCTGACAGCGGGCCTGCGCTACGACATCAACCACTGGACCCATAACCTGGACGTCTATGCTCAGTCCGGTCAGCGCGCGCCGGGCACCGGCACCACCTACATCACCCAGGGCACTGCCGATGGACAGTACGGCGATATCCCTGGTTATGTCTCGGTCAACGTGCGCAGCGGGTATGACTTCGGCGCGCAACTGTCGAACCTGAAACTGGGTGTGGGCGTGAAGAACGTCTTCGATCAACAGCACTACACGCGCTCCAGTGACAACAACGCCGGATTGTACCTGGGCCAGCCCCGCACCTTCTTCGTGCAGGCCAGCGTTGGCTTCTGACCGGCCGTTGATAAGAAAAATCGCAGCCTTAGGGCTGCGTTTTTTTGCCTGTTTTTCCAGTGCTCACTGCACGGCCCAGGCCAGGGCAGGAACTGTTTTCGCGCGTTTGCCACACAGGTTGTAACCAGCGACTTTGATCGTAGGGGTTGCTTTTAAACGCCGAGCAGGAGCCAGACATGACTTCAACTTCGTTTCAATCCGGTCAGGCCGATAGCCGGGGCACCTTTGAGGGTACACGCAAGGTTGCCCGCTCAACATCGGTTGGCGAGGAGGGCAACTGCCCAGCCTTATCGACGGTGCACGCCACCGAAACGATGCGCATGAAAGCCTTTGTGGGCCAACACAAATTCCAGGCGCCCGTCGCGGATGATTTTGCCCGTGGCCTGCTTGCGCCAGCGCCTGCCAGCCACCCTGACATCCAGAGCTTGGGGCAACCCACTTGCCGGTGGGCCACGCTGATCAACTACCTCACCACCCGGTGGCGTGGGCCAGCAGCCGGGTAAACCCGTGTTACATGCTGTTATTGGGATTCTTCTGTCGCCCGGAACTATCGCGTGGCGCTAACCACATATCGGATGCTTGCTGCCCGGGGGGGGAACCGATGACTCGGTACTCTCGGTACTGACTTTTCAAGCAAGCATAGATCTGCAAAAAGCGAGAGATGACGCATGAAGATTGAGGGTGCAATACCGCGCGCACAGCCAATGGGCGTGGGCGGGCCAGAGGTGTCTTGGGCTTCATCGCCCCGCGTTTTCCAGCTGCCGGGCGATGAGCCGTTTGCCTCGCGGGACCTGCCGGCGCAGCGGCCCATGCTGTGGCGGGGAGGTTTGTCTTCACTGCGCCAACAGGCGCTGCAGAATGCCCCCGCAGTGCGTACCAACACCACGCCGCCTGGCCCGAACTCTACGGACAGCCAATTAGCCGGTGAGTTGGAGAAACACTTTGGCGAGCTGCATGGATTTCTGAAAGATGGGCGCTTGACGCAGTCGTCATTACGCCAGATCGCCGCTCAAACCTTGAGTGGAGAGTAAGGTGCGCGACCGTATGATTCTGCTGGTCAGGGAAATTCTCAATCGCCCCCTGCTCAACGATGCGATCATCGACTGCGCGGGGTACATCACCCGCGACAGCCTGAACGCGGCCGCTGTGGCACTGCAAGGTAACAGCTCCCCCAGCGTCTTCAGCCAGGACCCTTTTCATGATCAGGGCAACGCTCAGGTCGTAAAGGCACTGCAAGGCTATTTCAAGCAACTGAGGGATATCCCCAAAGACAGCGCAGTATTTTTTGAGGCGCTTGAGTACCTGGACATCAACCAGCTCAAAATCGTGATGAGTGATCCCGATGACCTGGACTCGCAAGGACAGCCCCTGCTGGAGCCCGCCACCGGGCTACCCAGGAAGAAGTACAGTGAACACTGCGTGTACACCGCCAAGAACATTATGGAACGCCCGGGCCTGCTGCGTTCACTGGAGCGCGACAACAATATGCGGTTGTTGGGACGCCCCAGGCACGAGGGCTTTCTTTGCAACAAAAGCCTGGAGCGTTGGCTGGAACACTATGAAACCCACAAAGCCAGGTAACGCCCCGGCTGTGTGCGGTGAGTGCTTTACACCTTGAGAATTTTGCCGCTGATGGCTACGCCCGCCAGCAGCAGCGCAATCAGCACAAAGGCGGTGCTCAGACTGCTGCCGTGGGCGATAAACCCGATAACGGCTGGCCCGGCGAGAATGCCGGCATACCCCAGCGTGGTAATGGCCGGCACGGCGATATGTTCCGGCATGACCGTTTGTTTACCGACGGCGGTGTACAACACCGGCACGATATTCGAGCAGCCGGCGCCCACCAAGGCATACCCCAGCAGCGCCGTTTCCCAGGCCGGCAATAACGTCGCGAGCAACATGCCGGCAGTGGCCAGTGCGCCGCCAATCACGATCACACGGGTAGCCCCCAAGCGGCGAACAATCGCATCACCGGTCAGGCGCCCTGCGGTCATGGTCAAGGCAAACGCCGCGTAACCCAAGCCGGCGTAAGCTTCATCAAGGCCGCGCTCGGCGCTCAGGAACACCGCGCTCCAATCCAGCACGGCGCCTTCGGCCAAAAACACGATGAAACACAGACAGCCGATAAACAGCACCACGCCGTGGGGAACGGCAAACGCGGGGCCAGAGCTTTCGCTGCCGTAAGGTAGCAGATGCGGCCCGGCCTTGAACAATGCCAGCGCCATGATGACGATCACCACCAGCGTCGCCTGCAACGGCGACAAGCCCAGCCCCAGCAACCCGGCAACTCCTGCTGCGCCGACGATACCGCCAAGGCTGAACAACCCGTGGAACCCCGACATCATGGTTTTGCCGCTGGCACGCTCAACAATCACCGCCTGCAGGTTGACCGTCGAATCCACAGTGCCCAGGCCCCCACCAAACAGGAACAGCCCGGCGATCAGCAAGGGGATTGAACTGACCGTGGCGAGCATCGGCAGTGCCAGGCAGATCATGATTGTGCCGGCAATCAGCACCCGGCGACAGCCGAAGCGTGAAGCCAGCGCGCCAGCCATCGGCATGGCGATGATCGATCCGACGCCCAGGCACAACAGCAACAGGCCCAGCGTGCCTTCATTGAGGTTTGCCCGTGCCTTGGCGTAGGGCACCAGCGGCGCCCAGGCCGCGATACCGAAGCCGGCGATGAAAAAGGCGATACGGGTCGACATTTGCTCCAGCCGTCCGGGAACCACGGGCGCTGGGGTGGGGATGGCAGTCATGAAAAATCCTTGGTTTTGCGTTCAACGAACGATGTCCGGCGCGACATCCTTGCACATCAGGCCCTGTCGAGCGAGCCGGGTTCCCTTGAAGAGAGTGACTGGCGCGCAGGCTGCAGTTTTATTGTTACAGGAGCGGAACGTCGAGGACGGTAGCGACCACACAGAGGCTGTCGACTGTATCGGCGGTGGCCTGGAAGGTGCGTAATCTGCGTGAGAACGGATGAACCCCAGGTTTTTACGTTGGATTACCACCTTCCAGGCCACCTCCTACTGCGCTGCCTTCTGTAATACGCTGCTGCCAAGTGTGCAGGCAATCGGCCAAATACGCCGATGATAATTCTTTGGAAGGTGTCGCTATGACGGTGTTCTATGACGCACGGGGCAATATTTACGGTGTGGTCAGCCCCGGCTATTTACGCAGCCGGGGCGTTGCGGTGCCTGAGTGTGCCGACCTGGCTGCCGGCACTCGAACAGAGTGGGCCGCCTTGGCGATCGCGTCGGAATGTGAATGGGGCACGTTACCGCGTGCGGGCAATGCCAAGGCACACCGCTGTGATGGTTTGCTGGTGGGGCCGTTCCAGGCTGCGCCGCCGTTTGACGTGTTGATCGTCAATACCGATGGCACGCTCGCCGAGCGCAGTGGTAACGGCTTGACGATTTTTTCCCAGGCGCTGACGGATCAAGGTTTGATGACCCAGGGGTGTGAGTTGCACGTGCATCACGATAAGCACGATGCAGCCTCTCCGGTGGCGACCTATTCGCAGCCGGCAACCTTTGAACAGGTTGCTGGCTTCTGGCTGGCCTTGGGGCGACCGGAGTTCGGGCCGGCAGCGGTGGCCGCCAGCGGTATTGGCGCGGTAACACTGGGGCAGTGTGAGTTCAGCCATGTGGCCGCACTGGCGGCGATCGACCCGCAATGGGGTGTCAGCCAGTTTGTGCGTGTGGGCAATCCGCATTGTGTGACGCTCGTCGAGCATGTCCAGGCCTTGCCGGACAATCAGTCGCTGCACCAACCCGCACTGTTTGAGCTGTTACAGGCGATTGCTTTTGCACCGCCGGGCGGGCGCGGCCAACCTTGTTTGGCGGGTATCAATCTGCAATGGGCCGCACACTCTTCGGGCAATCGGGTTCTCGCGCGGGTGTTTGAGCGGGGAGAAGGGCCTACTGCGTCCTCGGGTACCAGCGCCAGTGCAGTGGCCTGCGCGGCATGGCGGGCGGGTTGGGTTGAGTCCGGAGAGGTGGCCGTGGTCATGCCGGGTGGCACTGTGCCGGTGCGTTTACAGTGCCAGGCCGAAACTCTGCTGAGCGTCAGTCTGTTCGGTACTGCATGCGTGCAAGCCTGAATGCGTGGAAGTGGCTGATATCTTGAATGCGTGTCAGCTGTTTCTTTGTTGGTTAGTTATATAGGTGAAGTTTGCGTGGGAAGTTTCTTGTTGTTGAATATTGTTTAATTGCACGAATTTATTATTTTGTAAAAGACACGTCCTACCACGGTGTGCGAAACGTCTTTTTTATTTTCAAAGGGTCAACTTTCGCCTGAAATCGCTAATATCTATTGGGTTCAGGCGCTTTTTCCCAGCAGTTCAATCAACGCCCGATGGGGGGAAGCCTTTCAGTCAAATAATTGATGACGGGTAACTTAGGGATGGTTGCAATATCTGCCGCGCCACGTTTCAAGTTGATACTTTCACAAATAGCCAATGACTTTCAGGTACTCGCTTTTAAAGGCCGCGAAGTCCTTGATCAGCCGTATTTCATTACCGTGCAGTTAGTCAGCGAAAATCCTTCTCTGGATCTGGAGGCGCTGCTTCACCAGCCGGCCTACTTGGACTTCGGCGAAGCCGATGCGGGGCTGCATGGGCAGGTGTACGCCATCGGTCGGGATGATCCGGGCATTCGACTCACTCGCTATCGCCTCACCCTGGCACCGCGCCTGGCGTGCCTTGCCCATCGGCGCAACCAGCGGGTTTTCCAGCAACGCAGCGTCCCGCAGATTATCGCGACGGTTCTTGAACACCACGGCATCCTGGCGGACGCTTATGCCTTCGAGCTTGGCCCCGTGGTCTATCCACCCCGGCCCTTCTGCGTGCAGTACGTAGAAACCGACCTGCACTTTATCCAGCGGTTGTGCGAAGAGGAGGGCATTCATTACCACTTTCGCCATAACCCGAATAATCACCTGTTGGTATTTGGCGATGACCAGACGGTGTTTCGCCGCCTGGGCGCACAACACTTTTGCCCGACGCAGGAACTGGCCGCCAACAGGGGTGTTATCCGGCAGTTCGACGTGCGCCTGGAGACCCGTACACAGCTGACGGTGCGCCGTGATCATGACTTCCAGCATCCGTCGCTGCGCCTGGAAGATAAAGCCGGGCCTGCATCGACGCAGTTCCTTGAGGATTACCATTACCCGGGTGGTTTCGGTGACCATGTGCGAGGTCGGCAGCTGGCGCGCCGAGCCCTGGAGCGGCATCAGCGCGACCGCCATCGTGCCGTGGGCAAAAGTGATCAACCGGCGCTGGCCAGCGGCCATTTTCTTGAGTTGTGTGATCACCCGGATCCGGCCTGCAACGACCTTTGGTTACTCACGTCAGTGCATCACGAGGGCTATCAGCCGCAGGTGCTGGAGGAAGCGGCACCCGTGGTTGGCACATTCCACGGCTATCGCAACCGGTTTACCGCAACGCCTTGGCGCGTCTTGCATCGACCGCCTCTCAAACACCCGAAACCGACCCTCAATGGCAGCCAGACCGCCACCGTGACGGGGCCCCCAGGCGAAGAAGTGCACTGCGACGCCTATGGCCGAGTGAAGGTACGTTTTCATTGGGACCGCCGGGATCCCACCGATGACAAAAGCAGTTATTGGGTACGGGTAGCTTCCGGTTGGGCGGGCGATGGCTTTGGCGCCATGTTGATTCCACGGGTGGGCATGGAGGTGCTGGTGACTTTCCTGGAAGGTGACCCGGACCGGCCGTTGATCAACGGCTGCCTGCCCAATGCGCTGCACAGGCCGGCTTACCCCTTGCCGCAACACAAGACACGCAGTGTGCTGCGAAGCCGCAGTGTGCCGGGCGGCGCGGGTGCCAACGAGCTGCACCTTGAGGACCGTCATGGTGAGGAACTCATCTACCTGCGCGCCCAACGGGATCTGGAACAGTGGGTCGGCCATGACAGCCGCCTGGAGGTGGCGGGAGAGCGGCGCGAAATCATTCGCGGGTCAAGCACGGTTCACTTGGAAGGCGGCGAGCAACGGCACATCAGCGCAGACCGTACCGTCCTGCTGGGCACGAATGACCGCTTGGATGTGCAGGGTGACAGCCAGACACATATCGGTCAGTCGATGGTTATCCAGGCCGGGCAGCAGATCGTCCTCAAGGCCGGCGCCAACCTGGTCATCGATGCGGGCGCACAATTGAGCCTCAAGGCCGGTGGGGAACACCTGGTTATCCAGGCGGGCGGCATTTTCAGCAGCCGGCCTGTCACCGTTGGCGGCTTGCCGCCCGTTACGCCCTCAGCGAGCCCTTTGTCGGCAGTGGACGTGCCGAGCCTCTCGACGGCGCAAGGCACGCTTATGGACGAGGCCCGGCAGTTGGGCGCGGACTTCTGTCCGGTATGCGAGGCATGCCGTGAAGGCCAGTGCGCCCTTACGCGGAGGGCAGCCTGATGCCGAGTGAACCAGGCCAGTGGATGGCCCAACAGCACCGAGCGGGGCGCCGAGTGTGCTTGATCCTTGAGGGGCATCAGGATGCACGTCAGCGGCTGTTGTCTGTGCGTCAGCTGTCGCAGTATTGCAGCCTGTACGCTGAGACTGCCCTGTTCGAGTTGGCAGCCGCAGGCCCGGTGATTGTGCTGGTGGAGCAGGCGGATGAGCCGGGGCTGGTTGACCTGCTGCAACGTCCCGAGGCGAACTGGGGCTGGTTGGGCAGCCTGCCCGACGATGATCTGGCCGGGGTGGTTCGGCATTGGCGCGAACGCCTGTTGGTAGGGCACCCGGGAAGCCAGGCCCTGTATCGTTTTCACGATAACCGCACCTTGGCGCGTGCGTTGACCCATCTACAGAGCGAACATCGGCCCGTGTTGCTCGGCCCACTGATCAGTGTGTGCTATTGGCATGAAGGCCGTTGGTGCCAGAGTGAAAACCCAATGCCCGGTGAGTATCCGGTGCCTGTGCCTGCGCCCTGGCTGAATACGCCCAACCCTCAGGCCGAAGTGATCCTGCACGCCAATATCCTGCGTTATCTACTGACTCAGCACAGCGAAAAGCTCGCCGGTCTGGTCGAGTTTCAGGACCCCAGAATTTGGCTGGCGCAGGTTATCGAGCGGGCCCGAGCCTGGCAATGGCGAAGCCCCCAACAGCTCGAATTCCTGGTAGTGCGCCGGTTGGAGGAGGCGACGCAAGGCAGCGCGATTCGGTGGCTGCCGATAGAGGGCGAGGCGCCTGGAGAGCATTTTGAGCGGGTGTTACGGGAGTGGCGCAGTTTGGGGAAAAAACATGAGTAAGTGGATGCGCAGCGTGTGGGTCGCACTTGGAGTCGGATGGCTCTCGGGTTGTGCGGTGGCACCACGGGCTGATCGTTTTACTCTGGAGGTGGATTTACCCGCGCAGTTTCGATTTATCGGGGCCGCTAACTATCGTCCCGCCAGGTATGAACTCTGCACCTTGCCGCAGCGTCGAGGCAAAAGGCCTGAACGCAAGATCTTTATTGCCGATTACAAACCCGTGGCCGAGCGGGTGAGCTATGAGTTCCCGCTGACTGAAACCATTGAGGGGTGCCCTTCGGTGTTGCGTAGCGTGCAGTTCACTCTCTATGCGAAGTGGGGCGAGCGATATAGCGATGTTGGCGGTGATTCTGCAGGGATCTCTTTCGCCGATCCTATTGAGTCTGAACGTGTCGCTGGCATGCCGGACTCGGGTGTCCAGGAATTCGCTGGTCAATGTATGTGGTTTTTTCGCACGGTGGGTCCCTTGCATGCGATCACGAAACTGTTGGAGTGCAGAGCGTTGAACACAGCGGGGCAAAGGGAAGAAAAGCTAGCGGGTGGTGTAGTACAGAGAGAGCTGCTCCCAGGAAAAAAAGTAAGGCTGACGCTGAGCGTTACAGACGAGGAGGCTCCCGCTTTTCAGGACACGTGGCTAGCTGTACCGGGGGGATGGAAACGCTGTCGGGGTAAAAGCTTTGAAGACCTGTCCGGATACTGTGGCAGTAACACCACGGACTTTAAACCGATAAAAATGCCGGATGGACGTATCTGTGATGTTTATCCAACGTGCAATTAACAAGGAGTTGATTCATGAGCCAGGAAGCATGGAAGCAATCTTTTTTCAGTAGCAAGATGCCTGCTTGCCCGTTGAAAGGGCATTGGGCAAGCGTTTGCCTGGTGGATGAAACAGGCAGCGGCAAGGCTTATGGCGGGCTGGTTTACACAATCCAGGACACTACAGGGCGTCTGTACAACGGCAGGTTGAATGGAGAGGGATACGCCAAGTTGGAAGGGTTTTATTGCGGCCCTGTCATTCTTACTTTGGATGCGCAGTATTCCGGCGAAGAGGAGCCGTATTCGAAATTGAGAAAACGCAAGACTTACCCGTTACCTATCACCGAACTTCAAGCCCGCGCCGAACACACCCGATTTTCAGCGGCTGATGGCCAGCGTATCGAGGGCAACCCTGCACAACGCCAGGCAGACCGGTTTTACCAGGTTGAGGTGCGCGATCTGGTTCGACATATTGCCCACCTGCCGCCGTTTGCCTCCAGAACCTATCAGCCCCCAAGGCATGCGTTGAAAATGATGGCCGAGCTGGGGTTTGGTCCGCCGCAGCCCGCATTGTCAGGCGTTGTGCTGTTCCCCAACTTGCACACGGTGTTGGAAGTACGGCCTTTGCGAGCCCTGCGCCCGATGTTATCGACCAACGATCAGTTTTGTGCGTTGAACCTGTATCAATTGGCGTTGATGTCCACATTGAGTTACTGCGATTTTGGCCAGCAACCTCCAAAACCGCCAGTGGAATACGTCAGTTTTCCCCTGGATCCCAGCGCAGGAAATCTGTTCGCGGAAAAACTCTCGGGGTTTCAAGAAGCCTGGAAGGTCGATCGTGAACAGGCTCAGCGCTTCTACCCCTTGTATGAAGAGGTTCCATACTCCCAGCGTTTTGAGATTTTGCCTTTCGATCCTGAGTTGTATCCACAAAATCGTCCGGAGCTTGAAGATAAACAGGAACATCCCGCTAGCCTGCACTTTTTTGACGATGAGGCCTTCGGTACGGATACCCAGGCGTTTATCAGTCACCACAACGAAGTGATTCTGATCGCTGTACGGGGTACCGCCAGTGGTGCCGATGCTTTGCGAGATGCGAATGCCCACCAAGTGCCCTTTACCGAAGGTGTTGGCAAAGCCCATGAGGGTTTTTACCAGGCCTATCGAGCGATGCGCGATTTTGTTCTGTACTACCTTGATCAGTTCCACAGCGGTCAGCGCATTGTGATTTGCGGCCACAGTCTGGGCGGTGCAATTGCATTGCTGTTGGCTGAAGGGCTACGCCGCGTTCCTGATCGTAACTACAACATCCTCCTCTACACCTACGGCGCTCCCCGCGCCGCAGATTCCGAGTTTACCGACGGCGCCTCGGCCCTCATCCATCACCGCATCGTCAACCACAACGACCCGGTTCCCAGTGTTCCTGCCACGTGGATGAATACCACCGCCAAACTCTGGGTGCCGGGCGCCATCACACTTTTTGCCGCGCCCGGGGCGGGTGGCCTGCTGTTCGCCGCCGGCCTCGTGCGCGTCGGCGGTAACCCTTACCAGCATCACGGCGAACAACAGCACTTCATGCCCATCAAGCTGCCGGATGGCACACACTCCTCGGTGTTATGGGCGCCCGGTTGTGAGTCCATCCTCG
Source organism: Pseudomonas sp. KBS0710 (assembly GCF_005938045.2). Taxonomy (GTDB): domain Bacteria; phylum Pseudomonadota; class Gammaproteobacteria; order Pseudomonadales; family Pseudomonadaceae; genus Aquipseudomonas. Next base: position 3,574,347 of record NZ_VCCF02000001.1, on the reverse strand, counting down.
AGGCCGGATGCAACCGGGTGCTGCAACTGCATGGCGATATGCCCGAGCGTGCCAACCTGTTGAAACAACTGTTTCAGGCCAGCCAGCACTTCATGACCGCCAGTTACATTCCAGCCGCGTGGGCCACTCTGCGTCGTTGGCAGCAAACCGTGGAGAGCCAGGGCCCTTTGATCACAGCCAGGGAGTTCGAGTTGATAGACCTGGCGCTCGACACCATGACGCAACAACTGCGCGACAAGAACCGCGAGCTCGAGCGTCGTCGCCCACCCAACCAACGCGATTATGGGCATGCGCATAACCAGGCGCTGAACGCTGAAGTCGAGCGCTTGCGCAGCAGCCGGCGCCGATTGGAGTCATTACGCTGGCGCCGTCTGGACGTGCGTGACGTGTATGGCAGCCACGCTGACTCCACTCGCTTGCAGCCCAGCTTGAAGCGCTGGTTGCGCCACTGTGAAAAAGTTGGCGCAAATCGCCAGTATTCCTGCGCCACTTCAGGACGGCGCCGGGCGGGTGCAGTCACTGGATATCGACTCAATCGTCTGACCCAGTTACTTATCCCCGCTGCTTACAAAAACTCCACCTGGGCCGGTCTACGTTGCATCAGTACCTTGCCATTGCGGATCGAATACAGCGGCAGGCCCTGGCTGCGGATCACCTCGTAGTCACTGTCTGCCGAAAGCACCAGCAGGTTGGCTGGGCGGCCGGGTTCCAGGCCGTACCGGTCACCCAGGGCCATGGCCTTGGCACTGTTGTCGGTGACCAGGTCCAGGGCGCTTTGCAGGTTGCGGTAGCCGAGCATGTGGCAGATGTGCAGACCGGCTTCCAGCACGCGCAGGATGTTGCCGTTGCCCAGCGGGTACCAAGGATCGACGATGGAGTCCTGGCCGAAGCAGACATTCATGCCGGCCTCGAGCAGTTCATTGACGCGGGTGACGCCTCGGCGTTTCGGGAAACTGTCGAAGCGGCCCTGCAGGTGAATACTTTCGGTAGGGCACGAAACGAAGCTGATGCCCGAGTGCCCCAGCAGGCGAAACAGTTTGGCGCAGTAGGCATTGTCATACGAACCCATCGCCGTGGTGTGGCTGGCGGTGACGCGCTCGCCCATGCCGCGGCTGCGGGCTTCTTCGGCGAGTACTTCGAGAAAGCGCGAGTGCGGGTCATCGGTTTCGTCGCAGTGCACGTCCACCAGGCAGCCGGTGCGTTCGGCCAGGTCCATCAGGAACTTCACCGAGCTAACCCCTTGGTCGCGGGTGTATTCAAAGTGCGGAATACCGCCGACCACATCAGCGCCCAGGCGAATGGCTTCTTGCATCAGCTCGCGGCCGTTGCGGTAAGACTCGATGCCTTCCTGCGGGAAAGCGACGATTTGCAGGTCGATCAGGTGCGTGCTTTCTTCACGCACCTCTAACATGGCTTTGAGCGCGGTGAGGTCGGGGTCAGTGACATCAACGTGGGTGCGCACATGCTGGATGCCATGGGCGGCGAGGGCCTGGATGGTTTTCTTGGCGCGGGCCTTGGTGTCTTCCTGGGTGATGGTAGCTTTGCGCTCGCCCCAGCACTCGATGCCCTCGAACAGGGTACCGCTCATGTTCCAGCGCGGCTCGCCGGCAGTCAGCGTCGCATCCAGGTGGATATGGGGCTCCACGAACGGCGGTATGACCAGGTTGCCAGCGGCGTCGAGATCGCCAGCTGTTAATATCGGCGCCACGGTTTGCGCAGTGATGCGGGCGATCCGGCCGTGTTCCAGGTGCAGATCATGCAGGCCTTCACGGTTGCGCAGGCGGGCATTGATGATATGCATGGGCAAGTTCCTCTTGGCTTTGGACAATCAGGCAGGCAGCCGCCGGGTCATCAGGGTTATCAGCCACAAGGTTACCATCCTCATGGCAACAGTCGGGTTCATGCCTGTACGTCGGCCAACGGCGCCCGAATGCGCAGTGCAGCAGTGAGTGCGATGTAGGTCAAAGACGCAGCCACAATCCCCACCAACGGCGCCACCCACGGTGAGTGAAACGCCAGCACGGTGCCCACGGCATACGCCGCCAACCCCGGCCAGTTGAATGCCGGCAGGCGTGCATCGGCCAGGCGCGGGTACTGGCCGCGATAGCGGTAGAAGAAATCCGCCATGATGACCCCGCCAATCGGCGGAATCACGGTGCCCAGCAGAATCAGATAAGGCACCAGCAAGTCGTACATGCCAAGCAGTGCCAGCAATGTACCGATCACCGCGCCGGCCAGGGTCACGGTTTTGCGCCGCCGGGTACGCAGCAGATTGCAGCCGGCGACGGCGAAGTTGTAGATGGTGTTGTCCTGCGTGCTCCAGATGTTGAGCAGCAACATGGCCATCGCCGCCATGGCGAAACCTTGCAGCAGCAGTACCTCGACCACATCGGGTTGCTGATAGACGATGGCGCCATAGGCACCGATCAACACCATCAAGCCATTGCCGATAAAAAAGCCGATCAGGCTGGCCAGCACCGCGACCTTGGCCGAACGAGAAAAACGCGTCCAGTTGGTCGCCTGGGTGGCGCCGCTGACAAAGGTGCCGAATACCAGCGTGATGGCGGTGGACACGTCCAGTTCCGCCGTCGGCACCACCGCCATAAGCCCCTCAAGACCGCCGACTTTGATGGTGGCAACCCACATCGACAGCAACAGCAGGACGCCCATGGCCGGCACCGCGATGTAGGAAAGAATCTCCAGCCCGCGATAGCCCACATACGCGGTGGCGCAGAACAGCAGGCCAAACAACACCATCAGTGCCAGCACTGTGCCTTGGCTCAATTCGAAATATTTGCCCAGCACCACGGCGGCGGTGGCGGTGCCCCAGGCGTACCAGCCGATCTGGGTGAAGCCGAGGATCAAGTCGCTGAGTTTGCTGCCCACCTCGCCAAAGCAGAAACGCCCCATCAGGACCGAATTCAAGCCGCTCTTGAACGCGATGTAGCCCAGGCCTGCGGCGTAAATACCCAGCAACAGGTTACCCAACGCCACGACGCCGAGCATGTCGATAAAACTGAACGCCACGCCCAGCTTGCCGCCGGCGAACATGGTCGCGGTAAAGAAGGTGAAGCCCAGCAACACCATGGCGGTGGACGCAAGGCCCTTGCGCGCATGCATCGGCACTTCGCTGAGGGGGTAATCGTTGCCCGGTTCTTGCTGCGTCATGGCCTTGCTCCCTGGATGACTGACGCCGTGCTGTTGCACTGCGCGTGCCAAACCGGCAGCGCGGCGTATTTGTCGCCAGGCACTATGTCGAGCGCGCCCAGGAAGGCACGAAAGCAGTGCAGCGGTGAGACAAAGTGGATCAGTCGAACAGCGTCTGGGTGGTCTCGCCACGATGAAACGCAAACGCCGCTTCAAGATCGCTTTCGATGGTGCGCCCACGGGACAGCGGCGGCAGGTCGTCGAGGGTGAAAAAGCCCACTTCAGTGGTTTCAAACCCGGCCACCGGTGCCAGTTGGTCGACCTGCTCGCAGAGGAAATACAGCTTGTAGAAGTCCCGCACATCCGGGCGATACAAGCCCTTGGCCTTGTGCGTGACGCTGTACAGCGCGCGTGCCGTGACGCTCAGCCCGGCTTCCTCACGGATCTCCTTGACGATGTTTTCCGCCGCCGACAGGCCGATATCGGCATAGCCACCGGGCAGCGCCCAGCAGCCGTCGGTCAATTCGCGCACCAGCAGAATCCGGTCGCCTTCGATCACCGCGCCGCGTACGTCAATCATTGGGGTTGAATAGCGCTTGGCAAAATCCGGCACCAGCCCGGTGATGCGCGCAAGCGGCACATCCGCCAGTTGCGCGAGCATGCTGTGGGCAATTTCGGCAATTTCCTCAAGGCGCTCACGCTCAAAGTCGTCGGTGCAAAAGTGCAGCCCCGTGGACGCCAGTGCCTGCAAGCGTTTGGCCTGGGCCAGCCAGAGATTTTCCATGGGGTGCTCCTATAGATGTTTGATCATATAGACGCGGCGCAGGCCGTGTTCCTCGGTGCGATGGGTTTGCACATAGCCACGGCGACTGTACAGCGCAAGGTTCTCGGTCATCATCTCATTGGTGTACAGGCGGATGGCACTGTAGCCGGCATCAAGGGCCTGCCGTTCGGCAAAATCCATCAGCTGTCGCCCGAAACCAAGGCCCTGGGCTTGTGGTGCCACGGCGAGGTTATCCAACAGCAATGCCGTTTCGGTGTGCCTCAGGATAACAAAGCCTTGAACCTGCCCGGCGTGGTCCAGCACGTGCACGCCCCCGCCTTCGATCAACTGCGGGTAGTCCTCCAGCATAGGCCCCGGCTTTCGGCCGATGCGCTCAATGTAGGGTGCATAAGCAGCCTGGACGATGGCCTCGATAGCGGTACTGTCATTGGCGGTGGCGGGGCGCATCATTTCAGCGTGCTCCTGTTGTAAAGGCTCAGTCCACTGGCGCTTCGAAGATCGCCTCGATGGGCCGTTCGAACACCTTGGCGATCTTGAACGCCAGCGGCAAACTCGGGTCGTAGCGGCCGGTCTCGATGGCGTTGATGGTCTGGCGCGATACGCCCAGGCGCTGCGCCAGGTCAGCCTGGGACCAACCCAATTCTGCGCGTAACTGGCGCAGTTGATTATTCATTGATAACGCCTTGTACCAATGATCGTGGCCACACACCAGACGCCGCCCATGATCGGCCACACCATGAAGGCCGAGAGGCGCGGCAGGCCGGCGGTTTCCAGGAAACCGTAGCTGAAGGTGGTGAGGGCGGTGCATACAAACGCCACCGCGAGCGCTTCCAACTGAATCTTGCGGCCTAACTCATCCATGCTGTTCAGCCGACGGATGATCGACACCGCCATCGCGATCATCGGAATAACCGGCAGCAATGCCAAGGCGATTTTCGCGGCGCCGTCGGGCATCGACCGTACAGATGAGCTGGAGACCACCACGCAGCAAATGTACACCAACAGAATGACGATAAATTCCACCAGGAAGCGTTTGGTCGACATGACTCTCTCCAGGAGTAAAGGTTACTTTACACTAGGTGAGTAGGTTTTGAATGTCAAGCTTGCTTTACATTTGCAGGCGACAGGCATAAAAAAACCACCCGCAGGTGGTTTTAAACACTCAACCGCTTACTCGCCGCGATAGATGCAACCGCTGGTACAGGTCTCATGGATGCGAATCGCGCTGAGCTCCGGCAACAGGGGCTTAAGTTCGGTCCAGATCCACTTGGCCAGCACTTCGCTGGTCGGGTTTTCCAGGCCTGGAATGTCATTGAGGTAGTTATGGTCGAGGCGTTCATAGAGCGGCTTGAAAATCGCCTTGATTTCCGAGAAATCGCGGATCCAGCCGGTATGGGGATCCAGGTCGCCGCTGAGGTGGATCGCCACCTTGAACGAATGCCCGTGCAGGCGCCCGCATTTGTGGCCCTCCGGCACGTGTGGCAGGCGGTGGGCGGACTCGAAGGTAAACTCTTTGAAGATTTCCACGGTGTGACCTGTAGGGCTTGTGTTGCGTGGGTTTGAGGTGATTGCCGGTTTCTGGTGCAGCGATGGCGCGTATTCTAACCTGTTTTGTGCAGGTGCCCTGCCTGATCGCCGATAAACCCTCTTGCGGTATTTGCCGCTGCTATACGGACGACGACAACTCCCACCCGTCGCCGCATAATACCAACCGTTTCAAGGCCCGCCACTGAGCGGGCTTTTTTGCCTCGGGGAACACCATGGCTTTTAACACCACAAACCCTGTCGAGCCGCACGGCGCGCGCGATAATTCGGCCTTTACCTGGCGTGCACGGCTGGTTAAGGCCCTGATGCAGTGGGCAGGCAGGGTTGTTCGCCGCGGCGGCAAAGAACTCAAACGGGCCTCCAGCGAATTCCAGATAACGTCCAACCTGGGCGATTTGGATCGGCTCAATGCCGCTATTTTCGAAGGCACCGTACGCATTGCCTTTGCTGGCGATTCGATTGTCGAGGGCGACCGCGACGGTCTTTATGACAACTCGGTTGTCGCAACGGTCATGCGCGCCTTGCGCGAGCAGAACCCTGGCATCCACTTCGTAGCGGGTAACTTCAGCCTTTCAGGCCGCGGCATTGGCGCACTGGCAACCGAGACGTACGTGGGGCAACCCTACCCGGAAGACCTGGCTACCGGTTTTTATCGCCCTGATGGCAGTCCGATGACTGACCAGTGGCCGGGGGGCTCTGTCGTCGGCAAGTCGTGGATGGGGCATCTCAGGGACTTTGCCCCCGACTTTGTGATGGTCATGCACGGCGCCAACGATTTGTCTGGCTCAAGCCTCGGGAACACGACCGCGCTGAAGCATGTGCTCAGCCTGATTCGCCATTTTCCCAAGGTGCCGTCTGTAGGGTTGGCCACCACCGCGCTGCCGGCTGTTTCAGCGGGGTATCAGGAAGAAGCTCAAATCGCAGCCGATGGCGTGCGCGCCGTGGCCCGGGAATTGAACCTCACCCTGGTCGATATCAACCGGGCGTTCAACCGGCTGCGCGCAGGTATTGATGTCGCAAACCTGGTCTACACGCGTGATGACACCTTCGTCGGCTATCCCGCCGGCTGGGATGTTGAGGCGCACTCCACGCTTTCACTGGCAGATGCCGGGGGTGGCTTGATAAGGGGTAGCGGTTCGGCGCTGCGTAACACGCAGTCGCTGGACGTCAATATCAAGGCTACGTTCAGCTGCCCCAGCTGGTTCTCCACGACTTGTGCGCTGCATTATCGGTCGATGGGTGCGCCTGAACATCAGTACAGCGCGCAAATCTCATCGGGCTCTCTGGTTCTTTATTGGGGGGCGACCCGCCTGGGCTTCAAGGCCATTGGTGCCCTTGCATCCGGCTCGAAGGTGGTGTTGCAGGTTGATGTGCAAGGTGCGTTGCACAGGGTTTATGTCAACCATGTGCTGCAACTGACGGTCCATGACTACCACCACCTGCGGCGCGGCAATCATGGGGTGGCGATAATGGGCGGAGCTGGAACCATTGCTGATTTTATCGTGCATACAGGTGACTACAGCGCAGTTGAAGTGCCGCAATTGAGTGATCTCGAACTTTACGGCGGCGATCACTTGGCTACTCACAATGGGGTGGCAGACGGCAACGGCATCAACCATCCGACCAGGCAGGCCAACAGCGTCTGTTGGGCAGCGGCTTTTTCGGCTCTGGTGGATCACATCCGGGTGCAAAAAAGAGCAGGGCGCTGACGGTTGAAGTGAGAATTCAGTAGAATTGAAATTCTCTATTAGATGGCGTGTCACGACGTGTCTGCTTCCCTTGTGCACCACAGAACAAAACCCCTGAATTTCTTGATTGCTTTGTGCATCAGCGTCCCACTGAACCTCTTTGGCTTGGGTGGATATGCTTTTGCGCAGGCGCTTGCCGGCGTGGCGGCACCCGCCCAAACCGACGCGACGATAAGCGCTGGTGCTGTTGCTGCCAGCGCGCCTGCTGCTCCTGCTCCTGCTGCTCCGAGCCCCATGCTCAACCAGGCCGCGCCGGATGAGGCGTCCACGCTCTCCAGCGTGGGCAATCTGGATCGGCTGGATGCCGCCATCAAAGAGGGCGCAGTTAGAATCGCAGTGGTCGGCGACTCGATCTCCCAAGGCGATGTTGATGGGCGGTACGAAAACTCGGTCGTGGCCACCTTGATGCGCTCAGCCCGTGAGCAAAACCCCGACATTGCGTTCACATTTGGTAATTTCAGCCTGGCGGGGCGTGGGATGGGGATGTACTTCAACCCCAACTACAAGGGGGCGACGGCCACCGCCGAAAACCCACTTATGGGTTTCTTCAGGGAGCCTGGCAGCGAGGTGACGGCGCAATGGCCTGGCGGATCCGTTGAGGGCAAGAGCTGGGCAGATCACGTTCGGGATTTTGCTCCGGACCTGGTGATTTATATGTTTGGTGCCAATGACCTTACCGGCAGCAGCAGTGTCAACGCCGACTATTATTTCAAGTCGCTGGATTACCAGAATACCTGGGCAAAAGTGCCTTCTACGGCGATTGCGCCTGCGGCGTTACCGTCTGTTGCGTTTGGCTATCAAGAGCAGGTTCAAGTGGCGGCTGACACCGCGCGGGATGTTGCGAAAGTGCGCAATATTACGGTCTTGGACATTAACCGACTGTTCAATATTCACCGCGCTGCCATCGACGTCGATAAGTTGAGTTTTATTCGCGAGGATAACCTGGCGACATATCCCGCCGGCTGGAGCCCGGAGCCCGGCACTACGTTTGCGGTATCGGGTTCGCCTGCGCAAACGACCCTGAAGGGTCAGGGCGCTACGATGTTCAGCCGGGAGAGCCAGGATGTCAGTCTGTCGGCTACGTTCACCATGACCCATTGGGCTGGGCAAATAGGCGGCATTCGCTATCGCTCTATGGGCTCTGGCCTGAGCCAGTACACCGCGCAAGTGACGGCCAGCCAAGTGCTGCTTTACTGGGGAGGCACCATTATTGGTCGTTCGCCGGTTTATTCCGCCATCCCCGATGGGACGTCGGTCAGCTTGAAAGTCACGGCGCGGGGGGCGAAGCACGACGTGTATTTAAATGGCATCAATGTTATTTCCACGTATGACTTTAACAACCTGCGCTTCGGTAAAGTCGGCTTGTTGGTGTCCGGCGCCGAGGGTGTTATCTCCAACTGGGTCGCGAATCTGGGCGTGCCTGAGGCGCGCGGTGTTCCAGATTTGAATGATATTCAAATCTATGGGCTTGGGGATTTCACCACCAACCCCAGCAGCCAGGGTGGAAACATGATTAACCACCCAACCAAGCTTGCCAATGCGGTTATCTGGGGCGGCGCGCTGCGCCCCTTGTTGCAGCACATCCGGTCGCAGCCCAGGGGCGTCGTGCCCGCCTCGGCGCCCGTCAGCCCCTGACGTTTGAAGCTGGGCAATGCGAGCCGGTGCGCAGGGTGCGTACCGGCTCAGATGGACACGGCCTTTTTTCAGTACGCCGATGTCGCGTCAAAGTGCCTGTAGGTGCTCGCCCAATGTGCCGTTATCCGCCCACTCAAGAAACTCATCGCCCAGCCGCCGGCTTTCGCTCATCGCGGTTTGCCAGTATTTGTTGCGGCTCGCGTCATCGCCCATATAGCGCTTGAAGTCGCTGCGGTCCGGCAATTTGCCGTGGGGCAGGCGGGCCAGGTAGTCCTTGGAGGGCGCCAGTAGCAGCACATCCTGCAAGCCCTGCGGGTTACTGCGCCGCCACGGCAAGCCCTTGTCGAACCAGCCGGGGATCACCCGGTCGGTGAAGTGCGGGTACAGCACGATGTCGTCGCCGTGGTAAGGCAGATCGAGGTGATAGTCCAGCAGCCCACCGTCGCGGTAAGTGCCCGTGCCTGCGCCGGGCAGGTCGCGCACGCCTTGCATCACCATGGGGATGGAACCCGAGGCCAGCAGTGCCTGGCGCAGGTTGCCCACCTGCAGATCGAGGAAGCGCGAGGGAAAGTCCGTCAGCGCATGCACCGGTGGCGCCTGGCGCGGGTCGTGGATGATCAACCGCTCAAAATGCCGCGACAGCCGCGCACGGCCACGCAGGTTGTCGGCAATCACCGACGACAGGCCCAGCCCCAGTCGCCCACGGTGGTCATCGGCAAGCAGGCCGTGGCTCTTGACCACCATGATGTTGAGGCGATAGTCGGGGTTGTCCAGCACTCGCGCATCGCGGCCAGCCAGCAGGTCGTCGAGCATACGCTGGCAGCTGTGGCTGACTTCGGCCATGGTCACGCCCTTGGCGAAGCGTTGCTCGTTATACAGGCGGCCGAGGTCGAGCAGGCCTTGCACCGGGTCGGGCAGGCACGCACTGGCAAAGCGCCAGGAGCCGATGGACGCGCCGATCAATGCGCGCTCACGCGGTGCGCGCGGCAGCCAATCGCCGAACAGCGCCAGGTCCAGGCCTTGAATGCCCAGCGCCTTGGGACCACCGGCCGCACCGGGTAGGATACCGACATCCGCCGGCGCAAGGCCTTGCTCGCGAATGCGCGTGAAAGCGCGTTTGCCGGCCTTGAGGGTCAGGGCGGGGAACTTGATATGGATGGCAGTCATACAGGTCTCGGTTGCAACGAACAGGCAATATAAGAGAATTCTTGCAACGATGGGTAAGCAGGCCGATTGAAAATTGCCATGGTGGCAATTCAGTTTCAGTTAAGTTGTCACGGGTACCGTGGTGGCCCATGTCCCTCATCGGGCCGCCCTCAAGGAACATCAGGATACGTAATGAAGGTAAATCTACGCGCAGGCAGTCAGGTGGCGCTGGTATTGCTACTGAGCAGCGCCAGCCTGTCGGCCCATGACCTTGGGCAGGATGAGGCCCTGCGTCTGCGTCAGGAGGGCGTCATCGCGCCGCTGGAACAGTTGCTGGGCCCGGCGCTGGAGCGCTACCCGGGCGCCAAGCTGCTGGACGCCGAGCTTGAGGAACACAAGGATCGGCCGGTGCGCTATATCTACGAGATCGAGTTGCTGACCGTCGAAGGTGTGGTGCGTGAAATTGAGCTCGACGCCAGTACCGGCAAGCTGCTCAAAGATAAGGAAGACGACTGATGCGCCTGCTTCTGGTGGAAGATAACGTACCGCTGGCCGATGAATTGTTGGCGGGCCTGCAACGCCAGGGCTACGCGGTCGACTGGCTGGCCGATGGGCGCGATGCCGCGTACCAAGGCCGCAGCGAACCCTATGACCTGATCATCCTCGACCTCGGCTTGCCGGGCCTGCCCGGGCTGGAGGTGCTGGCGCAATGGCGCGCTGCGGCCTTGGCCACGCCCGTGCTGGTGCTGACCGCACGCGATTCCTGGGCCGAACGTATCGAAGGGCTCAAGGCCGGCGCCGACGATTACCTGAGCAAACCCTTTCACCCCGAAGAACTCTACCTGCGCATCCAGGCACTGTTGCGCCGTTCCCACGGCCAGGCCAACCAGCCGACGCTGCAAGCCGCCGGCCTGCACCTGGATGAAGGGCGCCAGTGCGTGTTGCGCGATGGCGAGGAGATCCAACTGACCGCCGCCGAATTCCGCCTGCTGCGCTACTTCATGTTGCACCCGGAACAGATCCTGTCGAAAAGCCATCTGGCCGAGCATCTGTATGACGGCGAGACCGAGCGCGACTCCAATGTGCTGGAAGTCCACGTCAACCACCTGCGCCGCAAGCTGGGGCGCAGTGTGATTGAAACCCGGCGCGGCCAGGGTTACCGGTTTGGCGCCGCTCCGGCATGAGGTCGATTCAACGGCGCCTGAGCCTGGGGCTGATCAGCGTCATGGTGGTGGTCGGCGTGGTGCTGGCGCAGACCAGCTTGTGGTTGTTTGAGGCCGGTTTGCAGCGTTACCTGGAAGCCGGGCTGCGCAACGACAGCGAAAACCTGCTGACGGCACTGGTGCGGGGGCCTGAGGGTGTTCAGTTGGATGAGCAGCGTCTGTCACCGGCCTACCAGCGGCCGTTTTCCGGGCATTATTTTCGCATCGATTTTGCCGACGTCCACTGGCGTTCCCGCTCGCTGTGGGACCAGGAGCTGCCGCGCCTGACCGAACCTGGGCTCAAGGGCAACCTGCAACTGGGGCCGGAACGCCAGCAACTGCTGGTGTTGCGTTCGGACTACAAACGTTTCGGCCAGTCGATTTCCATCAGCGTGGCTCAGGACTACACGCCCGTGCGCGAAAGCTTTCGCCTGATGCGCCAGATTGGTCTGATCATCGGCTTGGCGGCGCTGTTGCTGGTGCTGATTCTGCAGCGGGTCACCGTGCGCCGCGCCTTGCGCCCGCTGGAGACCGCACGCAACCAGATCGCCCAACTGCAACAGGGCCGGCGCTCGCAACTCGATACCCAGGTGCCGTTGGAACTGGAGCCTCTGGTGGCGCAGATCAACCATCTGTTGGCCCATACCGAAGACAGCCTCAAGCGCTCGCGCAATGCCCTGGGCAACCTTGGCCATGCGCTGAAAACCCCACTGGCGGTGCTATTGAGTGCGGCCTCCAGCGAAGCGCTCAAGGACCATCCCGAACTGAGCAGGCTGCTGCGTGAGCAACTCGACCAGGTGCAGCAACGCCTCAACCGTGAACTCAACCGCGCCCGACTGGCCGGCGAAACCCTGCCGGGCGCGCTGTTTGACTGTGAAAAAGAACTGCCCGGCCTGCTGGCCACCTTGCGCATGATCCACGGTGAGCACCTGGACTTGAGCTACCACGTCGACCCCGGCCTGCAATTGCCCTGGGACCGCGAAGACCTGCTGGAACTGCTCGGCAACCTGCTGGATAACGCCTGCAAATGGGCGGATGCCGACGTGCGCTTGGCGGTCAGCGAAACCCCGCGCAGCTTTCTGCTGGCAGTCGAAGACGACGGCCCCGGCATCCCGCAGGCCCAGCGTGAGCAAGTGCTCAGCCGCGGTGCGCGGCTGGATGAGCAGATTGACGGCCATGGCCTGGGGCTGGGGATCGTGCGGGATATCGTCGAGGTGTGGGGCGGTACGTTGCAGTTGCAGGACAGCGAACTGGGCGGGCTCAAGGCGCTGATCGAATTACCCAAACGTTAACACCGAGCAAGCCCGCTCCCACATTGGATCTCCTTAAAGGTCAGAACCTTTACAGGTCACTTACACCCGAAACTGATCCATCAACCCCTGCTGCTGATTCGCCAGGCTGTTCAACGCCTGGCTCACCCGCGCCGATTCATTCGCCTGCTCCGACAGCGATTCAGTCACATCCCGAATCGTCGCCACATTGCTGTTGATCTCTTCGGCCACGGCGCTTTGCTGTTCGGCGGCGCTGGCGATTTGCAGGTTCATGTCGCTGATCACCGTGACCGCTTCGCCGATCTGGCGCAGGGCGGTGACCGCCTGGCCAACCTGTTCGACACTGCCCTGGGCCTGGCGATAGCTGTTGCCCATGGAGTCGACCACGTCGGTAGTGCCGCTTTGCAGGTGCTCGATCACCAGGCGGGTTTCTTCTACCGACTCCTGGGTGCGCCGCGCCAGGTTGCGCACTTCATCGGCGACCACCGCAAAGCCACGCCCGGCCTCACCGGCGCGGGCGGCTTCGATGGCGGCGTTGAGTGCCAGCAGGTTGGTCTGCTCGGCGATGCCGCGAATCACTTCCAGCACCGAACCGATCTTTTCGCTATTGGCCGCCAAGCCTTCGACCTGGGCCATGGCGGTGCTCATGTCCGCCGCCAGGTTGCCGATGTTGGTGGTGGTGCGGTCAATCACACTCAAGCCGTCACGGGTGGCCTGGTCAGCATCGCGTGCGGCGTGTGCTGCTTGGGCAGCGCTACGCGCCACGTCCTGGGCGGTGGCGCTCATTTCGTGGGAGGCGGTGGCCACTTGATCGACCTGGCGGTACTGCTGCTCCATGCCGGCGCTGGTTTGCGTGGCGATGGCGGCGGACTGATCGGCAGTGCCACGGGCGTCCTGCACCGAGCGTTTCACTTGGGCAATGGTCGGTTGCAGCTTGTCGAGGAAGCGGTTGAACCAGCCGGCCAACTGGCCCAGTTCATCGTGTTTGTCATAGGCCAGGCGGCGGGTGAGGTCGCCTTCGCCGCTGGCAATGTCTTCAAGCATGCGCGCCACGCCGAGAATCGGCCGGGTCACGCTGCGGGCCATCAACCACACCAGTATCAGGCCAACCACGGCGGCCAGCAGGCCCAGGCTCAACTCCAGCAGCGTGCCGCGGGCGTTGTCCGCGTCCAACTGCGCCTTGAGCGTTTCGGCAGGGCCGACCAGGACTTTTTCCGGCACATCCAGCAACACGCCCCACGGCTTGCCGCCGGGAATCGGCGCGAATGGCGCCAGCACCTTGAGTTGGTGATCGGTACGCAGGCTGCTGGTCTGGGGGTTACTGGCCAGCACGCTGATCAATTGCGCGCCGCTGGTAGTGTCGACCTGATCCAGGCGCTGGCTGAGTTTGCCGGCGTCGGGGCTGTAGCCGGCGAGCAAACCGGTGGGGCTGAGGATGCTGACTTGGGTCTGGCCGTCATACAGCTTCTGGCTGGCCTGTTGGCTCACGGCTTGCAGGCTGTTGAGGTTGATGTCCACCGACAGCGAGGCGATGACTTTGCCGTTGACCATCAGCGGGAAGACGATGCTGGTCATCAGCACGTTTTGCCCGTCGATCACATAAAAGTACGGTTCGATCACGCAGGGTTTCAGCGTAGTGCGTGGGCAGGTGAACCAGGCGTTAGCCTTCTCGCCGCTGGGGCCTACGCGGGTGTCGGCCATGTCGCTTTCGGGCAGCGACATGGCGGTAAGTTTGCCCGGCGTGGGCTGCGACCAGTAGAGGGCGAAGCGGCCTTTGTCGTTACTGCCCAGTTCTGCCTGATTGGCGAACAACTCGTCCTTGCCGTCCAGCGCATTGGCCTCAAACACCAGCGACAGGCCGAGCAGATCGGGGTTGGCCTGCAAAGCGGCCTTGACCTGGCGGGTCAGGTCTTCGCGGGTATCGAAGGCATCCAGAAAGCGTTTTTCCGCCTGTTCGCGCAAAAACAACACCTGGCGCGAAAAACCATGGCCGTACTGGTAGGCGTCCATGAATTGCTGGCGAATGCCCAGCGCCTGCACTTCACCTTGGGCCTCGATGCGCGCCTGGGCGGACGCGTCGAGCATCTGCATGCTGGAGGCTTTGACCTGCTGTGAACTCTGCTCCATGCGATACAGCGACAGACCCACCAGCAGGGTCACGATCCCCAGCAGGCACAGGCCCGCGAGCAGGGTGATTTTCCATTGAATGGAGAGCTGTCTGAGAGACATCGAGGAGCATCCTTAACCTGAAAACACAGAGAGTCTTTGTATCGGCCGCTTTCCAGGGTTCTTTATTATTTAAACGTTCAATTGAAAGCCACGGAAAGCCAAAAGCGGCGTCGTTTTTTGACATGCACGCCCACCTGCGGCAAAGTGCGCGCCCTCTAATAAGACCTCTTAAAGCCTGCACGCGGACGCCATTTGATGGCCGCCCGGTCGCGGGCCTGTCTGTTTTTTATGTTTTTTGCTTGAGGTAACCATGATTAACGCAGTCATCGCCGCGGTCGGCACCATGCTGGTGCTCAGTTTGTCCCGCGTGCATGTGGTCATCGCCATTATCGTCGGCGCCCTGGTCGGTGGCTTGACCGGCGGGTTGGGCATCGAGGCCACGCTCAAGGCCTTTAACGGTGGCTTGGGCGGCGGCGCGACCGTGGCGTTGTCCTACGCCTTGCTCGGCGCTTTCGCGGTGGCGATTGCCAAGTCCGGGCTGGCGCATGCATTGGCGGACAAGGCGTTGCTGCTGGTCGATCGCCAGGAAGCCACCGGCGGCAGCCATGTCAAATGGCTGCTGATTGGCCTGTTGTGGGTGGTGGCGATTGCCTCGCAGAACATTTTGCCGATCCATATCGCGTTTATCCCGCTGCTGGTGCCGCCACTGCTTTATGTGCTGACCAAGCTGCAACTGGACCGCCGCCTGATTGCCTGTGTGATGACCTTCGGACTGATCACGCCGTATATGTTCCTGCCGGTGGGCTTCGGCAATATCTTCCTTAATCAGATCCTGCTGGCCAACGTGGCCAAGAGCGGCGTGGACATCAGCCAGGTCAACGTCACCCACGCCATGGGCCTGCCGGCGTTGGGCATGGTGGTGGGCCTGCTGGTAGCGGTGTTTATCAGCTACCGCAAAAAGCGTGTGTATGACCTGGAAAAAATCGAGCGCGTCGAGCAAGTAGCCGTGCAATACAACCCACTGACCCTGCTGGTGGCCGGGCTGGCAATTGCCTCGGCGTTTATCATTCAGCTATGGCTGGACTCGATGATCATCGGCGCCCTGGCTGGGTTTCTGATCTTCTCGGTGTCGGGCATTGTGCGCTGGCGCGAGACCGACGACCTGTTTACCGAAGGCATGAAAATGATGGCGATGATCGGCTTCATCATGATCGCCTCCTCGGGGTTTGCCGAAGTGCTCAAGGCCACCGGTGACGTGCGCTCACTGGTGGAAGCCTCGGCGGCATTCATTGGCCACAGCCGTGGTGTGGGCGCGTTGCTGATGTTACTGGTGGGGCTGTTGGTGACCATGGGCATTGGTTCGTCATTTTCCACGGTGCCGATTCTGGCGGCGATTTTTGTGCCGTTGTGTGTGCAGCTGGGCTTCAGCCCGTTAGCGATTGTGTGCATCGTGGGTACGGCGGGTGCCTTAGGCGATGCCGGTTCGCCCGCGTCGGACTCCACGCTCGGCCCGACGTCCGGCCTGAATATTGACGGCCAGCATCACCATATCTGGGACACCGTGGTGCCGACCTTCCTGCACTACAACATTCCGTTGCTGGCGTTTGGCTGGATTGCCGCAATGACCCTCTGATCTGCTTGTCTGTGGGCGCTGGCTCCTACAGATATTTCGCCCCTGGCCGTTAACCTCTCAAGTCGCCACGAATAAGAGAGAAAAGCCATGCGTCTGAGTTTGAAGGCCAAAGTCCTGTCCCTGGCCGTTGTGCCGGTGTTGTTGTTTGCCGTAGTCATCAGCCTGACCACCGTGTGGATCCTGCAAGGCCAGGCACGCAATGAGGTGGATGAAACCCGCCAGCGCCTGCTCAATGACGCCAAGGCCACGCTGCAAAGCTATGTGGAAGTGGCGATGACCACCATCAAGCCGCTCTACGACGCGGCCGCCCCCGGCGACACGGCGGCACGCGCGCAGGTGGTCAAGCTGTTGTCCAACACCAGCTACGGCAAGGACGGCTACTTCTTCGGCTACGACTCCGAGACCATCCGCCTGTTCAAGGGCAACAGCCCGGACGGCGTGGGCAAGAGCTTCAAGGACAACCGTGACCCCAACGGGGTCTACGTCAACCGCGACCTGGTCAAGGTCGGCAAGGACGGCACCCACTACCTGCAATACAGCTCGACCCAGCCCGGCCAGACCGAGTTGGTGCCCAAGCTCGGCTACACCGAATATTTGCCCAAGTGGGACATGGTAATCGGTACGTCGGTGAACCTCGATGGCATCGAAGCCCAGGTGGCGGTGGTCGAGGCCAAGGTCGAAAAACGCATGGAAGGCGTGCTGCTGAGCATCCTCGGCGTGGCGGTGGTGGTACTGCTGGTGATTGCTGCGGTGGGCATGCTGGTGGCCAACACCATCTTGCGCCCACTGAACCTGATGAAAGCCAACCTCGACGATATCGCTGCGGGCGAGGGCGACTTGACCCGCCGCCTGGCCATCACCAGCCAGGATGAGTTGGGCGACTTGGCCGGGGCGTTCAACCGCTTTGTCGACAAGATCCACGGGCTGGTGCGCCAGATCACCGAGATGACCGCGCAACTCACCGGGCTGGTCAGCCAGGTGTCCGAGCAGGCCCAGCGCTCGGAAACCGCCATGGAACGCCAGCGTCACGAAACCGATCAGGTGGCGACCGCCATCAACCAAATGTCCTCGGCAGCCCACGAAGTGGCGCGCAGTGCCCAGGGCGCCGCCGTCGCCGCGCAACAGACCGACGCCGAAGGCCAGGCTGCCAAGCGTGTGGTGGACGGCAGCATCGCGCAGATCCATGCGCTGGTGAACGACATCCGCAGCAGCGGCGTGTCCCTCGACAGCTTGCAGCAGGACGTGTCGTCGATTGTCAGCGTGCTCGGCGTGATCCGCTCGATTGCCGAGCAGACCAACCTGCTGGCGCTCAACGCCGCCATCGAAGCCGCACGGGCGGGCGAGGCCGGGCGTGGTTTTGCCGTGGTCGCCGACGAAGTCCGTGCGCTGGCCAGCCGCACGCAAACCAGCACGCAGGAAATCCAGGGCATGATCGACCGCCTGCAAAAAGGCACGGTCGCCGCTGTGGATGCCATGCGCCGTTCCAGCGACGCTGGTGACGGCACTTCGGCCCAGGCCAACCAGGCCGGCGAGTCGCTGGACACCATGGCGCAGTTGATCGGCACTATTAACTCGATGAACGCGCAAATCGCCAGCGCCGCCGAAGAGCAGACCGCCGTGGCCGAAGAGATCAACCGCAGCGTGCATCAGATTGCCGTGGCGGTGGACAGCGTGGCGGATGAAACCCAGCTGGGCGCGCAAACCTCGCGCAGTCTGGCGGACCTGGGCCAGCGCCTGGGGCAGTTGGTGGGGCAATTCAGGATCTGATCAACCATAGCTTCAGCGTATGTTTGCCTAACGCTAATACGAATATACCTATCACCGCCTCTGCGTGAGACTTGAGCCCCAACTACAACAGGGGCTCACCTCCATGCCACTGCTCGACCCGCTTCAGCGCCTGGCTGAACTCGACACCAACACGGTTTCCGACGCGCTGGACTTCCTGCAACTGCCCGGCGCCGTCGTCGGCATTCGCCCGTTGTGGGACTGCCCCAAAGTCGTCGGCCGGGCCAGCACCATTCAACTGGCGCCCAAGACTGACGCCGCGCCTGGTGTACACCTGATTTCCCCGGTAATCGACGCCATCACCACCGACGACCGCGTGCTGGTGATTGCCGGCGGCATCGACGGCATATCGTGCTGGGGCGACATCATCGCCAATGCCGCCGTGGCCAAGAATATCCGTGGCTCGGTGATCGACGGCTTCAGCCGTGACATCGACGGCAGTGCGACCATCGGTTACCCGGTGTATGGCCGTGGCGTGACCATGATCAGCGCGCGCAACCGAGTGGTGCAGGTCGCCTCCGGCGTCACCATTGATGTGGCGGGCGTGAACGTGTCGCAAGACGACTTCGTTATTGCCGACCGTTGCGGCAGCGTATTCATCCCGGCAGCGGTGATCGAACAGGTGCTGGACCTCGGCGAGCGCATCGCCGCCCGTGAAGCCGGCATGGTCGATGCGGTGCGCAGTGGTCGCTCGGTCGCCGATGTGATGCACGACAGCCAATTTGAAGCCATCCGCGTGGAGCCTGCCCAATGAATGACCAACAACTAGTCGCCCTGTTCGAAGGGCTCGACACTCCCGGCGTCTCGGATGCCATGGACAAACTGGGCATTGCCGGCCAGTGCCTGGGCATCGCGCCGCTGGATAACTACCGTGGCACCGTGGTCGGCCCGGCGTTTACCGTGCAATACATGCCGGCCAGCATGCCGCCGGGTTCAGTCGGTGATTTTATCGAAGACGTGCTGCCGGGCGATGTGGTGGTACTTGCCAACGCCGGTCGCACCGATTGCACCGTGTGGGGCGACATCATGACCCAGTACGCAGGCAGTCGCGGGATTGCCGCGACGGTCATCGACGGCGTGTGCCGCGACGTCAGCAAGGCGCTGGGCGATGGTTACTCGCTGTTCAGCAAGGGCCGTTACATGCGCACCGGCAAGGACCGCGTGCAGGTGGCGTCGGTGAACCAGCCGGTGGCCATCAGCGGTGCCCGCGTGTGCGCGCGGGACATCGTGGTGGCCGACGCCAATGGTGTGCTGGTGGTGCCGCGCGCCCGTGCCGAAGAAGTGGCGCGTACCGCACGCCAGATTGAAGCCGTGGAATCGCAGATCCGTGCGCAGATCGAGGCCGGCAAGACCTTGAAACAAGCCCGTGAAGCCCTGGGTTATCACACCCTGCAAAGGAAGCACTCGTGAATACGCTGAACAAGCGCCTGGCCCAGGCCAAGCCATCGGCCACTTACCGCATCATCGACCGCGTGGCCGCACGCCGCGCCGAAGGGGCGAAGATTATTTCGCTGTGCGCCGGCGAGCCGGATTTCGACACCCCGGAACATATCCGCCAGGCCGGTATCGACGCGATCCGCAACGGCCACACGCGCTACACCCAAGTCGCGGGTATACGGGCCTTGCGTGAGGCCGTGGCGGATAAGTTCGGCCGCGAAAACGGCCTGGACGTGACCTGGCAGGACACGCTGGTGAGCAACGGCGGGAAACATGTGATCTACAACGCGCTGGCCGCCACCCTGAACGAAGGCGACGAGGTGATCGTTCCTGCACCTTACTGGGTCAGTTATCCGGAGATGGTGGAGCTCTGTGGCGGCACCGCCAGGATTGTCGCGTGCAGCGCCGAGGAGGGTTTCAAACTGACGCCCACGGCGCTGGAGGCGGCAATCACGGCCAACACGCGCTGGCTGATCCTCAATTCACCCTCCAACCCGACCGGCGCGGTGTATAGCCGGCACGAGTTGCAGGCGCTGGCGAATGTGTTGCTGGAGCATCCGCACGTGCTGGTGCTGGCGGACGATATCTACGAACACCTGCTGTTCGACGGGCAAACCTTTCATACCCTGGCGCAAGTCGAGCCGCGCCTGGCGCCACGGGTGCTGACCATGAATGGCGTCTCCAAAGCCTACGCCATGACGGGCTGGCGCATCGGCTTTGCCACCGGCCCGCGCTGGTTGCTCGAGGCGATGGAAAAACTCCAGGGCCAGCAGACCTCGGGGGCCAGTGCGATTTCCCAGCACGCCGCCATCGCCGCCTTGAACGGGCCGCAGGATTTTATCCGGCAGTCGCGCGCCGTGTTCGAGAAACGTCGCAATCTGGTGGTGTCCTTCCTCAACAAAACGCCAGGCCTTGAATGCGCGAACCCGTCCGGCGCGTTTTACGCCTTCGCCAACTGCGCGGGATTGCTGGGGCGCACCACGCCCGCCGGCAAGCTGCTGCAAACCGACGAAGACGTGGCCCACGCCTTGCTCGAGGAAGCCAATGTGGCCGTGGTGCACGGCAGCGCATTTGGCTTGGCGCCGTACCTGCGTATCGCCTACGCCTTGGACGACGACTCGCTGTTGCAGGCGTGCGAGGCGATCCGCCAGTTCTGCGTGGCGACGCGTTAGAGGTCGCGCATCAACAGGCCGAAGCGCAGGTCCATCTGCGCTGGCAGGGGGAGATACACGGTGTGTCCATCTCCCGGTGCCACGTCGATAACTTCGCCTTTGGTGTTGTGCAACGTGGTCAGGTCAAAGTGAAAGTTGCCGGCGGGCGTCATCAGTTCCAGATGATTGCCCACGGCAAAGCGGTTCTTCACTTTAACCTCGGCCAGCTCGCCCCGGCGCTCGCCGGTCAATTCGCCGACAAACTGCTGGCGTTCCGACACCGAGCTGCCGTTCTGGTAGTTCTGGTATTCGTCGTGCACATGGCGACGCAGGAAACCTTCGGTGTAGCCGCGTTGGGCCAGGGACTCCAGGTTCGTCATCAGGGTGCGGTCAAACGCACGGCCAGCCACTGCATCGTCAATGGCCTGGCGATACACCTGGGTGGTGCGCGCGCAATAGAAGTGGGACTTGGTGCGGCCCTCGATCTTCAGTGAATGCACGCCCATCTGCGTCAGGCGCTCCACGTGCTGCACGGCGCGCAGGTCCTTGGCGTTCATGATGTAGGTGCCGTGTTCGTCTTCGAAGGCCGGCATCTGCTCATTCGGGCGGTTGGCTTCCTGCAGCAAAAACACCTGATCGGTCGGCGCGCCGACCCCCAAGGTCGGTTCACAGTGCTGGACGATGTCGCCCGTGGCGTTCTCCACCGCCGGCATGGCCGAGTATTTCCAGCGGCATGCGTTGGTGCAGGTGCCTTGGTTGGCATCGCGCTTGTTCATGTAGCCGGACAACAAGCAGCGCCCGGAATAGGCCATGCACAGGGCGCCATGCACAAACACTTCCAGCTCCATGGCGGGTACCTGTTGGCGGATTTCGCCGATTTCTTCCAGTGACAACTCCCGCGACAGAATCACCCGGCAGATACCTTGCTGCTGCCAGAACTCGACGCTGGCCCAATTCACGGTATTGGCCTGCACCGACAAATGAATCGGCATGCTCGGGAAGTGACGGCGTACCAGCATGATCAAGCCTGGGTCGGACATGATCAACGCGTCCGGGTCCATGGCGATCACCGGGGCCAAATCCTTGAGGAAGGTCTTGAGCTTGGCATTGTGTGGGGCAATGTTGACCACCACGTAGAAACGCTTGCCCAGTGCATGCGCCTCCTGGATGCCGAGCGCGAGGTTGGCGTGGTCGAACTCGTTATTGCGCACGCGCAGGCTGTAGCGCGGCTGGCCGGCGTAGACCGCATCGGCGCCGTAGGCGAAGGCATAACGCATGTTTTTCAAGGTGCCGGCGGGGGCGAGCAGTTCGGGGGCAATCACGGGAGGCATGTGCTCAGGTCGCAAAAGGTCGCGAGGGTAAAGCAGCGGGCGCGCGCCGTTATTGATCCAGGTCGGGCTTTTGCGGATTTTGTATCGCCGTGTATCGGCAGGTGCTGCTCGACACAGGCGGGATACCTCAGAGGGTTCCAATAGGCGCTCTGCGACTCGACAAGGTAATCACCATGCGACCGATCACGTTCCTGTTTGCCAGCCTGCTGCTGGCTTTTGCCCTTTCCGCAAGCTGGGTAGCCAGTGGCGAAAGCAAACACCCTGAGGGCGCCATGCCGTCGCTGGCGGGGGCGGTTGACTGGCTTAATTCGCCGCCCCTGAGCCTTGACGCGCTCAAAGGCAAAGTGGTGCTGGTGGATTTCTGGACCTATGACTGCATCAACTGCCGGCGCGCGCTGCCCTACGTCAATAGCTGGGCCAAACGCTACGAAAAAGACGGTTTGGTGGTGATTGGCGTACACACGCCCGAATACGCCTTTGAGCACATCCCGGCCAACGTCAAAGAGCAGGTGCGCAAGCTCGGCATTGGTTACCCGGTGGCCATCGACAATAACTACGCGATCTGGCGCAGCTTCGATAACCAATATTGGCCGGCCCACTACCTGATCGATGCCAAGGGCCAAGTGCGCTACAGCCATTTCGGCGAGGGGCGTTACGAGGCTCAGGAGCAGGTGATTGAGGCATTATTGAGTGAGGCCAAGGCGATTCAATAACGCGGTCTATGCTTGAAGGGCACTCCCAGGTTTTGCCGCGGACTAAGCAACAGGGCCGCTGAAGGCCCTCTGCTTTTCTGACATGGACCGGACATGAACCAAACCAACCTTCAATTCAAAACCCTGCTGTTATTGCTGGTCCTGGTGACCATCGCATTCATCTGGATATTGCTGCCGTTCTACGGCGCGGTGTTCTGGGCAGTCATCCTTGGCATTATCTTCGCCCCGATGCAGCGGCGCTTGCAGCTGCGTTTTGGCTATAACCGCAACCTGACATCACTGGCGACCCTGACGGTGTGCCTGGTGATTGCGATTCTGCCGGTGATCATCACCAGCGTGCTGCTGGTGCAAGAGGGCGCCACCCTCTACAAAAATATCGAAAGTGGCAAGTTGGACGTGGCGGGGTATATCGAACAGTTCAAGAATTTCCTGCCGCCGTACTTCCAGCACCTGCTCGACCGCTTCGGCATGGGCAACCTGGAGGGCCTGCGGGAAAAGATCGTCAAGAGCGCGATGCAGGGCAGCCAGTTCTTTGCCACCCAGGCGTTCAGCTTCGGCCAGGGCACGTTTGATTTCCTGGTGAGCTTTTTCATCATGCTGTACCTGTTGTTTTTCCTGCTGCGCGACGGCCCGGAACTGGTGCGCAAGGTACGCACGGCGGTACCGTTGGCCGAGCCGCAAAAGCGCCGGTTGCAACTCAAGTTCAATCGAGTGGTGCGCGCCACCGTCAAAGGCAATGTGCTGGTTGCCGTGACCCAAGGTGCGCTGGGCGGTTTGATTTTCTGGTTCCTGGACATTCCCAGTGCGTTGCTCTGGGCGGTGTTGATGGCGTTTCTGTCGTTGTTGCCGGCGGTCGGCGCGGGGATTGTGTGGGGGCCGGTGGCCGCCTACTTCCTGTTGAGCGGTTCGATCTGGCAGGGCGTGGTGCTGGGCTTGTTCGGCGTGTTCGTGATCGGGCTGGTGGACAATGTGTTGCGCCCGATCCTGGTGGGCAAGGACACCAAGATGCCGGATTACCTGATCCTGATCTCGACCTTGGGCGGCCTGTCGGTATTTGGCTTGAATGGCTTTGTGATTGGGCCACTGGTGGCAGCGCTGTTTATGTCCAGCTGGGCGCTTTTTGTTGAAAGCAAACCCCGGGTCAAGCTGCCATTGCCATAGATTTCAGGCGTGGAGCCTGAAGTTCGACACTTGCTGTTGCTGTTGTTGCGCAGCGGACAATGAGGTGAGCGGGCCGCTGATGGTTTCGCCATCGCGTACCACATACCAGCAGGCCAACAACCCAAGCTCCCGGAGTGGGGCGGGGACGGCACTGCCGACAACGGACATGATTTGAACTGTGGGCATAAGGACCTCCAATTGCTATGGGGGTCACCTTACGGGCTGGTGGCGCGTAGGAAAAATCACCCATCTCGATAGTCAACATTAACGCCAGGCGTCAATCCACCACTTGATCGAGCATATTCACCACTTCCTGTTCACTGAGCAGGCCTTTGCGCACCAGGTTTTCTGCCAGCAACGCGAGAAATTTTGCGCTGCGGTGGCCCTCAAGGTGCTTGAGTTCGGTGAGTGCGCTGTAGACCTTGCTGGACGTGCACAGGCCAGCGGTGCGGTGCGGGTTTTGTGTGGGCATGTCAGTCGTCCTTAATTGTTATTGGGTGGACCGCTCGATAGTGAGACTGTTGGGTGACGTAAACATGACAGCGCAGGCCCGGGTCAGGCAAGTGGACATTTGATCGTCATGATGTGGGATTGCGGCTCGGGCATTGTCCTCATAACGACCTTGGCATGATAAAACCGGGCTTTTTGACAAAAAAGTC
Organism: Pseudomonas sp. KBS0710; assembly: GCF_005938045.2. Taxonomy (GTDB): domain Bacteria; phylum Pseudomonadota; class Gammaproteobacteria; order Pseudomonadales; family Pseudomonadaceae; genus Aquipseudomonas. The sequence continues at coordinate 3,549,830 of NZ_VCCF02000001.1, read as the reverse complement.
AGGCAAAAATCAGGCAAAAAAAGGCCCCGCGTGTGAGCGAGGCCTGTTCATTTCCAACGTGACTGCCTGTTACCAGCCGCGGCCATAATAACCGTGGGGAGGGCCGTAGTAGCCGCGCGGTGGGCCGTAATAGACTGGCGCCGGGCGGTAGTAAACCTGCTGTTGCACATACACCGGTGGCGGCGGTGCATAGTAGACCGGCGGAGGCGCGGCATACACCGGTTGCGGCTGGACATACACCGGTTGCTGCACGTAGACCGGTTGCGATTGGCTGGCAACTACGGAGCCGACAACGGCTGCGCCGATCAAACCACCCAATATGGCCGGGCCACCCCAACCACCACCGTGGGCGGAGGCTTGGCCTGCCATAGCGAGTGCGCCGATAAGCAAGGCGATTTTGGGGATTTTACGAATCATGGTCATTCCTCGGTTAGCCCCTGCGCTTGTGGTCTGCAATCAATAGACTCAAGGATTGTCGCGGGGATACTTTTAAGACAACGTATTTCTAAAAAACGGCACAGCCGCTAGGTAAAGGTTGTGTAAGGTCTGTACCGATTTGCTTACTCAAAGGAGTTTTCCATGCAGATGCACCCCAACAAGGACACCCAACTGTGCATGTCATTGTCGGCGCGTCCCGGGAATTTTGGCTTGCGATTTCACAACCACTTGTACGAACAGCTGGGGCTGAATTTCTACTATAAAGCCTTCAGCAGCCAGGATTTGCCCGGCGCGATCGGCGGTATCCGAGCGCTGGGCATCCGTGGTTGCGGGGTGTCCATGCCGTTCAAGGAAGCCAGCATCGCCCTGGTGGATGAGCTGGACGCTTCGGTCAAGGCCATCACCTCGCTCAACACCATTGTTAACACCGACGGCCATCTCAAGGCTTACAACACCGACTACATTGCCGTGGAGCAACTGCTGAAAAAACATGCGGTGCCCAAAGACTCGACCTTTGCCCTGCGTGGCAGCGGCGGTATGGGCAAGGCGGTGGCCAGTGCCTTGCGCGATGGCGGTTATGCCAACGGCGTGATTGTGGCGCGTAATGAAGCGGCGGGCCGGGCGTTGGCGCAGAGCCTGGGGTATGAGTGGCAAGCAGAGCTGGGCCAGTTGCGCCCGCAGATGCTGGTCAACGTGACGCCAATCGGCATGACCGGCGGCGCAGAAGCGGACCAGTTGGCCTTTGAGGCCGACGCTGTGGACGCTGCTGACACTGTATTCGATGTGGTGGCCATCCCCGCCGAAACGCCGCTGATCGTGCGTGGGCGTGCCCAAGGCAAGCGAGTGATTACCGGGTTGGAAGTAATCGCAATCCAGGCGTTGGAGCAGTTTGTGCTGTACACCGGTGTGCGGCCGACCGATGAACAGTTCCAGGCGGCAGTGGCCTTTGCCCGAAATTAAAGTGTTGCACTGATCCAAATGTGGGAGCGGGCTTGCTCGCGAAGGCGCAGTGTCAGTCACTGGAAGTATTGACTGATCCACCGCATTCGCGAGCAAGCCCGCTCCCACATTTTTAATCGAGTTAAGCCTGTTCCAGTTGGGCCAAACGCTCTTCCAGCGCTGCAATCCGGGCTTCAAGTTCTTCGATTCGCTCCACCGAAACCCCGCCGGCCGAACGCTCCACCGGGCTCCCGCGTGCCGCGATAATCGCCTCAATATCCGCCGGATCCCCCAATGCATGGGTATAACGGTCTTCCCGTTGCCCCGCCTGGCGCGGCACCAATACTGCCAGCCCGCGCGCAATCAGGCGTTCAAGCTGGTGTACGACCTGTTCGGCATCTTCAAAATCATGCATGCGCCCACTGCGGGTCAGCAGTTCGCTGACGGTCTGCGGCCCCCGCAGAAACAGCAGCCCGATCAGGATCACCTGGGCCGGCACCAACTCCAGCGCCTTGTCCACCCGATGCTCCCAGCGGTCGGCGCGGCTGCCCATCACCAGGCGGGTAAAGCCTTGGCCCTCGAGCACGCGTAGGCTCTGGCCGACCTGGCCCTGGCTCAAGTTGGTCACCGGTTCCCGGCTGGTCTTCTGGTTGCAGGCCAGCACCAGCGCATTGAGCGTGAGCGGATAAGTTTCCGGGTTGGTCGCCTGTTTTTCGATCAGGCAGCCCAGGATGCGGATTTCCGTGCTGTTCAGGCGCGGCTCAGGGGTGTCGGTGTCGTGCTCGGCGGTCATCGCGCTTTCCCTATGCAGTGAAGCTCACTAGCCTAATCCTGAAAAAATAAAAGACAAGCCGCAGGCATGGCTATAATCGCCGCTGGTTCCAAACCCTGCCATCACCGTGAGACTGTCATGACTATTTCCCTGTACGCCGCCTCCATCCCGGTCTTCAAGCAAATGCTCAACGCCCTGAGCGATGTACTGAACAAAGCCGAAGCCCACGCCACCGCCAAGAACATCGAACCCAACGCCTTGCTGCAAGCGCGTCTGTTCCCGGACATGTTCCAGCTGGTGCGCCAGGTGCAGATCGCCGTCGACTTCGCCAAAGGCGTTTCTGCGCGCCTGGCCGAAATCGAAGTACCCAAGTACGAAGACAGCGAAGTGACCTTCGCCGACCTGCAAGCGCTGATCGCCAAGGTGCTGGCATTTGTCGACACCATCAAGCCTGAGCAAGTCGACGGCAAGGAAGGCATTGAAATCATCACCCGCCCAGGCACCCCGAAAGAGAAGCGCTTCAGCGGCCAGTCCTACCTGCTCACCTACGGCCTGCCGCAGTTCTTCTTCCACGTCACCACCGCTTACGCTTTGCTGCGTCACAACGGTGTGGAAGTGGGCAAGCGCGACTACATGGGCGCTTTCTAAGCATCCAGGTACAAAAAAGCCCGGGGCGTTCTTGTCGAACGCTCCGGGCTTTTTTACGCCTGATGTTTAAGCTGCTTGCTCGTCCTTGCCCAGGCAGGCGGCGGCCGTGAACAGCACATCGGTGGATGAATTGAGCGCGGTTTCTGCCGAGTCCTGCAGCACACCGATGATGAAGCCCACGGCCACCACCTGCATGGCTATCTCGCTGGGAATGCCGAACAGGCTGCACGCCAGGGGAATCAGCAGCAACGAGCCACCGGCCACACCCGACGCACCGCAGGCACATACCGCCGCGACCACGCTGAGCAGCACGGCGGTGGGCATGTCCACGGCAATACCGAGCGTGTGCACGGCGGCCAGGGTCAACACGGTAATGGTAATCGCCGCGCCGGCCATATTGATGGTGGCGCCCAGCGGGATCGACACCGAATAAGTGTCTTCATGCAAGCCCAGGCGTTTGCTCAGCGCCAGGTTCACCGGGATATTCGCCGCCGAACTGCGGGTGAAGAACGCGGTGATGCCGCTTTCGCGCAAGCACATCAGCACCAGCGGATAAGGGTTGCGGCGCAGCTTCCAGAACACGATCGCCGGGTTGATCACCAGCGCGACGAACAGCATGCAGCCGATCAGCACCACCAGCAGGTGCGCATAGCCGAGCAGGGCGCCGAAACCGGAGGTGGCCAGGGTCGAGGCCACCAGGCCAAAGATGCCCAGCGGCGCAAAGCGAATCACCACGCGCACGATCAGCGTGACGCCATTGGACAGGTCATCGAGCACCGTGCGAGTAGTAACACCTGCATGGCGAATCGCGATGCCCATGCCGATGGCCCAGGCCAGGATGCCGATGAAGTTGGCATTCATCAGCGCACTCACCGGGTTATCCACCACGCTCAGCAGCAGGCTTTGCAGCACCTCGCCGATGCCGCCGGGGGCGCTGACGGCGACGTCATGGGTGGCCAGCACCAAAGACGACGGGAACAGCATGCTGGCAACCACCGCGACGACGGCAGCGGCAAAGGTGCCGAGCAGGTACAGGAACAGGATCGGCTTGATATGGGTTTCCTGGCCATGTTTATGGTTGGCGATAGACGCCATGACCAATACGAACACCAGAATCGGCGCCACGGCTTTCAGCGCGGTGACAAATACCTTGCCGATAAACCCGGTGGCGCGCGCCGCCTCGGGCAAGAACAGGGCGAGCAGGATACCGGCCACCAGGCCGATGACAATTTGGGTGACCAGGCTGACGCGCATCAGTCGTTGCAGCAGGGAAGGGGCAGCAGTCATAAACAGTTGTCTCTAGTTTTTTTAGTAGGACGCAGCATTGCAGGCAGATAGCGCCGTAGGAAGCAGGCCGGAAGTCTAACATGCTGTAGGAAGCGTCCCATTCGGTGCGGCATTCCGTCACCCGCATCTGTAGGGTTTGGCCAGGCCAAGACATATTCTGTTAAGATCGCCACCTCTCATCTTTCCTCTCTGTCAGCGAGCCCTTCGGGCTGTCGTTGATGTCGTCGTTTCTGGAGTTTTCATGTTGTTCCCTATCCTGCTGCTGTCGGCTGCCGGTTTTACCGTGCTGACCACAGAATTCATCATTGTCGGGCTGCTACCGTCGATCGCCCGGGACCTGAATGTCAGCGTGTCCCAGGCCGGGCTGCTGGTGACGTTGTTTGCGTTTACCGTGGCGGCGTTCGGGCCATTCCTGACCGCGTACTTCGCGCGGTTCCAGCGCAAGCGCCTGTTTATCTGCATCCTGATCATGTTTGCGCTGGCCAATACGGTGGCGGCATTGGCGCCGAACATCTGGGTCATGGCCTTGGCGCGTTTGATCCCGGCGTTGGGTTTGCCGGTGTTTTGGGCCTTGGCGAGTGAAACGGCGGTGGATATCGTCGGGCCGGAATTTGCCGGCCGGGCCATTGAAAAGATCGGTTTCGGAATTGTCTGCGCCACGGTGTTCGGCATTCCCGTGGGCACCTTGATTTCCGATATGTTCGGCTGGCGCACCGCCTTTGCGATTCTCGCCGTGGTGGCGCTGGCCAAGGCCTTGCTGCTGTTTATCTATTTGCCGGTGACCAAGCCGAAGAACGATCAGGTGAGCCTGCGCTCGCAGTTCAAGATCCTGCGCAGCCCGCTGATGCAGGGTCATATCCTGCTGTCGATTCTGGTGTTCAGCGGCATGTTTACCGCTTACACCTACCTGGCGGACATCCTTGAGCGCCTGGCCGGCTTCGACGGCACGCTGGTGGGCTGGTGCCTGATGGGCTTTGGCGCGGTGGGCCTGATCGGCAACGCCCTTGGCGGGCGTGCGGTGGACCGTCATCCGTTGATCGCGTCGATGGTGTTTTGTGGGTTCATGATCGCCGGCATGGTCGCAGTGGTCCCGGCGATTCACTCCGCCATTGGCCTGGCAGCGGCGATGGCGGTGTGGGGCGTGACCCAGGCGGCGATGTTTCTGGTCAGCCATGTGCGCTTGATGAAAGCCGCGCCCCACGCCCCGGCGTTTGCGGCGTCGTTGAACATCGCCGGGGCCAACCTGGGGATTGGCCTGGGGGCCATGGTGGGTGGGCATGTGATCGACACCCTGGGTCTTGCCAACCTGGGCTTTGCGGCGTCCGGGTTTATCCTGGCGTCGATTTTGCTGGCGCTGTGGTTGATGACCGCGAAACCGATGCCTGCCTGCGCTTGAGTCAGCCTGGCTTGGATGGGATCAGGCTTATGTGGGAGCCGGGCTTGCCCGCGATGCAGGCACCTCGGTGTATCAGTGAGACCAAGCTGATGCTATCGCAGGCAAGCCAGCTCCCACACCTTGCCGTCAGGGCAGGGCGGTAAACAGCTCGCGCCGCGCGCCTTCGGTAATCGCGACGATACCGGGGTGTTTGATCTTGCGCTCCACCGAGATCGCGTAGAACGACTCGGTGACCGCATCGGTCTGGCCGATCAGCGCCACGCCATATTGGCGCACCACCTCATCGGCGATCACGCTGGGAGCGATAAAAATCCCGCTGCCGGATTGGCCGAATGCCTGCATCAACGCGCTGTCATCGAACTCGCCGATGATCTTTGGCTGGATCTGCTGCTCGGCAAACCAGCGTTGCAAGCGGCTGCGTACCACCGTCTCTGCGCCCGGAATCAACAACGGCGCACCTTGCAGGCAGTGTGGGAAATCGCCGCCATACTGGTCAGCCAACGCCTGGGTGGCGAAAAAACTGATGCCGCATTCCCCCAGTTTCTGGCTGTAGCCTTTGATGTCCAGGTGCGTGGGCATCGGGCTGTCGGAGATCACCAGGTCCAGGCGCTGGATCGCCAGGTCGGCCAATAACCGTTCGAGTTTGTCTTCGCGGCAGGTGATGCGGATCGGCTCGCTCAGCTCCATGGTCGGCGCGATCAGCCGGTAAACGATGGATTTGGGCACCACATCCGCGACCCCGACCCGAAACAGGATCTGCTGTTCGTCGGGCGCTGCGCGCAACATGGCTTCCAACTCGTTACCGGTCTGGAACATCTGCTCGGCGTAGGGCAAGGCCCGGCGCCCGGCTTCAGTGAGTTCCAATTGGCGACCGACGCGCTGAAACAGCGCGATACCAAAGGTTTGCTCCAGCAGGCTGATCTGGCCGCTGATGGTCTGCGGCGTGAGGTTCAGTTGCTCACAGGCGCGCACAATACTGCCGGTCTTGGCCACCACCCAGAAGTAATGCAATTGTCGATAATTGAGCATGGCGGTCTACACTTCGTAAAAATCGAAGTATACGTGAGAAAAATACGAATTTTACTGAAGTGTTCAGCTGCATAGAATGCCTCGCTATCGAGGGGCCACTACTTGGACCCAATGGTTCTAACGAGGAATACATGATGAAACTCAATTCCCTGGGCGCGGCGTCCGTACTTGCGCTTTCATTGGTGATGGTCAGCGGCTGTGATCAAGTCGAAAAGAGCGCGCAGCAGGTGCTGGGCAAAGCCACCGAATCGGCCAAACAAGCCATCGATGATACCCACAAGGCCGCCGAGCAGGCATTGAGTGAAGCGACCCAAGGTTTGATCCAGCCTGAAAAAGACGCTGATCAGGCCGAAAAAGAATCTGAAACCAACGGTAAAGAAGCTTAATTCCCCAGCACAACGTCAGGACTGACCTATGGACTACCTTTTACAACTGGCTGCCAGCCCGACCGCCTGGGTCGCACTGGCCACCTTGATCGTCATGGAAATCGTGCTGGGCATCGACAACCTGATCTTCATCTCGATCCTCACCAACAAATTGCCCGAAAAACACCGGGCCAAAGCGCGGCGTATCGGCATCAGCATGGCATTGATCCTGCGTCTGGGCCTGTTGAGCACCATCGCGTTTATCGTGCAGTTGACGGCGCCGGTGTTTGAAGTTTTCGGCCAGGCGTTCTCGTGGAAAGACATGATCCTGATCGCCGGTGGCCTGTTCCTGGTGTGGAAGGCCACCACCGAGATCCACCACAGCATGGACCCGGAGCCCGAGGAGAAGGCCTCCGTCAGCAACACCGTGGCCATCGGCTTTGCCGCCGCCATTGGGCAGATCCTGTTGCTCGACCTGGTGTTCTCCATCGACAGCATCATTACCGCCGTGGGCATGACCGAGCACTTGCCGATCATGATCATCGCCGTAGTGGTCTCGGTGATCGTGATGCTGGTGGCGGCTGAGCCGTTGGCCAAGTTCATCAACGACAACCCGACCGTGGTGATGCTGGCCCTGGGCTTCTTGATCATGATCGGCATGACGCTGATCGCCGAAGGCTTCGGCGCCCATGTGCCGAAAGGCTACGTGTATGCGGCCATGGCGTTCTCGGCGGCGATCGAATGCCTGAACATCGCCCGGCGTAACCGTCACAAACGCTTGCTCGCTGCCCGCCAGTAAGCGCTGAAGCAAAAAGGCCGGCTGTGCTCACAAGAGCCCAGCCGGCTTTTTGCTGTCTGTTAGAATCGGCCCACTTGTTACCTTGAGGTCCACCATGAACGAGCCGATTCGCCTCACCCAGTACAGCCACGGCGCGGGTTGCGGCTGCAAGATTTCACCCCAGGTGCTGGAAGTGATCCTCGCCGGCAGCGGCGCACAGAACCTCGACCCCAACCTGTGGGTGGGCAACGCCTCGCGTGACGACGCGGCGGTGTACGCCATCGACGACGAGCGCGGCGTGGTCTCCACCACCGACTTTTTCATGCCGATTGTCGATGATCCCTTCGACTTCGGCCGTATTGCCGCCACCAACGCCATCAGCGATATCTACGCCATGGGCGGCGACCCGCTGATGGCCATTGCGATTCTGGGCTGGCCAGTGAATGTGCTGGCGCCGGAAGTCGCCCGCGAAGTGATCCGTGGCGGCCGCTCGGTGTGCGACGCCGCCGGCATCCCGCTGGCCGGCGGGCACTCCATCGACGCGCCGGAGCCGATCTTCGGCCTGGCCGTGACCGGCATCGTGCAAAAGCGCCATATGAAGCGCAACGACACCGCCACCGCCGGTTGCAAGTTGTACCTGACCAAGCCGCTGGGCATCGGCATCCTTACCACCGCCGAGAAGAAGGGCAAATTGCGCGAAGCGGATATCGGCCTGGCCCGTGACTGGATGTGTACGCTCAACAAGCCTGGCAGCCGTTTTGGCAAGTTGGCCGGCGTAACGGCCATGACCGATGTCACCGGTTTCGGCCTGTTGGGCCATCTGGTGGAAATGGCTGACGGCAGTGGTCTCACGGCCCGCATCGAATACGCCAGCGTCCCACTCCTGCCTGGGATCGAGGACTACCTGGACCAAGGCTGCATGCCCGGTGGCACCCTGCGCAATTTCGACAGCTATTCAAGCAAGCTGGGGCGTCTGCAGGAACTGCACAAGCGCGTGCTGTGCGACCCACAGACCAGTGGCGGCCTGCTGATTGCCGTCACCCCAGAGGGCGACGCCGAGTTTCACGCCGTGGCTGTTGAACTGGGCCTGAACCTTGAGCCGATCGGCGCACTGGTTGAGCGACAGACCCACGCGGTAGAGGTGTTTTGATGGCAACTGACATCACCAACTACCGCGACATCTTCCTCAACGATCGGCCGATGATGGATACCCGCGCGCCGATCGAGTTCACCAAGGGCGCGTTCCCCGGCGTGGTCAACCTGCCGCTGATGACCGACGACGAACGCCAGCGGGTTGGCACCTGCTACAAACAGCAAGGCCAGCAAGCGGCCATCGTGCTGGGGCATGAACTGGTGTCCGGGGCAATCAAGGCCGAACGCATCGAGCATTGGGCGCAGTTCGCCCAGGCCAACCCCGACGGCTACCTGTACTGCTTTCGCGGCGGGTTGCGGTCGCAGATCGTGCAGCAATGGTTGAAGACCGAGGCGGGTATCGAGTATCCGCGCGTCGGCGGTGGCTATAAGGCCATGCGCACCTTTCTGCTGGAAACCCTGGAGCAGGCGACGGCCGAGTGTGATTTCGTCTTGCTCGGCGGCATGACTGGCACCGGCAAAACCGAGGTGTTGGGCCAGTTGCGCAATGCCTTGGACCTCGAAGGGCACGCCAACCATCGCGGCTCCAGTTTCGGCAAGCGCGCCACGGCGCAACCGTCCAACATCGACTTTGAGAACCGCCTGGCGGTGGACCTGCTGAAGAAACGCGCGGGTGGTATCGAACAGTTTGTGGTCGAAGACGAAAGCCGCATGATCGGCAGCTGTGCGCTGCCGTTGCCGTTGCACAAGGGCATGCAGTCGTTTCCGATGGTATGGCTGGAAGATAGTGTTGAAGGCCGCGTCGAACGGATTTTGCGTGATTACGTGGTTGATCTTTGTGCCGAATTTATCCTGATGTTTGGCGAAAGCGGGCAGGCCCTGTTTGCCGAGCGCCTGACTCAGAGCCTGGCCAATATCCACAAGCGCCTGGGGGGCGAACGCTTTCAGCGGTTGCAGACGATTTTGCAGGATGCCCTGGCAGAGCAGGCGCGCAGCGGGGCGGTGGACTTGCACCGGGTGTGGATCGAAGGCTTGTTGCGCGAGTATTACGACCCGATGTATGCGTTCCAGCGGGAAAGCAAAGGCGCGCGGATCGAGTTTGCCGGGGAGCAGGGCGCTGTGGTGGAGTACTTGCGTGAGCGGGTTGCCAGGCGCAACTAATGCAGTGGGTTTGAGGGCCTCATCGCAGGCAAGCCAGCTCCCACATTTGACTGCATTCACAAGTCAACATGTGGGAGCGGGCTTGCTCGCGAAGAGGCCCTAAGCCTCACAGCAAATCCTAAAGAATCACCGCCCCGATCAACCCACACACCACCCCCACCAACATAGTCAGCCCAGCCACCGTCACCAGCACCCGCGCGTCGAAATCCTTGCGCAGCATCAACAGCGACGGCAGGCTCACGCTGGGCAAGGTCATCAGCAACGCCACGGCCGGGCCGGTGCCCATGCCCAATGTCATCATGGTTTGTACGATAGGAATCTCGGCTGCCGTAGGAATCACGAACAGCGTGCCGACGATGGCCAGCGGTATCAGCCACACCAGGCTATTGGCCATGGCCCCGTCGACATGGGGAAACAGCCACACCCGCGCGGCGCCCAGAATCAGTACGGCGACGATATAGATCGGGATCGTGCTCCAGAACAGCTGCCACAGGGTTCGCAGCCACCGGCTCAGAAATGGCTGCGACTCGGCCTGACTCACATCAGCCACGGCGTCCAATGCTGCTTCCGGCACGTGGTCGGGACGGGCAATGCGTTGTGCGACCAACGACACGCCCACCACCAGCACAATCCCCGCCACCAGCCGCAGCGCAGTAAAGCCCCAACCCAGCACAAAGCCCATGAACACCAAGGTTGCCGGGTTCAGCACCGGGTTGGCGATCCAGAAGGCCAGCGCCGCACCCACCGACACCTGCTGACGGCGCATGCCCGCTGCCACCGGGGCCGCGCAGCAACTGCACATCATCCCCGGCAAGGCGAACAGCCCGCCACGCAGGGTCGAACCCAGCCCGGCGCGGCCGAACAGGCGTAGCAACCAGTCACGGGGGATCAACACTTGCAGCAGCGAACCCAGAATCACCGCCAGCACGGCGGCTTTCCAGATCGCCAGGAAATACACCTGGGCATAGGCCAGTGCCGCGGCCAGGGGTGAGCTTTGCTGATCGTTGAGGATTGAGGCGCCGATGCTGTGGTTATCCGCAGCGACAAAGGCCTTGAGGTAGTAGGGCGACCACTTCACGTAATAGAGGCCGATGCAGGCCACCAACACGAACAGCGCTGGTTTCCACCAGAACGACCAGCCCCGGTTGGGCTGGGTGGAGATGAGGTTGGGCATGGTGCAGGTCCGCAGATGATTCAATAGCGGGGCATCATACGCCTGTGTTGCGCAGGCTTCAGATATCCGCGCTCACTTGGGTTGCATCCGGGCATGTCTGCTGGCCGTTATCCAGGCCTTGCTTGTAGTTGCGGCTCAGCAACGAGGCCTTGCCGTTGTGCCAGGTCAAGGTCAGCACATACAGGGTGTCATAGTCGCCACCGGACCAATCGTCGGTAATGGTGTGTTTTTCACCCGAGGCTTCACTGGCCACCCGGTTGATCAGCTCCGGCAGGTAGCCGTGGGACCAGGCGGTGTAGATGATGGAGTTGTGGTACTTGTCTTCCACCAGCTCATCGGCAAGGTCGTGGGTATCATTGGCGGAGTACTTGATGTTCACCGGCAGGCCAAGCTTGATGGCGCTGGGACTGATGGTCATCAGGGGCCGAATGTAGCTGTAGGAGTTGTCGTGCTCGCCTTCCTCGACATTGCGCGTCGGGTTGGGCGCAAACACGTAGTTGGCCTTGCCGAATTTTTCCGGCAGCACAGTGGCCAGGTTCATCGCGCGGTTCAAACCCTGGCAATTGAGCTGGCCGAGGCCGCCGACGGGTTTTTCGCCGTGGCGCAGGAACACCAGGGTTTGCACGCCATCTACCGGCGCGGCGCGGCTGGTGCGCGACTCCAGGGTCAGGCCGATGGCGCCACCTACCAGCAACAGCGGCAACATGATGTAGGCATAACGTCTAAGGCGTTGCGCAAGGCACAGAGGCTTGATTGTCATTAGAGGTTCGAGTCTTCAGTGCGGCGATTAAGGCGGGCAAGCCTGGCCCCAGCGACGCATCCGGCGTGCTGCGGTTTAACCTGTGAGTGTTACGGCGTATCTCCTTTCACCGTCATGGCGCAGTTAAGAGTGTGAATCGGCTCTTTGGTTCGCCTGCGCGCACGATAGCGCGGCTATGTTGCGCAATGATGACCCATGCAGGACGGCGTGCAGGTGGCTATTATGGGGACTTTGAGCCTGGGGACTTCCCGATGAACGCACTTGCCGCTTTCCCGATCAACAGCAAATGGCCGGCCCAGCACCCGGAGCGCCTGCAGCTGTATTCGCTGCCCACGCCCAATGGGGTCAAAGTGTCGATCATGCTGGAGGAGCTGGGCCTGCCTTACGAGGCGCACAAGGTCAGTTTCGAAACCCAGGACCAGTTGTCGCCGGAGTTCATGTCCCTGAACCCCAACAACAAAATCCCGGCGATCATCGATCCCAATGGCCCGAGCGGCCAGCCGCTGGCGTTGTTCGAGTCTGGCGCGATCCTGATCTACCTGGCGGAAAAAACCAGCCAGTTGCTCTCCGAAGACCCAGCGACCCGTTACGAAACCCTGCAGTGGCTGATGTTTCAGATGGCCGGTATCGGCCCGATGTTTGGCCAGGTCGGGTTCTTCAACAAATTCGCCGGCAAAGAATACGAAGACAAACGCCCGCGTGACCGCTACGCCGCTGAGTCTCGGCGCTTGCTCGGCGTGCTGGAAAAGCACCTGCTGGGCCGCACCTGGATCATGGGCGACGAATACAGCATCGCCGACATTGCCACCTTTCCGTGGATCCGCAACTTGATTGGTTTCTACGAGTCCGGCGACTTGGTTGGTATCGCTGATTTCCCTAATGTGCTGCGCGCGCTGGACGGTTTTGTCGCCCGCCCGGCGGTGATTCGTGGCCTGAGTATTCCGAGCTAAGACATGCCGACTTTCGATTTCAAGCAACTGGATGTGTTCAGCCGGGTTTCGCTCAAGGGCAACCCCTTGGCGGTCGTGCTCGGCGCCGATAGCCTCACCGACCAGCAAATGGCTGACTTCGCCAACTGGACCAACCTTAGCGAGACCACGTTTTTGCTGACGCCGCGTGACCCTCGGGCGGACTATCGGGTAAGAATTTTCACCACGCTTAAAGAGCTGCCGTTCGCCGGGCACCCAACCCTGGGCAGTTGCCATGCATGGCTGCTGGCAGGCGGTATGCCCAAAGGTGAGGAGATCATCCAGGAGTGCGAAATCGGCCTGGTGCGGGTCCGTCGCCAAGGCGATGAACTGGCGTTTATTGCACCACCGTTGTTGCGCACCGGTGCGGTGGAAGCGCCCCTGCTGGAGCGCGTGCGCCTGGGTTTGGGCCTGGCACCTGAGGCCGTTGTGCGCAGCCAGTGGGTGGATAATGGCGCAGGTTGGCTGGCGGTGATGCTGGGCGAGCGCGATCAGGTGCTGGCCTTGCAGCCTGACTTTTCGCAATTGCACGGCTTGGCGATTGGCGTCATCGCGGCCTGTGATCCGGCGCGTGACGACGTGGACAGCCACTTTGAAGTGCGCGCTTTTATCGCCGGTGACGGCGCCCAGGAAGACCCGGCCACCGGCAGTTTGAATGCCGGTGTGGCCCAATGGTTGCTGGCCGAAGGCCTCGCGCCCGAGCGTTATGTGGTCAGCCAGGGCACCGCGATCGGGCGTGCCGGACGGATTCGCATAGAGCGCCAAGGTGATGAAATCTGGGTAGGCGGCGCAGTGGCGGCGTGTATCGAAGGGCGAGTCCAGCTCTAGATCAATATATTGTTACGGCCCACGCAATACACTATTGGCCCCTGGGCGTTTGTGCTGCGGGGGCCAAGGGGCATAAGCTTTTGCCCCAATTATTTTGCCGCTATTCAGGAAAGCCATGACCAGCCAGTTCCCCCAAGCCCGTCCTCGCCGCCTGCGCCGCTCCCCGGAGCTGCGTGGCCTGTTCCAGGAAACCGAATTCACCCTCAACGACCTGGTACTGCCGATTTTCGTCGAAGAAGAAATTGATGATTTCGTGCCGATCACCAGCATGCCGGGCGTGGTGCGTATTCCTGAGAAAAAACTGGCCGGTGAAATCGAGCGTTATGCCCGTGCCGGGATCAAGTCGGTGATGACCTTCGGCGTGTCCCACCACCTGGACGCCAACGGCAGCGACACCTGGAAGGAACGCGGGCTGGTCTCGCGCATGTCCTCGATTATCAAGGACGCCGTACCGGACATGATCGTGATGTCCGACACCTGCTTCTGCGAATACACCGACCACGGCCACTGCGGCGTGATGCACGGCGCCCACGTCGACAACGACGCGACCCTGGTCAACCTCGGCAAACAAGCCGTGGCCGCCGCCCGCGCCGGCGCCGATGTCATCGCACCGTCGGCCGCCATGGACGGCCAGGTCCAGGCCATTCGCCGCGCCCTCGACGACGCCGGTTTCACCCATATCCCGATCATGGCCTATTCCACCAAATTTGCCTCGGCCCTCTACGGCCCGTTCCGCGAAGCCGGCGGCAGCGCCCTCAAAGGCGACCGCAAAAGCTACCAGATGAACCCAATGAACCGCCGCGAAGCCGTGCGCGAATCCCTGCTCGACGAACAGGAAGGCGCCGATGCGCTGATGGTCAAACCGGCTGGCGCCTACCTCGACATCATCCGTGACATCCGCGAAGCCTCACGCTTGCCGGTGGCGGCGTATCAGGTGAGTGGCGAATACGCGATGATTAAGTTCGGCGCCCAGGCAGGCGCAATTGACGAGGCCCGGGTGGTGCGCGAAACGTTGGGATCGATCAAGCGCGCTGGCGCGGATTTGATTTTTACGTATTTTGCGATGGATTTGGCGTTGGCTGGGATCTGATTTTGGGTTGCGGGCCTGTGGCGAGTGAGGTTGCTCGTCACAGGAGCAGTGCGCTTTGGTATTTTGAGATTACGCTCAGTTGAATTTTTCATAGTCTTGTGCACCCAATGATGCCAGCCATTTTTTAAAGAAGTCGATTTGTTCTTTTGGATCGTTCGTTAGGTTTTCTTCCTCGTAATCAAAGATGCGGACGATATCTTCATTGGTAGCTTGCTTGCCTAAATTCATTTCGTAAGCAACGAGCCCTGCACTCATTTGAGATGCCATTCTTGAAGGCATCACATTTATTTTTGCGCCTTTACACAGAAAGGTTATATGAGGGAATTCTGCTCTAATTTTAGCCAGACAAGCATACATGTCCTTTCCTTCATAAATTTTCTGAAAGTTTTCAGCCTCTGAAAATGTCATCGTAAGTTTTCCAGGGTCATATTTTACTGTCACTTCTGCTTTTTGTTCGTTGACGATCACCTGTATTTTTTGCGTTTTCATGTTATTTCCTATTTGGGTTTGGAATTGAGTAACCTATGTAGCTTCCATCGGCCTTTACTGGTGTGGCGCCTAGAATATCCTCTGAATTTATTTTGTGGTGGATGGCAAATTCTTTTTCTTTTGGATAAGGTGTTTGCTTTCCTAACTCTAAATTTATATCGTGGCCCTCAATGCTTTTGAGTGTGTATAAGTAACCTTTTTTAGTGCCGTAACTTGTGGCGAACATAATCCCTACCGTCCGCGAAGGTGAAGTGCTTATGAAGTTACTTGCAGGGTCATTACTGTCAACTGCGTGCAAGTATAGGTCCTCACTGTCTCCTTTGCTCTTAAACCCATTTTTGAATACCTCGTCAGGTGATGCTTTATCTCCACGAAAAAGATAGTCTTCATTTTCCTGAGGAGTGGGCGGTCCAGGTTCTATTTTCTTTATAGAGGCTTGTTCAGCGGTATCATCAATGCTTAGTGAAGGTTTGCAGCCGCTGTTTTCAGGGCACGTGTTCAAACCTAGCGGATCCACCCAACCAGTAGGATTGAGCACGTACCGGTAAGCATTAATCCCACCCGCCAGCTTCACCGGGTCCGGCGTCAGGTAACGACCAATATCTGGATTGTAGTAGCGATGGCGGTTGTAGTGCAGCCCGCTTTCCGCATCGAAATATTGGCCCTGGAAGCGCAACGGGTTGTCGATTTTCCTGATGTCTAGGCGGGCGATTTCACCGTATGCGCGGTAGTGTGCGGACCAGACGATTTCGCCTTCGGGGTTTGTGAGTTCCTGCGGCGTGCCGAGGTGGTCGAGTTGGTAGTGGAAGGGCTTTGTTGCTTGTGGGCCAAAACCTTCCAGCAGTGCCAACGGGCGAAAACTGTCTGGCTCGTAGAGGTAGCTGCGATGCCGATCCGCGTGGTGTTCAGCTACCAGCTTGTCGCCTTGCCAGAAAAACTCCGTGGTTTTCCCGTCCACCGTTTTGCTGATCCGCCGCCCAAACGGGTCATAGCGATAGCTGGCGGTTTGCCCGTTAGGCTGGGTAATACCTATCAACCGATGCTGGCAGTCGTAGCGGTACTCAGTAATCAGCTGATGACCCTTGCCACGCCGCTGGCGGATTAAATTGCCGAAGGCATCGTAGTCGTAGTGATGATCGCCTTGGATCATCAACCGATTCCCCGCCACGATGTCCGGGCCTGGGCGGTCTTGCATCAGCAGGTTGCCAGCCGGGTCGTGGCCGAAGCGCTCCTGCACGTCTTGCGAGTGGTCGGCGCGGGTCAGGCGGGCGAGGGGGTCGTAGTGGTAGTGGTGTTCGCCTTTGCGGGTGTCGAGCAGGCGGGTGAGGTTGCCGGTGGTGTCGTAGTCGTATTGGCGTTGGTAAAGGGTGTGTTGCTGCTGGCTGACCGCGTGGGCGTGCAGGCGGTTTTGGTCGTCGTAGTGGTAGTGGCTGAGGAGCTGGCCTTGTTGGCGTTGGTGTTCGCGGCCGGTTTTGAACAGGTGCGAGGTGAGGGTTTCGCCGTTCAGTTCGACGGTGGAAAGGTGGCCGCCTTTGTCGTGGTTGAACACCAGCCGGTTATTGTCGGGCAGGCGTAGGTTGTGCAGTTGCCCGCAGGCGTCATAGCCGTAGCGCAAGCTGCCCCAGCCCTGGTGTTCGGCGGTGAGGCGGTTTTGTAGGTCGTATTCGTAGGCCAGCGCCCAGTGGCCGTCGTCGACGCTGAGGAGATTGCCTTGGCGGTCGTAGGCATAGTCGACAATGTTGCCGTCTGGCAGGGTTTTTCTTACGAGGCGCCCGGCGTGGTCTCGCTCGTAGTGGGTTACGAGCTGACTGCCGTCGTCGCCGTGTTCGGTTTTTTCCGTCAGGTAGCCGTTTAGGTCATACACGTAAGCCGTGCGCTGGCCGTCAAAGCCGATTTCCTGCTGGATCAGGCCGTTGGGGTGGTAATCGAGCCGGTAGGTTTCGCCTACCTCGTTTTCGATTGAAGTCAGCAGCAGGCGTGCATTGTCGTAGCGGTACTTGACCTGGCTGCCGTCGGCATTGATACGGCGGCTGATCAAGTGCAGGCCGTCGGCGTATTCGTAGCGGGTGACGTGGCCGAGTTCGTCGTGTTCGGCGGTGATTTTTCCGTAGGCGTTGTAGCTGTATTCGCGTGTTGCGCCGCCTGGAAGTACGACGCGAATCAACCGATCCACGCTGTCCCACTGATACTGGGTCAGCGCTCCCTGTTCATCCTCGCGGGCAACCTGTCGCCCAACGTCGTTATAGCGATAACGCTTGATACCCCCATTGGGCAGCAGCTCCTCAAGCAGCTGCCCACGCTCATTCCACACCAGCCGATGGCAACTGTTGTCGGGAAACCAAACCCCCGTCAGTTGCCCATATTTGTTGTAGCTGTAGTCCGTGACATTGCCGCCAGGATCGGTTTTACGAATGACGTCGCCCTGATCGTTACGCTCGTATTTCCAGACGGCGAGCCCACGCCTTACGACCCGTACGAACCCGTTGTCATGCTCGTAGGACGTCGGCTCATCGTCCCCCGGAAACAGCGCCACCAAACGTCCGGCTTCGTCGTACTGGTACGCCGTCACCGCCCCAAGCGGATCCTGCTCGACCGTCAGCCGGCCCTTATCGTCATAAGATTTGAAGTGCTCAGCACCGTCCGGATCAATGCGCTGCACCAGCCGCGCACGGTCATCGTGAACATAGACTTCCCGGCTGCCATCAGCGTTATGCACCGTGACACGGCCGTCATCCCCCCAGGCGTACCGCGTATCCATCTGCGAAAAGCTGGCCCAGTGCCGAACACACCGCGCCGCCTTGCCAGTCCGTTCCCATTCCCAAAAGAAACTCGTCCCACCGGCCAACCCACGCTCAAGAATGACGTGCTGCTCGTTGTAG
This sequence comes from Pseudomonas sp. KBS0710, assembly GCF_005938045.2. Taxonomy (GTDB): domain Bacteria; phylum Pseudomonadota; class Gammaproteobacteria; order Pseudomonadales; family Pseudomonadaceae; genus Aquipseudomonas. Next base: position 3,531,737 of record NZ_VCCF02000001.1, on the reverse strand, counting down.
CGATAAACCTCGCTTTCACCCACAGCATTGGTCGCAGAAACCAGTCGGCCAAGATCGTCATAGGCGTAGGAAACAACTTTCTGCTCGGTGACCCACTCAAACGGCTCGTGCCCTTTGGCGCGATGAACCTGATAGTCCACCGCCACAATGCGGCCCGCCTCATAACGCAGAAACAGCGAGCGACCCACACCGTTATCCAGCCGCTCAACCCGCCCCAAACGATCACGAAAAACCCGCAACCGGTTGTCATACGCATCGCTGATGGCAACCAGCACGCCATCGTGAAAGTGATAGAACCGCGACGCCTGGGCCAGCACCAGTTCATCGGGCAAGTCGCCCAAATAGATCGCCGCTTCAGCCAAGCTATTGGTAATCGCCGGTCGAGCAGCGGTAGGCAACGGAAACTCGGTACGGCGATTCTCATGATCGGTCCACACCACCGAATCACCGGAAACAGAAAGCCTGTGCGCCAGCGAATGGCTCCAGCCAAACCCCAACCCGCAGTCCACTTCCACCGCACTGGTGCGATACAACCGCGTCCACTCGAACGGCAAAACCCCGTCCAGGGTGCCGTCGGTAAGTGTCAGTAATTCCTCGCCGGTGACCATCGACACCGGGCAGCCGTTGGTAACGGTTTTGTCCGCAGGTGCCGCCGCATCGCCATTGAGGTTCTTGCCAGAAGCTGGCAAATCATCCACAGGTTCCTGGCGCACCAACGCGGTCTGCTGCGTCTTGCCGCGCACCGCCGGCACCGGGTTGGCAACCAACTGATCCCCAGCTTTCAACGGCGCAACCGGCACGGTCTTGATTGGCGTCGGGGCACTGCTCAGCAACAAGGGCTTGGCGACCGCCGCATGTGGCACCAACGTCGGCCCCACAAGCTGTTTTGCCAGCAACTCGAGCAAATTCCGAGCCCGTCCAGACTTGATGTGTGCGAGCGCCTGGGTGCCCAGGCGCACTGCTACGCCCATGCCCGCCGTCGCCCTAATCAACAGCAAGTTGATCAACACCTCGCCGGTGATTTCGCCCATCAGTTCCTGCATGTCTTGCGGCGGCAGCAGGCGCATCCAGCTGACCATTGCCGACACGTAAATGAACAACAGCGGCTCATCGCTGAGTACCAGCAGGCCGTTGACGATCGCGTCGTTGCTGAGTGTCAGCAGCTCATCAAGCTCGGCTTGGGAGATGTACTTCAGCAGCTTCTCGCTGTTGGGCTTGATGTCCGCCAACAGGTCATACAGCTGCGTTAAATTGTCCCAAAGGGTGTAGAGCGCCGTGCCCATGCCATTGAGAGCCGCCTTCTCCAGCATCCTGCGTTGATCAAGCGGTTTGGCGTCGGTATAAATTCTCCACTGCGCTTGGAAGGTGTCGTTCCACTCTTTACGCAGGCGCTCTTCCAACCCCGCAATCACTGACTGATAAGACGCGTACAGTGCCTTGACGTGATCTTTGGAAACATCGGGATAAAAACTGATTCGGTACGATTGATTACGATCACACTCGGTGATTTCGAGAATGCCGCTGGGGCCGATGGTGTGGTGGATCGGCTCGCCCAATGGGCCGCCGCTGGGATCCACGCGTTGCAGCACCACCGGTGTGTTGCCAATGGGCACAAAACGCGTGCTTTGGAACATATGCACCAGGGTCAACGTGCCATTGGCCTGGCACGTGGCAACGGTGCTACTGGGAATGATGGAGCGGTTAATCGGGGCGACCAGCGCCACCTCATCCCCGACCTTGAACACCTGCTCGACATCCAGCGCCGAGAAGCTCCAGAGGCTCGACGCCCATTCGTCAAAGGTATTCAGGCAATCGCGAAAATCACGGAAGACGCTTTCAACGTCGACCGTCTTCACGTCCATTGGGGTCAGGGCCAGCCTGCCAATGGCCGGGTTCAAGCGGTAGCCCCTTTGGCCCGGGCTCTAACGAACAAAACCATCTGCAATCCCTCGCACTGTGTGATCAGGCGAAGGACTTTGCAGCGGTTTTCAGGAGGGATCTGTAGAGCTTATCCGGGTACTGGGTAGGAGGTTTCGCTAGTTCTTGTCAGCGCTGCGCAAAGGCCAGGTTCAACCCCAGCCCCGCAAAGGCTGCGGCAAAACTGCGGCGCAACCAATTCTGTACCCGTGGCGACTCGATCACGGCACGGCGAAACACATTGGCCAGCAGGCCATACACCACAAACACCGTAAACGTCATCGCCATGAATACGCCACTTAGTACCAGCATCTGCACAGCGGGCGCCGTGCTGCCGGGGGTGACGAATTGCGGCAGGAAGGCCAGGAAGAAAATGGTCAGTTTAGGGTTGAGAATATTCAGCAGAAAGCCGCGCAGCATCAGGCTGCGTGCAGTCGCGACCGCCGGGGTGTCGCTCATGGCGAAGGCCGAGCGGTCGCGCCACGTGGCATAGGCCAGATACAAAAGATAGGCCGCCCCAGCGAATTTCAACGCCTCAAAGGCCAGGGCGCTGGTGTGCAGCAGGGCGGAAAGGCCCAATATGGACGCGAGCAAGTGGGGAATGATCCCGGCAGTACAACCCAAAGCGGCAAACAGGCTGGCACGCTTGCCGGCAGTGAGGCCGGTGGACACGGTAAAGATCACGCCAGTGCCGGGGATCAGCACGACGATCAGGCAGGTGACGAGGAAGTTCAGGCTGAGCATGGCATTCAAACTCCTTGTACGAATGGTCGATGACCGATCCTGTCACGTTCAGTGATAACTGGCGAGTGCAGCAGGTCGGCGAACCCCGGTTAGACTTACCTGTCGATATCCGCACAACCCGGCCCGTCGTTATTCAAGGAAGCCCCATGTATTCAAGCCGCCTGATCCTGTGCCTAACCACCTTGCTGGTGCTGGCCGGTTGCTCCACCCCACGCGGCCCGCAGCAGCCTGAGCGCAGCGAGGCCGAGGTGAAGGCGCAGATTGTGCGGCTGTTACCGGCCACGGTGGCGGACCGCAACGGCTGGGCCACAGACATCTACACCGCCTTCGACACTCAGAAAATCTACCCCAGCAGCGAAAATATCTGCGCCGTGCTGGCGGTGACCGAGCAAGAGTCCACCTACCAGGTAGACCCGCCGGTGCCGAACATGGGCAAGATCGCCCAGGATGAAATCCTGCGCCGCGCCGGCAAGGTCCATGTGCCGGCCTTTGTGGTGCGCACCACGCTGCAATTGCGATCGCCCACCGGCAAGACCTACGCCCAGCGCCTCAGTGCCGCACGCACAGAGAAGGACTTGAGCGGCATTTTTGACGATTTCATCAGCATGGTGCCCCTGGGTAATACCTTGTTCGGCGGCTTCAACCCGGTACACACCGCTGGCCCCATGCAGGTCAGCATCGACTTTGCCCAGCAACACGCCCGCGATTATCCCTACACCGTGGATGGCACGATTCGTCGTGAAGTCTTCACCCGTCGTGGCGGCATGTACTTCGGCATTACGCACCTGCTCGGTTACCCGGTGAGCTACGACCAGCCGTTGTACCGCTTTGCCGATTTCAACGCGGGGTGGTATGCCAGCCGCAACGCCGCGTTCCAGGCCGCTGTCAGCCGAGTCAGCGGCACCGAGCTGGCGCTGGATGGGGATCTGATTCGTTATGGCTCACTGTTGCCCGGCACCACCGAGTTGGCGGTGCGTTCCCTGGGCGCGAAGCTGGATATGCGCAACCCCAGCATCCGCAGCCAGCTGGAAAAGGGTGAGCAGTTCGATTTTGAGGAAACCACCCTCTATAAACGCGTCTTTGCCTTGGCCGACAAGGCTGGCGGCAAGCCGGTGCCGCGCGCGATTTTGCCGGGCATCGTGCTCAAGAGTCCGAAGATCACCCGCAACCTCACCACCGCGTGGTTTGCCAAGCGCGTGGATGAGCGCTATCAGCGTTGCATGAAGCGCTAGCTGATTGTTGATCATTGGCTTGGCTGATCTTGATGGCGGTCTTGGGGAGGCTGGGGTACACCTCGTGTTTTGGCCAAGGAAGAACTGCCATGATCAGTCACACCGTGCCCGAAGGCTTTGTCTCGCTGCCACGCAGCAGCCCGTTGCTCGACCTGTTAGGTCCGGCGTATTGCCGGGGTGAAGGGTTGCAACTGGAAATCGGCCTGCGTGCCGACAACCGCCACGCCAATGGACGCGGCACGGTGCACGGTGGTGTGTTGGCAACCCTGGCGGATGTCGGTATGGGCTATGCGATGGCGTTTTCCAGTGAGCCGCCGTTACCGTTGATAACCGCGAGCATGACGCTGGACTACCTGGGTGCCGTGCAGGTGGGGGAGTGGATTGTGGTGCGGTTGGAACACCACAAGCGTGGCCGGCAGATGGCGTTTGCCACCGTGAGCCTGCAAGTAGGCGATAAGGTGGTGGCACGGGCGAATGCGGTGTTTGCGGTGCCTCATTCTCACTGACAGTGAAGATCAAATGTGGGAGCTGGTTTGCCAGCTCCCACATAAGTATTGTGTTTTTTCAGGAAAACCGGGCAAAGAAAAGGCCCGATTTTCGTGGAATCGAGCCTTTTCTCGTGTTGCTCTTTAGATCAACTGCGCTCGAGCGCCAGGGCTACGCCTTGGCCGCCACCGATGCACAAGGTGGCCAGGCCTTTCTTGGCATCGCGCTTGATCATTTCATGCAGCAGGGTCACCAGCACGCGGCAACCTGAGGCGCCGATCGGGTGGCCGATGGCGATGGCGCCGCCATTAACGTTGACCTTGTTCGCATCCCATTCCAGCTCTTTGCCCACCGCCAAAGATTGCGCGGCAAAGGCTTCGTTGGCTTCGATCAGGTCCAGGTCGCCCAGGCTCCAACCGGCTTTGTCCAGGCAGCGGCGCGTGGCCGAGACCGGGCCGATGCCCATGATCGCAGGGTCCACGCCAGCGTTGGCGTAGCTGGCGATACGCGCCAGCACCGGCAGGCCGAGGGCCTTGGCTTTTTCGGCGCTCATCAACAAGACGGCGGCGGCGCCGTCATTGAGGCTGGAGGCGTTGCCGGCGGTCACGCTGCCGTCTTTCTTGAACGCGGGCTTGAGCTTGGCCAGCGACTCGGCTGTGGTGCCGGCGCGCGGTTGCTCATCCACGGCAAAGGCCACCGGGTCGCCCTTGCGCTGTGGGATCAGGATAGGGGTGATCTCATCGACAAACCGGCCGGCTTCGATAGCGGCGGCGGCTTTCTGCTGGGAGGCGGCGGCGAAGGCGTCCTGGGCTTCACGGCTGATGCCGTACTTGTCCACCAGGTTCTCGGCGGTGATGCCCATGTGGTAGTCGTTAAACGCATCCCACAGGCCGTCAGTGATCATGCTGTCGAGCATCTTGGCGTGACCCATGCGCAAACCCGTGCGCGCAGCGGGTAATACGTACGGCGCCAGGCTCATGTTCTCCATGCCACCAGCGATGATCACATCGGCGTCACCACAGCGGATGGCCTGGGCGCCGAGGTGCAGGGCTTTGAGGCCCGAGCCGCAGACCTTGTTCAGGGTCATGGCCGGCACGGCATGGGGCAGGCCAGCCAGAATCGAGGCCTGGCGCGCCGGGTTCTGGCCGCTGCCTGCGGTCAGTACCTGGCCGAGGATCACTTCATCGACTTGAGCCGGGTCCAGGCCGGTCTGCTCCAGCAGGCGACGGATCACGGCCGCGCCCAACTCCGGTGCCGGGATGCTGGCCAGCGCTCCTTGAAAGCTGCCCACGGCGGTGCGGGTGGCAGCAACAATCACGACGTCTTGCATGGAATCTGTCCTCACTGGAAGTGCATTTCTGGAACGTGGTCCGGGACGATCAGTTTACCGGCGGTCTTGCTCACAATCTCTTCAACGCTGACGCCAGGTGCGCGTTCCTTGAGGACAAAAGCGCCATTTTCGATTTCCAGGTACGCAAGGTCAGTCAGCACGCGCTTTATGCACTTGGCGCCGGTCAGCGGCAGGCTGCATTGGCTGAGCAGTTTGGACTCACCGTCCTTGGACGCGTGGGTCATGATCACGATGATGTTTTCTGCACCGGCCACCAGGTCCATGGCGCCGCCCATGCCCTTGACCAGCTTGCCGGGGATCATCCACGACGCAATGTTGCCCTGCACGTCCACTTCAAATGCGCCGAGCACGGTGAGGTCGACATGCCCGCCGCGAATCATTGCGAAGGACTCGGCAGAGGAGAAGATCGAGGCGCCGATGCGCGCCGTCACGGTTTGTTTGCCGGCGTTGATCATGTCGGCATCGATGGTTTCTTCGGTCGGAAACGGGCCCATGCCAAGCAGGCCGTTTTCCGATTGCAGCATCACTTCCATGCCATCGGGGATGTAGTTGGCCACCAGGGTCGGGATACCGATGCCGAGGTTGACGTAGAAACCGTCCTGCATTTCGCGGGCGACGCGTTGAGCCATTTGTTCGCGGGTAAGGGCCATGTGTTGTCTCCTTATTATTTGGGCTGGCGGATTATTTGCGGACGGTGCGCTGTTCGATGCGCTTCTCGAAGGTGCCGCAAATGACTCGGTCGACGTAGATGCCTGGGGTGTGGATCTGCGCCGGGTCCAGCTCACCCGGTTCGACGATTTCTTCAACTTCGACCACGGTGATCTTGCCCGCAGTAGCCGCCAGCGGGTTGAAGTTCTGCGCAGTATGGCGGTAGATGACGTTGCCGAAGTGGTCGGCTTTCCAGCCTTTGACAATGGCGAAGTCGCCGGTGATGGACTCTTCCATCAGGTACGGGCGACCGTTGAACTCGCGGGTTTCCTTGCCTTCGGCCACCGGAGTGCCGACGCCGGTGGCGGTGAAGAAGGCCGGGATGCCGGCACCGCCTGCGCGCATTTTTTCGGCCAGGGTACCTTGGGGCGTGAGCACCACTTCGATTTCACCGCTGAGCAGTTGCTTCTCGAACAGCGCGTTTTCACCGACGTAGGAGGCGATTACCTTGCTGATCTGCTTTTCTTCCAGCAATACGCCCAGGCCAAACCCGTCGACGCCGCAGTTATTGGAAACCACGGTCAGGTCACGGGTCCCTTTGCGCTTGATCTCGGCGATGAGGTTTTCTGGAATGCCGCACAGGCCAAAACCACCGGAGAGTACGGTCATGCCGTCTTCCAGGCCTGCCAGTGCTTCTTCATAGGACGCCACGCGTTTATCGAAACCTGCCATATGCACCTCTTTTATTGTGTGTGGGCCAGCCAATGAACTGAGTGTTGCGCCGACGGATTGATTTGTTAAGTTGTTTTTTAAGGTTGATTGATTTAGAAAACAGCATAGTCCAATCGCGACCCGGAGCAGCCTCATGACCGTCAAACAGATGCGTGCCTTTCTCGCCGTGGCCCAAAGCCTGAGTTTTGCCGCGGCCTGCGAGCGCCTGCACCTTTCCCAGTCGGCGCTGAGCCTGACCATCAAGGGCTTGGAAGAAGGCCTGGGTGGCCGCCTGTTCAGCCGTAATACCCGCAACGTTGCACTGACGCCTGAAGGTGAATCGCTGCTGCCGTTGGCGCGCCGGCTGATTGCCGACTGGGACAACGCCGAAGATGAGCTGCGTCAGCGTTTCACCCTGCAGCGGGGCCGCGTCACCGTGGCGGCGATGCCGTCGTTTGCGGGCAACCTGCTGCCACCGATCCTGAAGATATTCCGCGCGCGTTACCCGCAGGTGAATGTAACGGTGCACGACCTGATCAATGAACAGGTGCTGGAAATGGTCCGCGATCGCCAGGTGGAACTGGGCGTGGCGTTCGAGCCGTCCGAAGGCTCGTCACTGGCATTCACGCCTTTATACCTGGACCGGTTTATTGCGGTGGTGCCCGGTGATTCGCCCCTGGCGCAGCGTACCGAAGTCGACTGGAAAACCCTGTTGGAACACCCCTTCATCACCCTGCAACGGCCCTCGACGGTGCGTGTGATGCTGGAGGAGCATCTCGGGGCGTTGCAGATGAAATTGCCGGTGGCGTTGGAAAGTCATCAATTGGCCACGGTCGGCAAGATGGTTGCCAGTGGCCTGGGTGTCAGCGCCGTGCCGGCGCTATGCGCACGCCAGATGGAGGAGGCGGGCGCCCATTGCATCACCTTGAGTGCCCCGGTCATCGAGCGGCCGATTGGCGTGCTCACCAAACCTGGGCATGAGTTGTCGGCGGCGGCGCAGGTGTTGTTTGATATTTTCCGCGATGAAGCGGCAAAAGGGCGCTTTCCAACTTTTTGAGCGTGCCACAAAACAAATGTGGGAGCTGGCTTGCCTGCGATAGCTAGTTAACATTCAACAAAGGTGTTGGCAGTTAAACCGTTATCGCAAACAAACCAGCTCCCACAGTGGGCAAGTTTTACTTAGTAGTAGCGGTCGATCACTTTAACTTGCGAGTTATCCTTAAAAGATGCCCAGGCATTGTTAAGCGTGTCGAACACTTGCTCAATGAAGTTTCGATCGGCCGCCGCTTTCTTGCCGACATAACCCTGGCCGCGGCGGTACATCTTCAGGCGCGCCGCCAGTTCACGGTGAGTGCGGTCGAACTCGGCTTCTTCGGTGTGGGGCGCCAGGCAGTCAATTTTGACTTCGCCCGATTTGCCAATCCACAGGATATGGTCGTCGAGTTTGTCTTTTTGCGCTGCGAACATCTCAGCCAATTCATCGATAGTTGGTTGGTTGTTCAGATTCATGTGTAAGCCCCTTGACCAGTTGGCGATCTATCAGTTGGTTCGTTAAAACTGCTTAGTTGTCTCCGGTTCCGAAAACCGGGCGTCAGTAACGGTCTGCCGAATACGGGCAGGGTCTTGAACCTGATGCATGTAGTCTTGCTGATGAACGGCTACGCGATGGTTTCATCGCGAAGACAAGCAGCGTTTGAGCTCCTTGTACCGATCCTTGCGGACCGGTCAGCTTCATCAAGCTGCCTTGTGGGCAGTGCACATCCGGAAAAAACAGCTCGGCGGTCAGACGAGCTTGTTCAAAACGCGTGTTACCAACGCTCCCGATCCGGGAGACGTCTCGATAATGCAAGGACAAAAAGGTTACGTCAACGGTTATGTAGTGATTTTTTTTGCTCACTACATAAATCGCTGTGGGGACGGGAGAATGCGGGAAAACGTGACTTGGGCGTCATTTTTCGTGCGCTGGGTCGCGGTGGGCGCAATGGCCAAATCAACACAGAACCCTTGTGGGAGCGGGCTTGCTCGCGAATGCGGTGGGTCAGTTAAAAAATGTTGAACTGACCCACCGCATTCGCGAGCAAGCCCGCTCCCACATTTTGATTTGCAGTGTGACTACTGTTATCCCAGTCGCTCGGCCAGCAGAGGCAACAACCGCTCGCATGACGCCTCGATTTTCACCTGCAACAGCTCATCCCCACGGGTCTTGCCCAGGTTGATGGCGATTACCGGCTTGCCTTGCTCCACCATCGCTTTGCACAGGCGAAACGCCGAATAGGCCATCAGCGATGACCCCACCACCAGCAGCCCGTCTGCATGCTCCACGGCGGCCATGGCCCTGGCTGCTGTAGCCGCTGCCACATTCTCGCCAAAAAACACAACGTCTGGCTTTAGCCGTTCGCCATTGCAATGGGGGCAGCGCGGAACCTGGAAGCGTTCTTCAAAGGTCGGATCGAGCAGGGTGTCACCGTCGGGCGCCTGCACCGCGTGGACCTGCATCAGGTAAGGATTGTCGATTTCCATCTGCCGCTGAATCACATCGCGGGTACTGCGCTGCTGGCAGTCCAGGCACAGCACACGGTGCAGGCTGCCATGCAGTTCGATCACATCATGGCTGCCGGCCTGATCATGCAAGGTATCGACGTTTTGCGTGATCAGCCCGCTGATGCATTCGCGTTGCTGCAGCGTGGCCAGTGCCCGATGAGCCTGGTTCGGCTGCGCAATACGCACCCGTGGCCAGCCCAGCATGGCGCGTGCCCAATAGCGGCGACGCGCCTGCGCGGTGGCGAGGAATTCCTGGTACATCATCGGCGCCTTGCCACGGCGCACGCCTTCGCTGTCGCGATAATCCGGGATGCCCGATGACGTGCTGATACCTGCACCGGTCAAGACCAAAAAGCGTCGTTCAGCCATGGCCCGGTACAGGGTGTCGAGGTGGTCTTGCTGATGGTCCAGCGTATCGAGCATGGGTTCCCCTATTCGCCGCGGATGTACTGCTCCAGCTGTTTGATCAGGTCAGCCTGTTCGGCAATGGCCTCTTTTACCAGGTCGCCGATGGACAGCAGGCCCAGCAGTTTGCCGTCTTCGACCACGGGCAGGTGGCGCAGGTGACTGTCGGTCATGATGTTCATGCATTCTTCGACACTTTTGTGGGTATCCACGGTGATCACTGGCGAACTCATCACCTCATGGACTTTTGTAGTGACCGAAGAAAGCCCCTTGAGCATGATTTTGCGGGCGTAATCACGTTCGCTGATGATCCCGACAACCGAACCCTCCTTGACCACCGGCAAGGCTCCGACGTTTTTCTCTGACATCCGCACCAGCGCCTCAAATACCGTGTGGTCCCATTGAATGGTATGGACGTCCTGGTTCTTCTGGTCCTTGGCTTTGAGCAGTTGTGCAACGGTTTTCATGGCGGCCACTCCGGTGTTGTTGTTAGGAAGTCAGCGAGTCCCCTACAGAATCCTAGACGGGCTACAGCGCCGCAAGGCCCAAAGCGGCGTTAAACCCGTCGAAAAACGTCATTCGCCGGATTATTTCGCGATTTAGCCGGCACTTTTCGGTTTTTTCGCTCGCTTTGGAGCGCCTGTGGTCTTGCGCGGCGCAGCCTTGCGTTTGTTTTTCCACGGCGTAGCGCCTCGGCCTGCCGGGCTGGCTGGGCCGGTGATGGTCATGCGCATGCCATTGCAGCGTGCCACTTGTTTGCTCATCCAGGCCGCCTGCTTGGCGACGAATTCTTCCAGGCTCATTTCGCCGCTTTGCACCATGTCCAGCGCCTGCTCCCAGATCGCAGTGGTGCCTGGGTCGGCAATCGCCCGAGGCACCGCGTCGATCAGGCTGAACGCCGCCGGCGTGGCCGAGAGTGCCTTGCCGTTTTTGACCAGATAACCGCGGTCGAGCAAACCCTGGATGATCCCGGCGCGGGTGGCTTCAGTGCCGATGCCGGTGGTGTCCTTGAGCTTTTGCTTGAGCAGCGGGTCTTCCACCAGTTTGGCGACGTTTTTCATTGCCTTGATCAGGTCGCCCTCGGTGAACGGCTTGGGCGGCTGGGTCCACAGGTCTTTGAGGTTGACCTTGGCCACCGCGTAATCCTGGCCTTGCACCAAGGTCGGCAGGGCCTGCGGTGCGGGAGCTTCACGGCCTTTGGCAGGTGCAAGTGCCTCGGGCAGGGCGCGTTTCCAGCCCGGCTCTATGATGACTTTGCCTACCGCGCGCAAGGCTTGGCCGGCGCAGTCGAAATCCGCCTGGGTACGATCGTATTCATGGTTGGGCAGGAACTGCGCCAGGTAACGTGCGCGAATCAGCGTGTAGACCGCCCGGTGCTTGCCGGCCAGTTGCGCGACGTCCTTACCGGCACCCGTAGGAATGATGCCGTGGTGGGCGCTGACCTTGGCGTCGTTCCAGGCCCGCGAGCGGCGTTGCGGGTCGATATGCGGCATCAGCTCATTGACCGCCGCATCCGCGCGGGCCAGCGCGGCCAAAATCTTGGGTGTATCACTGTGTTGGCTGAGCGGCAGGTAGCCGCAATCACTGCGAGGGTAGGTGATGACTTTGTGGGTTTCGTACAGGGACTGCGCGATGTCCAGGGTTTCCTGGGCTCCCAGGCCAAGCTTTTTGGAGCAGATTTCCTGCAGTGTGCCGAGGTCGAAGGGCAGGGGCGCGACTTCACGCATGCGCTCGGTAAGCAGTTTGACCAGCCGGGCGCTGGCGGCGTTGGTCATCGCATCGGCCGCATCGCGAGCCAGTTGCGGGTTAAGACAGCGGCCTTGATCGTCGCAGGCATCCTCAGCGGCGCGCCATTGAGCTGTGAAGGTCATGTGGTCATGCCGCAAGTCCACATCAATGGCCCAGTAAGCCACTGGCACAAAATCGGCGATGCTGCGGTCGCGGTCCACCACCAGGCGCAAGGTCGGGGTTTGCACGCGGCCCACCGGCAATACGCCTTGATAGCCGGATTGGCGCCCGAGCAAGGTAAACAAGCGACTCATGTTCATGCCGATCAGCCAGTCGGCGCGTGAGCGGCCGAGGGCCGAGTGATACAGGCTGAAGGTTTCGGCGCCGGGTTTGAGGGCGGCGAGGGCTTTGCGAATGGAGGCATCATCCAGAGCCGACAGCCACAAGCGCTGGATCGGCCCGCGATAGCGGCAATGTTCTACCAGCTCACGGGCGATCATCTCGCCTTCGCGGTCGGCGTCGGTGGCGATCACCAGTTCCTGGGCTTCCCCGAGCAAACGCTTGACGGCCTTGAACTGGCTGGCGGTCTTGGGCTTGACCAGCATCTTCCATTTTTCCGGCACGATCGGCAGGTCGGCCAGCACCCAGCGCTTGTATTTGGCGTCGTAGGCGTCGGGCGGGGCGGTTTCCAGCAGGTGACCGATGCACCAGGTGACGGTGACCCCGTTGCCCAGCCAGCACCCGTCGCCACGCCGACTGGCACCGAGCACGGCCGCGATATCCTTGGCCTGGGAGGGTTTTTCACAGAGGTACAGCCGCATGGTCATCACATCAGATCGGGTTGATGCCTTGCAGGATGCTCAGTCGAAGGCAATTGAGCAACCATTATCTGTATGGATGTACAGCTGTAAGTTTCAAGCTGCAAGCTTCAAGTAGAAGCCGATCAGCTTTTACCTGGCGCTTGCAGCTTGCAGCTGACTCAATTGTTATTGATGTCTACGTCCTTGGTTTCCTTGAGGCAGAACAACCCCACAATCAAGCTCACGCCGGTCACCACCACCGGGTACCACAAGCCGTAGAAGATATCGCCGGTGTACACCACCAAGGCAAACGACACCGTTGGCAGGAACCCGCCAAACCAGCCGTTACCGATGTGGTAGGGCAGCGACATCGAGGTGTAGCGGATACGCGTCGGGAACAGTTCCACCATCAGCGCCGCCAGCGGGCCGTAGCACATGGCCGCGATCAGGATCAGCACCACGATCAGCACCACCACCATCACCTTGTTGACCTGGGCCACATCCGCCGAAGTCGGGTAGCCGGCCAGGGTCACCGCGCCGCGCAGGGCCGCCTCGTCGTAACCGTCGATGCGTACATCACCCACGCTTACCTGCACCGGGCTACCGGCTGGCGCGGCGGCGCTGCTGTATGGCAGACCTTGCTTGACCAGAAAGGTCTTGACCTTGTCGCACGGGCTGTCAAAACGCGCCTTGCCCACCGGGTCGAACTGGAAGGTGCAGGTGGCCGGGTCAGCCAATACGGTGATCGGCGCCTGGTGGCTGGCTTGGTCCATCGCCGGGTTGGTGTAGTGCGCCAGCCCTTTGAAGATCGGGAAGTACAGCGCGGTGGCCAGCAGCAAGCCGAGCATCAGCACCGGTTTGCGCCCAACCTTGTCCGACAGCCAGCCAAACAGGATGAAGAACGGCGCGCCGATCACCACGCTGATAATCAACAGCATATTGGCCAGGGCCGGGTCCATCTTCAGGAACTGTGTGAGGAAGAACAGCACATAGAACTGCGCCGCATAGAAGGTCACGGCCTGCCCGCCGTTGATGCTGAACAGCGCAATCAGCACCACCTTGAGGTTTTCCCATTTACCGAAGGATTCGCGGATCGGCGACTTGCTGGCCTTGCCTTCCTCTTTCATCTTCAGGAATGCCGGCGACTCATGCAGGCTCATGCGGATCCAGGTGGAAATACCCAGCAGCACAATCGAGAACAGGAACGGAATGCGCCAGCCCCACACCTCGAACTGGTCGCCGGTGAAGTAACGGCAAGCCAGCACTACCAGCAGCGACAGCAGCAGGCCCAGGGTGGCGGTGGATTGAATCCAGCTGGTGTGCAGGCCGCGTTTACCAGCCGGTGCATGCTCGGCCACATAGGTGGCTGCACCGCCATATTCACCGCCCAACGCCAGGCCTTGCAGCATGCGCAACACGATCAGGATGATCGGCGCCGCAATGCCGATGCTGGCATAGGTCGGCAACAGCCCGACACAGAAAGTCGCCACGCCCATCAGGATGATGGTGACCAAAAACGTGTACTTGCGCCCGATCATGTCGCCCAGGCGGCCGAACACCAGCGCGCCGAACGGCCGCACCACAAAACCTGCGGCAAAGGCCATTAAGGCAAAGATAAACGCCGTGGTGTCGTTGACCCCGGCAAAAAATTGCTTGCTGATCACCGCCGCCAGGGCGCCGTAGAGGAAAAAGTCGTACCACTCGAACACCGTCCCTAAAGACGAGGCGAAGATGACTTTCCTTGATTCGCTGCCGGTGCTCGCCTTGACGGCCGAACCCAGGGGTTGAGCATGTTCTGACATCGGGTATCCCTCACAGTGATTATTTATTGTTGTTCCACTGTCGGCGCCGGGTGCGGCGCCGCTATTCAGATTGCATGAACCGTTTCTCTCTGCGGGGCGAGACTCCTTGTGTTCGGCGAAAGCATCAGCTGCGCTGCCTTTTCCGCAATCATCAGTGTAGGTGAGCAGGTGTTGCCGGATGTAATGCGTGGCATCACCGAGGCATCGGCAATACGCAGGCCCGGCACGCCATGCACGCGCAGTTGCGCATCGACCACTGCGTCTTGGTCATCGCCCATGCGGCAAGTGCCCACCGGGTGGAAAATCGTCGTGCCGATACGCGCGGCGGCTTCGTGCAGTTGTTCTTCGGTTTGCAGCGAATCGCCCGGCAGGTATTCCACCGGCTTGAACTGGCTCAGGGCCGGTGCGGCGACAATGCGGCGGGTCAGGCGGATCGCGTCGGCGGCCACGCGCAAATCTTCGGGGTGGCTGAGGTAGTTGGGCCGTATCAGGGGTGCATCTGCCGGGTTGGCTGAACGGATATCAATGCGGCCACGGCTTTGCGGACGCAGGTCGCAGACCGACGCGGTAAACGCCGGGAACGCATGCAATGGCTCGCCAAAACGTTCCAATGACAGCGGTTGCACATGGTATTCAAGGTTGGCCGACGTCTGCTCCGGGCCGGAGCGGGCGAAGGCGCCGAGCTGGCTGGGCGCCATCGATAATGGGCCGCTGCGGTCATACAGGTAGCGCAGGCCCATGCCCATCTTGCCCCACACTGTGCCGGCGATCTGGTTCAAGGTGCGTGCGTTTTCCAGCTTGTAGATCAAGCGCAGTTGCAGATGATCCTGCAGGTTGCCGCCGACCCCCGGCAGTTCATGCAGCACGTTGATGCCCAAGGGCTTGAGCACAGTGGACGGGCCAATCCCCGAACGCTGCAGAATACCGGGCGAACCAACAGAACCGGCGCACAGGACGATTTCCTTGCGTGCTTTCCAGCTCACTTGCTGGCCATGCTGGCGCCCGACCACGGCCGCAGCGCGGCCGTTTTCCAGCACTACACGGTCGACTTCCACTTCGGTCAGTACGGTCAGATTAGGCCGCTGGCGGATCGGCTTGAGAAACGCCTTGGCCGCGTTCCAGCGCACCCCGGCCTTTTGGTTGACCTGGAAGTAGCCGCAACCTTCATTGTCGCCCTGGTTGAAATCGCTGATTGGCGCGATACCACTTTGCGCCGCCGCATCGCGAAAGGCATCGAGGATCGGCCAGTGCAGGCGCTGTTGCTCCACGCGCCACTCACCACCATCGCTGTGAAATTCCGAGCCGCCGGCAAAATGGTTTTCGCTCTGTTTGAACAGTGGCAGCACGTCTTTCCAGGCCCAACCGGGGTTGCCTGCGGCGGCCCAGCCGTCGTAATCCTGGGCTTGGCCGCGCATATAGATCATGCCGTTGATGGAGGAACAGCCGCCCAGCACTTTGCCGCGTGGGTAACTCAGTGCACGGCCTTGCAGGCCTTCCTGGGCTTCAGTCTTGAAGCACCAGTCGGTGCGCGGGTTGCCGATGCAGAACAGGTAACCGACGGGGATGTGGATCCAGGGGTAATTGTCGCGGCCACCGGCTTCGAGCAGCAGCACGCGGTGGGCGGGGTTGGCGGACAATCGATTAGCCAGCAGGCAGCCTGCGGGGCCGGCGCCTACGACGATGTAATCGTATTCAGCAGTTGCAATGGGCATCTGAGGTCTCGCTTGTTTTTCTTATTGGCCCCATCCTAGTTGTTAGTTTTCGTCTTAAAAATGTTAGTTTTTACCCAGCTGCTGTGCGTTTTTAAACAGCGCGGCTCAGGCTCTCGCATTGGAGGCGACATGTTCGACTGGAATGACCTGCGGTTTTTTCTAGAGTTGCAACGCAGCGGCCGCCTGCTCACCGCTGCGCAGCGCCTGAAAACCACGCACGCCACGGTGGCCCGGCATATCGAGGCCATCGAGAAAAGCCTCGGCACTGCGCTGTTCGTGCAGCATGCCCAAGGCTACGAACTGACGCCGTCCGGTGAAGCGCTGCTCAAGCACGCCGAAGCCATGGAAAACGTTGCGTTGCTGGCCGAAGACGAACTCACCCATTCGGCTGCGCCGCTGGGCAAGATCCGCCTTGGCGTGGCCGAGGGCTTGGGCGTGATGTTCCTCGCCAGCCGCATGGGCGGGCTGTTCGAGCGTTATCCGGGGCTGGAAGTGGAGCTGGTGGCGGTGCCGCGCTTTGTGAGCATTCTCAACCGCGAAGCGGAAATCAGCATCCACCTCGAACGCCCCAGCGTCGACCAACTCGTCACGCGCAAACTCACCGACTACCGCCTCGCGCTCTACGCCAGCCGCGCCTACCTTGCGCGCAACCCGCCGATCGAAAAGCGTGAAGACCTCGCCGCCCATGCCTGGATTGATTACGTGGATGATCTGCTGTTCAGCCAGGAACTCAAGTTCCTCAGCAGCTTTTGCCGCAACCCCAAAGTGGTATTCCACAGCACCAGCGTGATTGCACAACACCAGGCGGCGCGTTCGGGATTGGGCATTGCGGTGTTGCCGTGCTTCATGGCCGCTGGCGACCCGGAGCTGGTGCCATTGCTGCCGGCAGAAAGCATCCAGCGCAGCTACTGGATCAGTTCGCGCCGGGAGCTGCACAAGTCTGTGCGGTTGCGGGTGCTGTGGGATTATGTGGTGGAGTTGTGCGCGCGGGAGCAGGGTTTGCTGTTAGGCCAAACCCACTGAAGAAACCGGATAAAAAAATGTGGGAGCTGGCTTGCTCGCGAAAGCGGTGTGTCAGTCAGCAGATGTATTAACTGATCCACCGCTTTCGCGAGCAAGCCCGCTCCCACATTGGTTCTGTGTTGTGTCAGTGAGTGGTTAGAGCTTCACCACCTGATGCACCTGCTCAGCACACGCACGCGCCTCGTCGATCATCTTGCCAAACGCCTCGCTGGAAACTTCAGCATGGGTCAGCCAGCGTATTTTCTGGCTCAGGCGATAGTGATACTGCAGGCCGTCATCCGTGCGCTTGCCTTCCAGATCCAGGTCATACCACGGCGAGCGCACCTGGCAGCCGGGGATGGCTTTTGCCATCTGCCCACCGGTCAGCGTGAAGCTGTAGTCGTAGGTTTCCGGGTTACCCAGGTAAAGGTCAGCCTGTTGATCGTAGCGACGGTAGTTGATGAAACCATCCCAGCGGCCCTTGAGCGACTCGTCGGTATAAACGTAGTCGTTCGCAAGCTTTTCCAGTGCGCGCTGGTCGTTCATGCTGGCGTTGACGGTGTAGCCGTCGTGCACCACAAAGGCGGTGGGTTGGCGGGTGATTTTGCAGTCGCTGATTTCGTTGCCGAAGTTGCCGCAGATGTTCTGGTCGGTGGCGGTGGTGCCTTGCTGGCGGTCGGCGACGCTCATTTGCATCAGCGGCAGGCGGCTGAAGGTGATGGTGGCCTGGGTGGCGCCATTGCCTTGCTGGTCGAAGCGCACTTTTTTGTCCAGGCGCAGGGTGGTTTCCGGGCGTTCCAGCGGGATCTGTTCTTCGCGTACCTGGCCCTGAGCATCATTGACCAGTACCCAGCGGTCCTGGATGTCGGGCAGGGTCTGGCCGGGGGCGAACACCGGGTTGGTCGGGTCGAGCCACCACACCTGGCCATCGACTTCGGCCCGCACGATGGCGTGGTTGGCTGCATTGGTGCCGGGGATCAGCAATGCGAACGCCACGTCGCCACGGCTGACCCAGGCGGTTTCGGCCTTGATGCCGCTGGCCTTGAGCATGGCGGTCAACAGGATCGCCAGGTCTTTGCAGTCGCCATAACCATGCTGCTCGATTTCCGCCAGGTTGAACGGCACATAACCGCGCTCGGTAGCGCGCCAGTCGCCCAGGTAGCGGTAGTGATCGTTGATGTGCTGCATCAGGGCGGCGACTTGTTCCTTCGGCGCCAGGCTGCGTGCGGCGGCTACGGCAGCAGCTGCTTGCGCCGGCAGGTTGGCGCCGAGGATCTGGTTGTAACGCTGGGCGAAATCACCGAAATACGCCTGGCGGTCCAGGGCGCTGCCCACTTCCAGGCGCGGGATGCGTTGCAGCGCGGCGCTGGAGGATTCGTTGATGTAATTGAGGTAGGTCGGCTTTTTCTGCACCACGTCCAGGGTCTTGCCGTTGGCGGATGCAGTGACTTTGAAGCCGTCAAACAGCTCGCTGCGCCACTGGATTGGCCGTTCGGCAGTAAAGCGCGCTTTCACGTGGTCGCGGCGGAACGCGCTGGGGCCAAACATGAGGGCGTAGTGAAACTGGGTCACCAGCGGTTTGGCGGCGCGCCGCTCACGCACGGTGAAGCGAATTTTTGTGCCCACGCGCAGGTTCGGGAAGGCCAGGGATGTCTGCTTGTAGCGGCTGAAGCCCTGGTCCGGGTTGGGCGCGGTGCGCGTGTCGATCTGTGCGGCGTCCAGCGCGACCGGCTTGGCGCCTGGTTGGGTGGATTGCGCGCTGATCACTTCAAAGCTGTCGCCTTCGGCGTAATCGAAGTCGATGCGCGAGAGCATTTCGCGGCCGTTGGGCTTGAGGATGGTGTAGTGCTGGGTGGTAGTGCAGTCGGTGCTGGCGTCGCGGTTGAAGTGGCAGTGCAGTTCGGTGTCGCTGGCCAGCGGTGCTTCGGCCAGGGGTTGCAGGGCGGCACTGACACCGTGGGAAACCAGCCCCAGGCTCAGGGCAAGCAAGGGGCGGTGAAACGAAAAACGATACAAACGGTACGAACGGTACATTGGCGCCTCGGGTGACACAGTGGAACAACTACCCGATGGGTAGTGAGAAGGCGCCGAATGATAATGGGTCGCAACAACAAAAGCCAGAATTGTCTGACAATTAATGTGGCTGAAAGGCCCGTGCTAGAGCCTTTTGTTTGATTTGTGTCAGGGTTTTAGCAGTTCGAATTCGGCACTGGCGAGCTTTTCACCGTTTACCAGCACATGCACCCAATGTTTGCCGGGGTAGTGCTTGCGTGTGGTCAATTCACGGATATGTTGTTCGCGGCGGATGCTCTGATGTTCGCCTGCTCCGAGAGTAAAGGCCTTGAGCTTGAACACTTTGGCCGCACTGTGGCCGGCACTTTTTACGTAGTCGATGGCGTAGTCGACCACCAGCTTCTGCGCAGTGGCGCCAGTGGATTCCAGGCTGAACGACAGGCTAATGCGCTCGCCCAGGTTGATCGCCGTGGGTGTGACTTTCAGGTGGTGAATTTTTACCTCGGCCTTGGCGCCGGCGCCCATGATCGTCAGTGCGCGGGTATTGCCTTGCTTGATCAGGCTGCGCAAGGCGTGCCGGGCGATCCAGGCGGTGTGCGGGTTGTCCAGGTTCCAGCCTTCGATCAGGCTGAGCACCCAGTCCGGGTGGTCCTTGGTGATGTCGTTGAGGTGGTTGGCCACCGATTTGCGTACATACAGGCTGCTGTCGGCCTTGAGGTTATCCAGGATCGGGGCGCACAGCTGCGGGTTGGCCTGCACCTGGGCCAAGCGAAAGGACCACGGCAGGCGAGGGCGCGAGCCTTCACTGGCGAGGCGGCGCACATGTTCGTTGGCGTCCAGCGACCACTGCTGCATCTCGGCCAGGGTGCGCTCGAAGTCATTCAACAAGAACGGGCGAATCGCGAACTCGGCCGAGCCAAAAGTGGTGAGGTATTTGAGCGCGGCCATGGAGCGCTTGAAGTCACTTTGCCCGTAACTGGCCACGTAGTGCGCCAGGAACAGGCATACAAATGCACTGTTCAGGCGCGGAGCCAGGGCGTACAGCAGCTTGAGGGTTTGCGCATAATCCAGTGGGATTACCGCATGCAGGCTCTCACCGACCCGTGCCATGCGCTGCATCACCGACAACTCGGCCAGCCCGGCTTTGGCGTGCTTTAGAAAGCCTTTGGCGTCAAATGCCGGGTACACCGCCGTCATTTCACTGGCGATGTGTTGCAGGCGTTCGACGTTGAAGATTTCCTTGAGGGCCGGGGCGCTTTGGTCGGTCATCGTTGATTCCATGGCTAGAGAAACCAGCGGTATTCCCGCGCGTTAATCTCTTGTTGAAAGGCCAGGTGGTCCTGGCGTTTGTTTTCGCAGTACACGTCGATAAATTCGGCGCCCAGCTTATCGCGCAACACCGCTTGATGCTGCATGGCACGCACGGCGTCGAGCATTTCCAGGGGGAAGTCGGCGCCGCTGTTACGGTCCTCGTTCAGCGGCGCGATGGGTTCTTGCCTGGCTTCAAGGCCATGCTCCAAGCCTGCCAGGATCGCTGCCAGCACCAGGTACGGGTTGGCGTCGGCGCTGGCCAGGCGGTGTTCGATGCGCAGGTTGCGCGGGTCGGACTCGGGAATGCGCACGCAGGCGTCGCGGTCTTCAAAGCCCCAGCTGGCGCGAGTGGCCGCGTTCACGGTGCCACCCAAGCGACGGAAGGCGTTGTGGTTGGGCGAGAAGATCGGCATGCAGTGCGGCAGCAACTCCAGGCAACCGGCCACCGCGTGGCGCAGTGGTTGCTGCTGGTGCGCAGCGAGTAAGTTATTGCCCGCGCCGTCATACAGGCTGACATGCACATGCATGCCGCTGCCGGGAAATTGCAGGTAAGGCTTGGCCATAAAACTGGCGCGGTAACCGTGCTTGAGTGCCACGCCACGGGTGCTGCGGCAGAACAGCGCGGCCCAGTCGGCGGCACGCAGGCCGTCGTCGCAGTGGCCGAAGTTGATCTCGAACTGACCAGGGCCGAGTTCGGCGGTGATCACCGTGATGTCGATGCCTTGGGCCTGGGCGGTTTGGGCCATGTCGTCGAGCACTTCACTGAAGCGCGACAACCGCTCGATATGCAGGTTGGGCTGGTCGTCAGCGTCATCACTCAACGGATCGCGGGCAAATTGCGGCAGGCCGTCGTCGAGTTTTTTATCGAACAGGTAAAACTCCAGCTCAAACGCCACCACCGGGTGAATGCCCTTGTGCTGCAGGCGTTCCAACACCTTGGCCAAGACTTCACGCGGTTCGAATTCGATCGGCGCTTCGGTGCCATCCGAGGTGATCAGCATCTGCCCCAGCGGCTGCGCTTCCCAGCTCACCGGCTTGAGCGTGCCCGGCACCAGGCGGCGGTTGGCATCCGGGTCGCCGTCGTGGAAGCAATAGTCACCAATCTTGAACAGCCCGCCCTGGGCGCCCAGCAGCACGGCATTTTGCGGCAGCTTCAGCGGGCTGCCGGCGGCGACTTTTTCGAGCATCTCCACCGGGTAGCGCTTGCCGTAGAAATGCCCGGGGATGTCCAGGGCGATCAGGTCGACGTAACGCACCTCGGGGTGGTTCTGGCGAAAGGTCCGTACTTCGGCCAGCAACGTGGAGGGTTGGCTTTTCACGGGTGTTGCTCCTAGTTGTAAACCCACAATACGCGGGCGGGCAGATCAGTCAGGTTGGCGTAGCGGCAATGGGCAAAACTGGCCAGGTGGAAGCTGTCGCCTTGGCCGAGGGTGACCGGATCGGCCTCACCCTCCACCCACAGCGTCAACTCGCCCTCCAGCACAAAACCGGCCTGCTCAGCGCGGTCGCTCATGGTTTGCTCGCCACTGTTGGCACCCGGTGCCAGCAGGCTGTCGAGCATCGAAAAGGCGCCGTGCATGCTTGGCGAAACCAGAATGTCGGTGATGCCATTGGCGTAATACACCGTGCGCCGCTCGTTGGGGCGCGTCACCCAATCCACCGCCTTGGGTTTGGGCAGGCTGTAGAAGTAGGTGGTGGGTACGTCGAGGGCGTGGCTGATGGCGGTGAGATCGGCCACGGTAGGGCGCGACAGGCCGCGTTCGACTTGAGACAAAAAGCCCACCGAACGCTCGATTTTTTGCGCGAGTTGGGCGAGGGTGAGCTTCTTGTGCTTGCGCAGGTCGTGGATAAGCACGGCCAGGGCGTCGAGTTCTTGTTGTTGGTTCATGAAATTTATGTCTAGAAATTTCATGAAAAATTACAGGAATTATTTCATATGAGCAACAGCGCGGCGGTCGATTAATCGACCTCGAGCTGATGTAGCCAGACGTTTTCGGTAATCAGGCGAGCAGGTATTACCGCCGAAGTTTTTCCTTCGCTCACCGCCCACACCTCGCACTGGCTGCGTAAGCTGCCGTCAGCAGAGGCTTCGGTACGACCATCATTACGGATGAGGTATTGCACTGACTCAAGTAGCTCAAGACCCGCCGGAATGGGCTGACCCGTTGCAATCAGAAAGTCGAGTTTGACCTTGGGCTCGCGCAATTCATCGGTTCGACCGAGGCCAACATCGGCGCAAATATCAATACCGAAGGGCAGGTCCGGGAGTAGCTGGTTGTCGAACAGAGGCACCAGTTGACAGCCGCGTTGATGTTTTGCGGTGGAGGTGCTCAGTTCATACACATTGACACTCAGTGTCTCGGAGAGTTGGTACACAAATACCAGGGGCGGGTCGCCGTCGAAAAGCTCCGGCGAGGCCGTTTCCGGATCGAAAATGATCAGCTCGTTATCCTTTTCTACAGCCTGCTCTGCTGACAGGCCCATGTAGTCGATCAAGGCGGTATTTCGTTTGGGCCACATTGAAATCAAGGGCGCGCCCCAAAACGATCGCTTCCCGAAATTGTTCCCGGCCACTACGTAATTCAAAGCCTCATAGCGCCGTGGGTTCTGTTTGCTGGGCGTTAACAATGCATTTGTACCCGGTAATATGACCAGGCGTCCCCAATGCCTGGCCGGGAAAGCGCGAATAATCTGCCTGACGTGCTGTTGAATTGTCCGGCGGTAAAACATTTCCAGCTGTTTAAGCTCTTGCACATTCTTGACGCTGCTCCACGGAATGTTCCAGTAGAGTTCGGGCGCGGTTACAAACGTAACCAGGGGCTTGAATGAATCGTCTTTGATGGCTGCCAATGAGCGCCTCATCGAGCTGATCAACTGCTCTGTGCGGCGATTCGTCTCACGCTTGGCAAATTCCAGAATTGACTCATGGGCGGCACGCAGTGAGTGGGTATCGGGAGTATTGGTTTGCAGCGAAAGTACTTGTATATGCTGTGTCATTTTGCAAAGTCCTCTGAGTTCTGAAAACCACAGCTCATGGCTGGGTTTGAATTGAGAACTCAGAGCACTGGGATGGCTATAGGACTTCTCCAGTTTTTGATGCGCGAACGTTGGGCCCTTTAGTCAACGAGCACGCCGCAGCATCTGCGGCTGAATGAATTGCCACGCCTGCGGTCGGAACCTGGGTACGCATCATTCATTGAAGGAGCCCCCATGAAGTCCAAGACCCTAGCCGCTTGCCTGCTGCTCACCGCTGGCCTGTCCACCGCCAGCTTTGTCGTGCAGGCCGGTGATACACCCCAGGAAACCGTGCAGCCTTCCAGCATCAATACGCGGGATTTGAAAGAAGGCGACCGCGCCCCGGATATCCTGATGCGCAAGGAGTCGGCGGTCAGCGACTGGAAAAAGCGCGGCCTCAAGCAGCCGGAGGCAGACAGCCAATGGGCACGGGTGGGGGACAAATTTGTGCTGCTCAAAACCACCAACGGCACCATTCTTGAGATCACCCCCGTCAAGCGATGATCGGTCTGTTTTCCTCGCGCTGGCGTTAAGGTAACCGGCCACACCGGTCGCGTTACCTCATCCATCACTTTTTGATTTTCATTGGGCCGTCGTTGAAGGCAAGTCATCCAGCGTGAGCTTGCCGACGTTGTTGCTTTGCAGCTCGTAGCGCAACTCTTCAACCATCTTGGCCACTTCTTGCGCGGTTTGCAGCCGGTTGGTGCTGATGCCTGTCACCACCAGGTCAACCCGGCCGGTTTCGGCGTCGTAGACCTTGAGGGTCAGGGACGCGTCCCGGCACAGGGTGAATTCGCAGGTCAGCGGCGATAAACCTTCTTCGATGCAGTTGCGCAATTGAGAGAGGGTAAACATGGGCCTCGGCCTCCTCAACGACGACGCAGCAACAGGCCCACAAGCAAACCGATACCGGCGACGACAGCCACGGTAGTCAGGGGTTTGTTTTTGGCGAAATCACCGACGGTCTCCAGCGCGTCGCCGTACGTTTGCTGCAGTTGACCTGCGGCCTGACGCGCTACACCTTCAGCCTGCAATTGTTCATCGCCGGCGAGGTTGCCGATAAAGCCCTGGGCCTTGCCGGCAACTTTTTCTACGGCGCCTTTGACTTGTTCGCTTTTCATCGTGCTTTCCTTGGAAGAGATCAAACCATTACGGCGCGGGACCAAAGGCCCTGCGCCCACTCCTCAAGGTTAAGCAGCACGCGCCAGTGCAATAAGGCGAATTTGCACTGGTCGCACTAGTGCATTTGCACTCTATGGTTTGCTTTTGACGCGCAGTTCGCCGGCAAACAAGCCGCGTTCCCTGGCCCATACAATGGCCGCGCTGCGGCTATGTACACCGAGTTTGGAGTACACCGTGGCCACATGGTTACGCACGGTGTTGGGTGCAAGCTTCAGGCGCGAGGCAATCTCTTTGTCGGCCAGGCCTTCGCAGATCAAACCCAGCACATCACGCTCTCGGGCGGTGAGGTCGGTAAAGGCCACGTTCGGCAGGTTGGGGCTGTTGACGCTCTTGGCGTTGGCCAGTTTTTCGATCAGGGTCTGGCTGAACCAGGAGGCGTCCTGCATCACTTCCTCGATGGCCGCCACCAGCTCCAGCTCCGAGCGTTTGCGTTCGGTGATGTTCATCAGCACCAGCAGGTAGCAGGGCACGTCCTCGATTATCACCGTGTCGGCGGAGACCACGCAGTCGATCACCTCGTTGCCTTTCTTGCGCACCTTGAGGTCCTGGCCTTCGAGGTTGCCGGCCTTTTCCAGGGTGGTGAACAATTGCGCTCCAGCCGGGGCGCTGTCGATGAAGTTGATGTCCTCGACGTTCTTGCCGATCAGTTCTTCGCTGGTGTAGCCGGTGATGCTCATGAACGCTTCGTTGATATCCACCACTTGCCGGTTGGCGGCGTTGCACACCAGGGTCGGCACCGGCGTCAGGCGGAAGGATTTGGCGAACCGTTCTTCGCTCTGGCGCAGGGCGGTCTCGGCCTTGCGCCGTGGTTCCAGGTCGGTGAAGGAAAACAGCATGCAGTCTTCCTCGTTCATGTCCAACGGCTGGCCGGCGACGATCACCAGTTTGCTGCCGCCTTCGGGCAGGCGCAGCTCGGCCTGCATCTGCGGGATGGTCGCGCCTTCGCCCAGCCGCTGGATGGCCAGGTCCTTGCGGTCGGCCTGTTCCAGCACGTCCAGTTCATACACGGATTTGCCGATGACCTGGTCGCGGTTGTAACCGGTCATCTCCAAAAAGCCCTGGTTGACCTTGATGTAGCGCAGGTCGCTGAGGCGGCAGATCACGGCAGGCGCCGGGTTGGCGTTGAAGGTTTTTTCAAAGCGCTGCTCGGCGCTGGCCCACTCGGTGGCGTCGCTGAGGATCAGCACCAACAGCTCTGGCTCGCCGTGGGCGTCCGTCAGCACCAGGCTGCGCAAGCGGTGGACCCAACTGCGGTCCTCGTCGGCGGCGGGGGTGACTTCCACCACCACATCGCTGAATTCTTCACCGGCTGCTATTCGGCTGAGCGGGTAGCTGTCCAACGGCAAGGGGTGGTTGTTGCGATAGCGCAAGGCGAAGCGCTTGGCGTATTGCTCGGTATTGGCGCCGAGCTGCTCGACCTCACTGACCCCGTGCATGGTCAGCGCGGCTTCGTTGGCCCACAGAATGGTCTGGTCGACTTCGGCCAGGATCACACCGTCCGATAACCCGGAGATGATCTGCTGCAATTGGCGGCGGTTGGTTTCTTTGGCAAGAACGTCCTGGGTCATGGTCTCTCCGGGGATGGGCGCATGAAGGGTACGACACCCAGGCCTCATGATAGTGCACACAGAGTGCCCGCTGCGGGGTGCGAATGCACCAGATGCTCTGGTGCATTTGAGCGGGGACGGCCGGCAACGGTCTCGCCAGACTGATACGGTCAACCACTCAAAGGATTAATCATGACAACTGTCTATGAAACCAACCGTTCACCGTTTCGCGTGTCCTGGAGCTCTGTGCTGGCGGGTAGTGCAATTGCCCTGGTGACCTACCTGGTGCTCAGTGTGCTGGGCACGGCCATTGGCGCCAGTGCCGTTAACCCGATGGAAGCGGGCAACCCACTGAGCGGCTTCGGCACCGGCGCCGGGATCTGGCTGTTTGTCTCGACCCTGGTGGCGGTCGGCCTCGGCGCCTTTGTGGCCGGGCGCACTGCACCGGACCGTGGCGGCCTGCACGGCTTACTGACCTGGACCTTCACCACCTTGCTTACCACCTGGCTGCTGGCTGGCCTGGCCGCCAGCGTGGTCGGCACCGCCGGTAACGTAGTGGGCAAAGGTTTGTCCGCCGCCGGCAGTGGTATCGCCGCTGCTGCGCCTGGGATCGGCAACAGCATCAAGCAGCAGTTGAACGAGCAAGGCATCCAACTGGACTGGAACAGCCTGCAAGGCCAACTCGACACCTTGCTCAAGCAAAGCGGCAAGCCTGAACTGGACCCGGCCAACGTCGAGCAGAAAACCGACCAGGCCGCCGCTGATGGCAAGCAATCGGCCAAGGACGCCGCGACCAACCCTGTACAGGCCGGTGATGAGTTGAAGCAGTGGTTCGAACGCGTCAAAGCCTCCGGCGAGCCTGCGTTGAATGCAGCGGATAAAGACGCGCTGGTCAACATCGTGGCCGCCCGTACCGGCAAGAGCAAAGCCGAAGCCACGCAGATTGTCGACAACTATGCCCAGGCTTATCAGCAAGCCATGCAAAAGGTTGATGAGCTGAAACAGCAAGCCGAGCAGAAAGCCCGTGAAGCCGGTGAAGTAGCGGCTAAACAGCTGTCCCGCGCAGCCTGGAGCACCTTGGCCATGTTGCTGTTGGGCGCAGCCTTGAGCTTCTTTGTGGGTCGTACCGCGCTGACCACGCGTCGCGTGCCGTTGGCTTAAGCCGGGAATGTGCGGCAGGGACGCCGCTGTTGTCTGGTACCCACCGGTTATGGTGTGAACTCGCTAACCCCTGCGCCCGAATGAATGCGTAAAATACCGGCTTTTTACGTGTATCACGCAAAGGTGCCCCTTGAGCGCAGGCAAAGCTGTCGGACTGTTATTACTCACTTCCCTGTTGGCGGCGTGCGGTACTTCGCCGCCACGCACGCCAAACGACATCTGCGGCATCTTCCGTGAAAAAGACGACTGGTACGACGCCGCCAAGGTCACGCAAAAGCGCTGGGGCGTGCCGATCCAGGTGCCGTTCGCGATCATGTATCAAGAGTCGGGCTTCCGCCAGGATGCCAAGACCCCGCGCAAATACCTGTTATGGATCATCCCCTGGGGACGCGTGTCCACCGCCGAAGGCTATTCCCAGGCCAAGGATGAAGTGTGGAACGACTACCGCAAGAGCACCGGCCGCAGCGGAGCCAGCCGCCAGGACTTCGATGATTCCATCGACTTTGTGGGTTGGTACATGGACAAGACCTACACCATCAACGGCGTCTACAAATACGACGCCTACGGCCAATACCTGAACTACCACGAAGGCTGGGGCGGCTATCGCCAGCGTACCTATGCGGCCAAAACCTGGCTGCCGCCGGTGGCGAGCAAAGTGCAGGCGCGCTCGCAGATGTACGCCGCGCAATATGCGCGCTGCAAGGATGATTTGGGCCGGGGGTTCTGGAGCCGGTTCTGGCATTGGTTGTAAGAAACTCAGAAGGGTGTGGCGAGGGCGCACTTGCCAAGCTCACTCTATTCTGGGAAAACCCCAGCCTTTACCTATCCAACGAGAGCCCCATGAGCAACGACGAACTGCAGATCACCGACACCCGCCAGGGCACCGGCAAAACCGTGGTCAAGGGCGCGCTGATCACCACCCAATACACCGGCACCCTCGAAGACGGCACCGTGTTCGATTCGTCCTGGGAGCGCGGTAAACCGTTCCAGTGCGTGATCGGCACCGGGCGGGTGATCAAGGGGTGGGATCAAGGCTTGATGGGCATGCAGGTCGGCGGCGTGCGCACACTGTTTGTGCCAGCGCACCTGGCCTATGGCGAGCGTTCGATGGGCGCGCATATCAAGCCCCACAGTAATCTGCGTTTTGAAATCGAGTTGCTGGAAGTGCTGACGCGCGACGATTAAAGGGGAAATAAACATGGAAGTTGGTTGCTCACTCGAAGGTATTCGGGTGGTTGAACTGCACGGCGGCGACGCGGGTGAGCTGCAGTGTTTTTTTGACCAGGCCCCCGAGTATTTCATCGCGGTCAATGGTGAACCGGCATCACCGACCGAAGCGCACGAAGAGTTGCAGGGCTATTTGCCTGCAGGTTGGCATTGCAGTCGGATGTACTGGCTGGGTTATCGCGATGCGCAGGACCAACTGGTTGCCGTGGTGAACATCGCCGCAGATTTGCTGGCTGTCGGCGTATGGCATATCGGTTTGCTGCTGGTGCATACGCGCCTGCACGGCACCGGGCTTGCGCGGCAACTGCATGCCGATCTTGAAACCTGGGCGGTGCACAACGGTGCCCAGTGGCTGCGGTTGACGGTGGTGGTCGGCAATACCAAGGCCGAGCGCTTCTGGCCCAAGCTTGGGTATGTGCAGGTGCGCACGCGTGAAGGCATCAGGATGGGGCGGCAGGTGAACAGGGTGTCGATTCGGGTCAAACCCGTTGCCGGCGGGCAACTGCATGATTACCTGAAACTGGTTGAGCGGGATCGGCCCGATATGCCGTCATAACGGACGTACACAGCTCCCATATTTGACCTTCGCCTTGTCCAAAAAACAGTTCCTGAACTCACCCTGAACAATCCATCCAAACGCCATCGGTAAATTTTCCTACGGTTTACTCCCGCGAAAACCGGGCGTAAACTCCGCGCGTTTTCATCAATAGCGGAGACCCTCAGTGGGTACTTGTTCGAGTGACAGTCGTCGGCCGGTTTCGGTAACCGGCACCTACTTGGCAAGGTAACGCGCATTTTTCCTGATGCCGTTGTCTCGCCTCACAAAGCGAGAAGCGGCATAGCGGCAGCGGCCAGTCCTGGCTCCTGCCTGCATCCCTCTCATCGACGCTGACCAGCACCTGAAATCAATCAGGATGCTACGGACGCGCCTGCCATTTACGGTGGGCGAGCCAAGCTGACTGTGCCTTAACAACGGGCGCGGTGCAGTGGGTCGTACCTGCACGAAGGTTTCTGGCATGCGCAGCAGTCATGGAGAATTTTTATGCAGGCAATCAACAACATCAACCTCAACTCATTGGTCGATACCGTGGTCAGCCTCACCGCGGCGTTCGTCCTCGGTGGCTTGATCGGCTTTGAGCGCCAGTACCGCCAACGCACGGCGGGCTTGCGCACTAATGTGCTGGTGGCGGTGGGCGCGGCGATTTTTGTCGACATGGCCAACCGCCTGGGCGGCGCCGAAGGCGCGGTGCGAGTGGTCGCGTACGTGGTCTCGGGCATCGGCTTTTTGGGCGCCGGCGTGATCATGCGTGAAGAAGGCAATGTGCGGGGGCTCAACACCGCCGCCACACTGTGGGCATCGGCGGCAGTGGGGGCGTGTGCGGGGGCCGACCTGATCCTCGAAGCGCTGCTGGGCACGCTGTTTGTGCTGGCGGCCAACACCTTGCTGCGGCCGATCGTCAATAACATCAACCGCCAGCCTTTGGACGTGGTGTCGGCGGAGGTCACCAACATCCTCTATGTCATCGCCCGGCGCAGCCAGCAGCAGGCGGTGATGGTGCTGCTGGAAGCCGAGCTTGCGCGCTGCAACTACCCGGCCAGCGACGTTGACGTGCGGCCGTTCGGCAGCGAAGAAGTGGAGATCGAGGCGACCCTGGTGGCCACTTCAGTAGATGGCGACGAACTGGACGCGCTGGTGGCGCGAATTTCCACCTCGACCCTGGTGGTACAGGCGTTCTGGAGCCCGAGTACCACCGACTAGCAAGCGCTTGCAGAGGCCGCTCTGCGAGGAAAAGTCCTACATGCGAATGGGATTGCCCCTTCGGTCAAAACGTTATTTCGTTGTTAAGGTTGCGCACTTGCAGCCAGACGGTGGTAACGGTTTGGCGATACGTGCTCGGCATGTTTTCGATCGAAAGGGGCCAGGCTTGGCCTGGCTATTCGCCTGAGTGAAAAACCGTCCGCTGGTCGGAACTGTTATTTCTCACAGGTACCTGTGTCCCGTGTGCTGTGTAAGGGTGCTTATTCTTCTCAGGGTAGTTATATGATCAAAGCGTCAGGTAGTGGAAACAAAGCACTAATTGTGGATGACCATCCGTTCATCCGCGCAACTGTCAGGCATTTGTTGAAGGCCGAAGGGTTCACTGATATCGATGAAGCCGGTACAGGCGCGGATGCTCTCCAAAAGGTGAGAGAGGGGCGCCCCGCCTTGATCATTCTCGACCTGGCCATTCCAAAGCTGGGTGGGCTGGAAGTGATCAGCCGGGTCAAGGCGCTGGGTGTGCCGTGCAAAATTCTGGTACTGACGTCGTTTCTGCCCGAGTTTTTTTCCACGCGGTGCATGCGTGCCGGCGCCATGGGGTTTGTCGCCAAGACGGGGGAGCTGGAGGAACTGCAAAAAGCGATCAGGGCGGTGATGTCCAACTACAACTGCTTCCCCAGCCTGCCGAGCAGTTCGGTACGCCGTGATGATTTGCAGGCGACCGAGTACGAGTTGGTGCAGTTGCTTTCGGATCGCGAAGTGGCTGTGCTGAGGATGTTGGCGCTGGGTTTCAACAACAACAAAATCGCTGCAGATATGCTGCTGAGCCACAAGACCATCAGCACCTATAAAACCCGGCTCAAGGAGAAGCTGCGTATGACATCCGTGGTGCACATGGCCAAGTTTGCCCAGCGTAATCACCTGATCTGATTCCCTATGATCCTTACCCAGGTTCGGTGGTTGATCATGGCGTTGTCGATGAGCCTGCTGCCGATGTTCGCCATCGCCCTTGATGAGCCTCACACCTTACGGTTGTTGGGGCATGCAAGCCTCGATGGGAATAGCCCGCCCGTGGTGCTGGGCGAAGCTGACTGGCACTGGCTGCGTGAGCGGCGCACTCTGTTGATGGGGGTTTCCGCGCCGGATTACGGGCCTT
Source organism: Pseudomonas sp. KBS0710 (assembly GCF_005938045.2). Classification (GTDB taxonomy): domain Bacteria; phylum Pseudomonadota; class Gammaproteobacteria; order Pseudomonadales; family Pseudomonadaceae; genus Aquipseudomonas. The sequence continues at coordinate 3,500,287 of NZ_VCCF02000001.1, read as the reverse complement.
TCGAACTGACCAACAACAACGACGAACTGGAGGGCGTGACGGCCGACTATGCAAAGCTGCTCGCCCAGGCGCTGAATGTCAGCGTTGAAGTGCGCCGCTATGACACCCGTGATGAGGTGATCGAGGCGCTCAAACACGGCGCCATCGACTTCCTCGGTTCGGCCAACGGGTTTGAAGCCGGGGACCCACAACTGGTCCTGTCGCGTTCCTATGCCAATGATCAGCCGGTGCTGGTCACTCGCACCGGTGACACCCAATCCCTGAGTGTCGACCTGGCCGGCAAGCGTGTGGCGATGCTTTATCACTATATGCCGCCCGATGTGGTCGAGGCTTTTTACCCCAAGGCCCATGTGGAGCTGTTTGCGTCGGTTTTCGAAGCCATCGGCGCCGTGGCCTTCGGTCGCGCCGATGTCTACCTCGGCGATGCCATCAGCGCCCACTATCAGATCAACCGCAACCACCTCAATAATGTACAACTGGCGGATTTTTCCACCTTGGAGTCCAACGCGTTCGCGTTTGCGGTGGCCCGCGACAACATCCGCATGCTGCGCATAATCAACAGCGCGCTGAGGTCGATTCCGGGTAACCAGCAGCTGGATATATTGCGTCGTTGGAGTGCTGGCAACCTTGGTTTTCTGGGGGCCGAACGGCTGCACCTGAGTACCAGCGAGCAACGCTGGCTGGAGAAACACCCGCGTGTCAGGGTGGTGGCGTCCGACCAGATGCTGCCGTTGGCATCCTTCACCGCGCAGGGGCGATCAGAGGGTTTGAGTGCCGACGTTCTGACCCGGATCAGCCTGCGCACCGGCTTGAAGTTCGATGTAGTCCCAGGCGGCTCGATGCCCCAGCAAATCGAGACGGTCCGTTCCGGCAGGGCGGACATGATGGCGGTGGTTTCCCCCAGCATCGAGGGTTCTGATCAGGTGCGCTTTACACGGCCGTATCTGACCAATCCGCTGGTGCTGGTCACCCGCAGCGACGATCCTGGCACCATGACTTTGGAGAATATGCTGGGCAAGCGTCTGGCGCTGCCCAGCGGCAACGCACTGCGTGAGATCATCAACCGTGACTATCCCGGTATCCACTTCGTTGAGGCGAAGAACCCTACGGATGCCATGGCGCTGGTGGCTAACGGCAGCGCCGAGGGTGCCGTCAGTTCATTGATCTATGCGCGCTACCTGATCGCCTTTGAGTACCGCGACCGTTTGCAAGTGAGCAGCACCGTCGGCTCTGAACCCGTGCGTATGACGTTCGGGGTCAACCGGGGTCAGTTGGAGCTGTACTCGATACTGGACAAGGCGTTGCTGAGCATCCCGCCTCAGGAAATGGATGAGCTGGTCAGCCAATGGCGCACCGATGTCATCATCGAAGACCATTGGCTACGCCACCGCAGTGCGATTATCCAAGGGTTCGGCCTGGCGGTGATATTGCTGCTGATTACCCTGGGATGGGCGATTTACCTGCGCAGCCTGATCCGTAAGCGGGCTCAGGCCGAACGGGCGTTGAGCGACCAGATGCGCTTTATGGGCGTGCTGATCGACGGTACGCCGCACCCAATCTACGTGCGTGATCGCCAGGGCCGGCTGATGGCGTGCAACAGTGCTTACCTGGATGTCTTTGGCTTCAAGCTGGAAGCAGTGATCGGCAAGACGGTCATCGAAACCGATACCGGCAACCCGCCGCAGGCCCAGTCTTTCCACGAGGATTACTTGCGGCTGATGGAGCGGGGCGAGCCGCAGATTCATGATCGGGTACTCAGGTTGCCCGCGGGCAAGGTGTTGACCATCTACCATTGGATGCTGCCGTACCGTGACGGCGACGAAAATGTCGTTGGCATGATTGCCGGTTGGGTCGATGTGAGCGAGCGCCAGCGGCTGTTGGGTCAGTTGCAGGAGGCCAAGGAAGACGCCGACGCCGCCAACCGTGCCAAGACCACGTTCCTGGCGACCATGAGCCACGAAATTCGCACCCCCATGAATGCGGTGATCGGCATGATAGAACTGGCGTTGGCCAATGCCGAACAGGGGCGTGCCGACCGCGATGCCCTGGAAGTAGCCTCGGTGGCCTCCCACGGCATGCTGGAGTTGATCGGCGATATTCTGGATATCGCCCGAATCGAGTCCGGCCATCTGTCTTTGGCCCTGGAGCCCGCCAACCCCCATGAATTGTTGACGTCGGTGGCGCGGGTATTCGAAGGGCTGGCGCGGGCGAAGGGCCTGGCACTGCAGGTGGAGCTTGACCCGCAGATGGATTGCGCGGTGTTGATCGACCCGTTGCGATTCAAACAGGTGGTGTCCAACCTGCTGAGCAATGCCATCAAGTTTACCCATCAGGGCCAGGTACGTATGGGCGGGCGCTGTGGGCTGGGAGTGGATCCCAGCCAGTTGAACCTCAGTTTGTGGGTAGAAGACACTGGCATCGGCATCAGCGCTGAAGATCAGCAGCGGCTGTTCAACCCCTTTATCCAGGGCAGCAATACTGAGCAATCGGCGCGCAGCGGGTCGGGCCTGGGGCTGGTGATCAGCCGCACACTGTGTGAAATGATGGCGGGCAAGCTGCAATTGAGCAGTGCGTTGGGGCAGGGGACGCGCGTGGACGTGGCACTGACGCTGGCCAGGACGGCAGCAGTACTGGACGAAGGTTCGGCCACGCCGGCCCCCACCCAGCCCACCCGAGTACTGGACATCCTGGTGGTGGATGACTACCCGGCCAATCGCCTGCTGCTGGCCCGGCAACTGAACTTCCTGGGGCATCGCATTATCACCGCCAAAGACGGTGCCCAAGGCCTTGAATGCTGGCAAACCCACCGGCCTGATGTGGTTATCACCGATTGCAATATGCCCCTCAAGGATGGCTATGCCTTGGCGCGTGAGATCCGCGCGCAAGAGCGTGAGCAAGGTTTGCCCGCCTGCCTGCTGCTGGGGTTTACCGCCAATGCCCAGCCGGAAGAAACCGAGCGCTGCCGGCAGGCGGGCATGGATGGCTGCCTGTTCAAGCCCGCCGGGCTTGAGGATTTGCGCTCGGCGCTGGGTGCCTATGCGCTCAGCGCGGGTTCAACCACCGCTGAGCCGGGGTTTGATTTGAAGGCGTTGATCGTGGTGACGGGGGATGATCGCGCGGCGCTCAAGGAGCTGCTGAGCGCCTTGCTCGACAGCCTGGAGGTGGACCGCGCGATGCTGGCGTCGCTGCAACGCCAGCACCGTTTTGGTGAGCTGCACGACCTTGCACACCGCGTCAAAGGAGGGGCACGCATGGTCAAGGCCCAGGCATTGATCGCCAGCTGCGAAACGCTGGAAGCGGTGTGTGAACGCCAGGAGCGCAGCGCATTGGCCGCCGCAGTTATGGCGATAGACGTGGCGATTGGTGATTTGCATCAGCACATGGGTGAATATTACAAGCAGGCTTGACGGCAGTTGAGGGGCATTCGGTGGATTTGGGAGAACTCCTACATGAAGGGGGAACATGCCTGATTTTGTCTTCGGCATATGTCTGGAAAATGGACCAGGCTCACTGACGAGCGCTGCCAGCCCAGGGGTTCGCCATGCCGAACAAAGCACTGACTATCCTGATTGCCGATGAACAACACCTGCAACGACTGCACATCGAAAAAATGCTTAATCGGTTGGGTTACCACCGGATCGTGCCGGTGCAAACCTACCAAGAAGTCCAGATACTGACCGCTATCCCGGCCGAGCCCTTCGACGTGCTGATCATGAATGCGGGGCTGGCGGCGCAGGCCTGCGGGCCGCAGCCACAGGCGCGGCATGTGCTGCTTTATGACCATCAGGACCTGGGCAAGCCATCTGGCACAAAGCCTGGGGTGCTGGTGCGGTTGCCGGGCGTACCGGACAACATCAACCTCGAACACTTCATGGACATCATCGACCCACCCGAGGCCACGGCGGGCCTGCGGGTGTTGCCATGGTTGCGGGAGTTATCGCGCAAACCGCTGGCCGGGGTTTAGTCCCACTTCGGAGCGATGCCTTTTGGGCTGGTCAAACGATGGCCACGCTCCAGGGCGGCAATCTGCGCCATATCGGCGGTGCTCAAGGTCAGTTGCAGGGCCTTGAGATTGCTTTGCAGGTTGGCGCGTTTGGTCGACGACGGGATCACCGCGTAACCCAACTGCATGGCCCAGGCCAGCGTGACCTGCGCCGGTGTGGCTTGATGGCGCTCGGCGATCTGCTGGATCACCGGGTCTTTGAGCACTTCGCCGTAGGCCAGGGTCATGTACGAGGTGATCTGGATGCCATGGGCGGTGGCGAAATCCACGACCTTCTGGTTTTGCAGGTAGGGGTGCAGCTCGATCTGGTTGGTGGCGATGTTCTCGGCCCCCACCGCAGCGATTGCCTGCTTCATCAGGTCGATGGTGAAGTTGGAAATACCGATTTGACGGGTCAGGCCCAGGCGCTTGGCTTCCAGCAGCTGGCCCATGAATTCAGCGACCGGCACCTGGTCTTCCGGCGATGGCCAGTGGATCAATGTCAGGTCGAGGTAGTCGGTTTTGAGTTTGCGCAGGCTTTCGCGCAGGCTCGGGATCAACTGGCCTTCGGCGAAATTGGCGATCCAGATCTTGCTGGTGATAAACAGCTCATCACGCGCTACGCCGCTGGCGGCAATGGCTTGGCCGACTTCGGCTTCGTTTTCGTAGATCTGTGCGGTGTCGATGACGCGGTAGCCCAGCTCCAGGCCGGTGCTCACGGAGTCGATCACCACCTGGCCTTGCAGGCGGAAGGTGCCGAGGCCGAAGGCGGGGACGTTTTGGGTGGGGATAGACATCAGTAACTCCAGAGAGGGTGTGAACAATGGAGTCGAGTATCCGCCCGTCGTTCACTCGGAAAAACCGTCGATTGCGAAAAGGACTCTTGACCACACGTCACGAATACCCCAAGCCCTAAGCCTGTGGTTCTCGCTTGCAGGCTTCACTTGCCAACAGTAGGCGCGGCGCGGTATTCCAGAGTGCTCTATGCCAGCCTTGGAATGACCATGACCCAACACCTCACCGAATACGCCGACGCCAGCCCTGAAGTGCGTGCGATTTACGACGACATCATGCAAACACGCAAGGTCGATCAGGTGAACAACTTCTGGAAATGCCTGGCCGCCCACCCGCCGACGTTGCGCCGCACCTGGGAAAGCCTCAAGGAAATCATGGCACCGGGAGCACTCGACCCGTTGACCAAGGAGCTGCTCTATGTGGCGGTCAGTGTGACCAACAACTGCCCGTACTGCATTGCTTCCCACACCGCCGCCGCACGCAAGGCCGGCATGACCGACGAGATGTTTGGCGAGTTGCAGGCCGTGGTCGGCATGGCCAACGAGACCAACCGCCTGGCTACCGGCTACCGTGTGCCGGTGGACGATATGTTCAAGTGGCCGTGATATTCAGCCTCATGCGCAGATGCGCGAGGCTTCTACCGGGCGCGCAGGGCGGTGGTGATGGAACTGCCCCTGCTGCGCCTTTCGGCTTCTGCGGGACTGGGAACGGGCCCATGTGGTGAAGTCAAAGCGAGTGGCCGACACGACGTTTTCCTGAGCCAGCAGAATTGGCCTGGGGAGGTTTATAGGGGAGTAGTGAGTGTGGAGCGTGACCTCCAATGTGTCCTTGTCCCGATAACCACTGAGTATGGGCACCAGGCTGAACCCCTGGCCAACGCCTTCGGACTCCGTGGGGGTGCCTGCGAACAATACAATCCCGACATAGACCTTCCTGTCGCTCAAACTGAACATGCACGGCACGCACTTGACGATGGATTCTCTCAATAAAAGCTTGAATGGCGTGCCCTCAAGAATACCCAGCGAAAGCACGTGGTAGAGCTGCGTGTCGGTTTCCAGCTTCAGCATTCTCTTCTTCATGCGTACATAAAGCCTTGCCCAGAAAAAGGGAATCGCCAGAGCGGTCATACCCGCCTGCAACATGAAAACCCAAAGCGTGCAGTTTTTCTCATTGGCAATGTCGAGTTGTACCAATAGCGTACCCAGTTTTTGGCTGTAGTCCGCCGCAACTTCATGCCCTGCGATAAAGGCCGTTTGTTTTGACAACGTCAGCAGGGCAGCACTTAAAAATGTGGCAACGATCAGGCAGAGCATTCCGAGTCTTGCTACCTGCAGGTAAAGCAGTTGTCCCTGGAAACGGTGCAGGCGCAAGTAGAAAAACGGGTGCCTGAGGCAGACCAGATAGCCACTGACCAGTAACGGCACAATGATCAGCAGGCCCATGAATGATCGGACTCCATTTTTTGTACCTGGCGCACCGCATCCTTGTAACCCTCTGAGGCGATAACCTCATCGATGTCCAGGCCAATGCCTCCACGTACGAGCTTCCAGGTTTTACGGGATTTGACATCCCTTACTCGATCCCAATCATCCTGAGTCGGTTTCCCAAACAACAAATTCAATAAAGACATGGCGACAACCTCGAAAAGAAGTAGCCATTTTTATAGCAAGCGACAGGGCCCTTCACCACTGATGGCAAGCCGCGCCACTGTCGTCGGTTCCCGTAGGAAACGTCTGCATTTGCGCCAGCAGCCTAAAATGTTGGCGGTGTAATCACCCAGATCACCCTTGTATTCACCTTGCCCGGGTTGCCATACCGGTGCGGCTCGCTGCTGGCAAAGCTGAAACTGTCACCTGCAGCCAGCAGGAAATGCCGCTCACCGACCCACAGCTCAAACGTGCCGCTCAACACATAGCCTGCTTCTTCGCCTTCATGGCTGTAGCTTTGCTGGCTGTAGGCGCCGGGTGGAAAGCAGGCGTGCAGCATCTCAAGTTGGTGGTTGGGCAACGGCGTCAGCAGTTGGTCGACGATGCCATCTTCATAACGGATGCTTTGACGATTGTTTTTGCGTACCACATAGCCTTCATCTGCTGGGGCAGGGGCGGCCTCGCTGGCGAAAAACCACTGGATAGTCACGCCCAGGCTGCGGGCGATATTGAACAGCGCCGGGATCGATGGGTACGCCAGGTTGCGCTCCAACTGGCTGAGATAGCCGGCGGTCAGTTTACTCAGTTGCGCCAGCTCGGTCAGCGTCAGGCCGCGCGCCTTGCGCAGGCCGCGAATGCGCGTACCGAGGAACAGTGGCGGCGGTTCGTGGTTCAAAGTTTCCACGCTGCCTTGAGCCCTTCGTAGATCGCCTCTTCGGCGGTGCGCGGCGCCAGGCAGTCGCCGATGCGCTCAAATGGCACCAGCCCCGCCAGCTCCGCGCCCAGAGTGTCCACCGACTGGTGGCCCTGGCACAACACCAGGCTGTTGATATTCTCCAGCAGCATCGGTTCGCCGCTGGCACTGTGTTGCAGGTAAACCGTGCTGTCGTCGCAGCCATAGAGGCGGGCATAAGGGATGATGGGAATGCCCAGGCGGTGCAGCTCGCCCGCCAGTTGATCGCGTACATACAGCGGCAGGTTTTCCCCGCAGTGCGTGCCATTGACCGCCAGTTGTACGTGGTGGCCGGCGCGCACCAGACGCTCGGCGATGCCGGGGCCGATCCAGTCGCAGCGCCAGTCGACCACCACCACCGAGCGCCCCAATGTGACCTGATTGCGCAACACCTGCCAGGCATCGACTACTTGCAGCTCGCCGCCTTGCTCGAATGCCGGCCAATAGGGTTCGGCGCCGGTGGCGATGATGACGTGGTCGGGTTGCTCCTGCACCACCAGGGCGCGGCCGACATGGGTGTTGCGCACCACACGCACGCCTGCCAGCGTCATCTCCCGTTGCAGGTTGGTGCTGGCGCCGCCGAATTCGCTGCGCCGTGGCAGCAACTGCGCCAATAACACTTGCCCGCCCAGCTGTGCGCTGGCTTCAAACAGGGTCACGTCGTGACCGCGTTGCGCCGCAACGGCAGCGGCTTTCATACCGGCCGGGCCACCGCCGACCACCATGATGCGGCGGCGCTTCAACGTCGGTTGCAGCTTACCGAAGTGCAGCTCGCGGCCCGTCTCGGGGTGCTGAATGCAGGAGATTGGCAAGCCCTTGTGAAAGTGCCCGATACAGGCCTGATTGCAGGCGATACACGCACGCACATCGTCGGCGCGGCCTTCGAGGGCCTTGGCTGGCATCAGCGGGTCGCAGATCAGCGCGCGGGTCATGCCGCACACATCGGCCTGGCCGCGCGCCAGGATCAACTCGGCCTCCTGGGGCTGGTTGATCCGTCCGGTGACAAACAATGGAATCGACAGGCTGGCCTTGAACGTCGCGGCCGCATCGGCCAGGTACGCGGCGGCGATGGCCATGGGCGGCACGATATGCACCGCGCCGCCTGTGGACGCCGAGGTACCGGCGACGATATGCACATAGTCCAATTGCGCTTGCAGGCTTTTTACCGCCTCAAGGGACTCGCTTTCGGTGAGGCCTTCGCTGTCGCGCTCATCGGCAGAAATACGCAGGCCGATGATGAAGTGCGCGTCGGTCGCGGCCCGCACGGCGGCAATAATTTCCCGCAGGAATCTCAGGCGCTGTTCAAGCGTACCGTTGTAGTCATCGCTGCGCCGGTTAACTCGCGGGTTGAGAAACTGCGCGGGCAGGTAACCGTGGCTGGCGACCACTTCCACGCCATCAATTCCCGCCTGATGCAAGCGCCTGGCCGCCGCCGCGTAACCGCTGACGATCTCATCGATCATCGCCGGGTCAAGCGCCCGTGGCATCACCCGGAACCGCTCATTGGGCATCGCCGACGCTGAGTACGCCACCGCCAGCAACCCGTCTGCCGACTCCATGATCTCGCGCCCCGGATGGAAGATTTGCGACAGCACCACGGTGCCCTGAGCATGGCAAATGTCGGCCAGCTCGCGGTAGCCGTCGATGCAGGCATCGTCGGTGGCCATCAGCACGTGGGAGGTGTACCGCGCGCTGTCATGCACGCCCGCCACCTGCAGCACAATCAGCCCCACACCGCCTTCGGCGCGCGCACGGTGATAGGCGATCAACTGCGCATTGACCCGGTTGTCAGTCGGCATCGAGGTGTCATGCCCGCTGGACATGATGCGGTTTTTCAGGCGCTTGCCGCGCAGTACCAAGGGCTCGAACAGGTGCACGAAGGCAGGGTGCGACATGGTGCGGATACTCCAGGCGCTGTTATTGTTATTTTTCTAGTAAGCGGCGAGCACCAGTAAAAAATCAACTTGTTTTTTTACTGGTCACTGGCTTAGCGTCGCCCTCACCAACCCCGTGCCTGGAGAATAAAAATGACTCACTCCACCGAGCAGCAACTGCGCGAAGAACTCGCGGCCTGCTATCGATTGATCGCGCACTACCGCATGAGCGATCTGATCTTCACGCATATTTCGGTGCGTATTCCCGGGCCGGAACATCACTTTCTGATCAACCCTTATGGGCTGATGTTCGACGAAATCAGCGCCTCCAACCTGGTCAAGATCGGCCTGGACGGGCAGGCGATCGAACCCTCTCCTTATGCCGTCAACCCGGCCGGTTTTGTTATTCACAGCGCCATCCATGGCGCCCGCGAAGACGCCCAGTGCGTGCTGCATACCCACACTCGCGCCGGCTGTGCGGTGGCGGCGCTGGAGTGCGGTTTGTTGCCGGTCAACCAGATCTCGATGGAGTTCTACGGCAAGGTGGCTTACCACAACTACGAAGGCATCGCCCTGGATATGGACGAGCAACGCCGGCTGGTGCAGGACCTGGGCGACAAGCCGGTGCTGATGTTGCGCAACCACGGTTTGTTGACGGTCGGCGCGACGGTCAGCGAGGCGTTTCTGCGCATGTATTACCTGGACAAGGCCTGCGATATTCAGATCGCCGCCCAGGCCTGCGGCAAGCTGATCCTGCCGCCGGCTGAGGTCTGCGCTTACACCGAGCAGCAATTCAATAACCCCAACCGAGCGTTGGAGGCGGGCGAGCTGACCGATGTGAATGCCATGCAACTGGCATGGGCGGCGTTGCTGCGGATGCTGGATCGGGTGTCGCCCGGTTACCGCGACTGAGGTAGAGTCGTGCAGCCGACTCAACCGAAGGACACCGCCCCATGACCCAGGAATCGCGTTTCTCCCGCATGGAGCCGCAATTGCGCAAGGCCAACCTGGTCCAGGCGACGCTGACGTGTCTCAAGCGCGATGGCTTCCAGGGCGCTTCGATCCGCAAGATCAGCGCCGAGGCCGGGGTGTCGGTCGGGCTGATCAGCCATCACTATTCGGGCAAGGACGAGTTGGTGGCCGAGGCCTATCGCACCATCACCGCCCAAGTCATGAGCCTGTTGCGCGAGACCATGGCCAAGGCGTCGCCGCAGCCGCGTGAGCGTTTGTCGGCGCTGTTTCGAGGCTCCTTTTCGGCGGAACTGCTCGACCCGCAACTGCTGGACGCCTGGCTGGTGTTCTGGGGCGCGGTCAAGACCGCGCCGGCGATCAACCAGGCCCACGAGCATTCCTATGGCGAGTACCGCACCATCATGCGTTCGGCGTTGGCGGACATGGCCAGGGAGGAAGGCTGGGAGCAATTCGATGCTGATCTGGCCGCCATCGGCTTGAGCGCGTTGCTCGATGGGTTGTGGCTGGAGTCGGGGCTCAACCCCGGCACGTTCACGCCGCAGCAGGGCATCCAGATCTGCGAAGCCTGGGTCGACGGCCTGCAAGGCGGCGGTCGCGCGCGCTATCAGCTCAAAGCCTGAACCTTCCCTTCAGCGCCTGAACGCTCTATTCGGGCGTTTTTTTTCGTCCTGAAAATATTTGCAGTTTGCCGATTGCCTCCTTGCTGAACGCTCGTTTAGTATCTCGCCATGTCGCACCCCTCACGCCAATTAAAATAATTCGAGGAAGCCATGACTACTGATTCGCCCGTGCTCACTGAGGTGCAAGCTGGCGTTGCCTGGATCACGCTCAACCGTGGCCCGCAGCGCAACGCACTGGACATCCCGACCCTCAAATACCTGCATGCCTTGCTCGATAACTTCAACACCGACCCCAGTGTCCGCGTGGTGGTGCTCACCGGCAGCGGCCGCAGTTTTTGCGCCGGTGCCGACCTGGCTGAATGGGCCGACGCCGAGTCCCGTGGCGCGCTGGAAACCTACGGCTGGACCGAAACCGCCCACGCCCTGATGACCTGCCTGCACACCCTCGACAAACCCACGATTGCCGCGATCAACGGCACCGCCGTCGGCGCGGGCATGGACCTGAGCCTGTGCTGCGACCTGCGCATCGCGGCCCAATCGGCGCGCTTCAAGGCCGGCTACACCAGCATGGCGTATTCGCCGGATGCTGGCGCCAGTTGGCACTTGCCGCGCTTGATCGGCAGCGAGCAAGCCAAGCGCCTGCTGTTCCTCGATGAGCTGTGGAGCGCCGAGCGCGCGCTGGCCACCGGGTTGGTGGGCGAAGTGGTCGCCGATGCGCAACTGCAGGCCCACGCAAGCGAGCTGGCCACGCGCCTGGCCAACGGCCCGACCTTCGCCTTCGCCCAGACCAAAACCCTGATCCGCGAAGGCGCCGGGCGCAGTCTGCCTGAACAGCTTGAGGCTGAACTGGCCGCCGGGCTGTTGTGCGGGCGCAGCGACGACGGTGCCGAAGCGCTGCGTGCCTCGATGGAAAAACGCCTGCCGGTTTTCTCCGGTCAATAAGCCCACACAGGTAGCGCCATGAATTTCCAACTCAGCCAAGAACAAGACATGTTGGTGGACGCGGTACGCAGCTTTGTTGCCAAGGAATTGCTGCCCCATGAGGACGCGGTGGACCGCGCCGACGCGGTGTCGCCCGAGCTTGCCGCGCAGATTCGCGACAAGGCTGTCGCTGCAGGTTTCTATGCCTTCAACATGCCCGAAGAGGTGGGCGGTGGTGGCCTGGATTACCTGTCCCAGGCGCTGATCGAGCGTGAGTTGTCCAAAGTCTCGTGGGCGCTGCATGTGTTTGTCGCGCGCCCGTCGAAGATCCTCATGGCCTGCACCGGCGCGCAGGTCGAGGACTACCTGTTGCCGTGCGTGCAAGGCAAGAAAATCGACTGTTTCGCGCTGACCGAACCCGGCGCCGGCTCCGATGCCAATGCGATCAAGACCCGCGCCGTGCGCAGCGGCGATGACTTCGTCATCAACGGCAGCAAGCATTTTATCAGCCACGCTGGCCACGCCGATTTTGCCATCGTGTTTGCCGTGACCGACACCTACGAACACAACGGCCGCCAGCGCAATGCGGTGACCTCATTCCTGGTCGATCGCGGCACGCCCGGCATGACCATCCGCCGTGGCCCCAAGTGTGTGAGCAACCGCGGTTATCACACCTATGAAATGTTCTTCGATGACTGCCGCGTGCCCGCCTCCAAAGTGCTCGGCGAAGTCGGTAAGGGTTGGGAAGTCGCCAACGCCTGGCTTACCGCTGGCCGGGTGATGGTTGCTGCCAACTGCGTCGGCCAGGCCCAGCGTGCGCTGGATGTATCGCTGCAATGGGCGGCGGACCGCAAGCAGTTCGGCCAGCCCATCGGCACCTATCAGGGCGTGAGTTTCAAGCTGGCCGACATGGCCACGCAGATTCGCGCCGCCGAGCTTTTGACCCTGCACACCGCCTGGAAGATGGACCAGGGCAGCATGACCGACGGTGAGGCCGGCATGGCCAAGCTGTTTGCCAGTGAAACCCTGGGCAAGGTGGCCGATGAAGCCGTGCAAATCTTCGGCGGCATGGGCTTGATGGATGAAGGGCCGGTGGAGCGCATCTGGCGTAACGCACGGATCGAACGGATCTGGGAAGGCACCTCGGAAATCCAGCGGCACATTATTGCCCGTGAGCTATTGCGGCCGTTGTTGCGCTGATCGGCGCGGAGAACGCTTATGTCCCAGGCTATTCGCGACAACCTCAAGCGTCTGCTGGCGCCTCGGCACTTGGCTTTTGTCGGCGGGCGCAGCATGGCCCGTGCCCTCAAGCGCTGCGCCGACGGCGGTTTTGCCGGGCAAATGTGGCTGGTCAACCCGCAGCATGACAGCCTCGACGGCATCCCGTGTGTACGTCGGGTTGCCGATTTACCGTGCGGCCCGGATGCGGTGTTTATCGCGACTAACCGTGAGCTGACCTTGGCCTGTGTGGCCGAACTCGCCGCCATCGGCACTGGCGGCGCCATTTGTTACGCCTCCGGGTTTGCCGAAACCGGCGCCACTGGTGCGGCCTTGCAACAGCAGCTTACTTCAGCGGCGGGCGACATGGCCTTGCTCGGCCCCAACTGCTACGGCCTGTTGGACTACTTGCACAGCGCCGCGCTGTGGCCGGTGGCCCATGGCGGCAAGGCGGTAGAGAAGGGCGTAGCGGTGCTCACCCAGAGCGGCAACTTCGCCTACAACCTGTCGATGAGCGATCGCTCGCTGCCCATTGCCTATATGGCGTCGGTGGGCAACCAGGCACAGTTGGGGGTTGCCGAGTTGATGGATGTGCTGCTCGATGAGCCGCGTGTGACCGCTATCGGCCTGCACCTGGAAGGCTTGAAGAATGTGCCGGGGTTTGCCCGCGCGGCGCACAAGGCGCTGGAAAAAGGCATTCCGATTATCGCGCTGAAAACCGGCGTGTCGCAGATCGGCGCCGAGTTGGCCTTGAGTCACACCAGTTCGCTGTCCGGTTCCGATGCCCTCTACGACAGCCTGTTTGCGCGGCTGGGCGTGATCCGCGTGAGCGGACCGGTGAGCTTTGTCGAAACCTTGAAAGCCGCGGCCTGCGGCAATCTGCCGGCCGGTAATCGCCTGATCGCACTGGCCTGTTCCGGTGGCGACGCGGGGCTGATTGCCGACTACGCCGAGCGCAACCAGCTGGCCTTGCCGACACTCGACCAAGGCCAACGTGCCGAGCTGGCGCAGGTGCTGCCCAGCTACGCCAACCTGGTCAACCCATTGGACTTTACCACCGCCATCTGGGGCGACCGTGAAGCGCTCGAGCGCATGCTCGAGACGGCCCTGCGCACCGACGCCGATGCGGCGATGCTGGTGCTGGATTACCCGGCTGAGTTTACCGGCGAGCGCAAGGAGTGCGACCTGTTGCTGGAGCTGTTCTGCGCTGTGCTCAGCCGCCACGGCAAAACCGGTTTTGTCACCTCGGCCTTTCCCGAATTACTGCCGGCCCATGCCCGCGAACGCTTGCATGCCCACGGCATTGCCGCGCTGCAAGGCGTGGAAGATGCACTTGCTGCCTGGGGGCGGATTGCCGACTATCAAAACCATCGTCGGGTGTTGCTGGAACGGGGCGAGTCGATCCTTGCTCCGCTGTGCCCTCAGCCTCTCGCGGGCCAAGGCCTGGCGCTGGATGAATGGGCGTCCAAACAGGCCTTGCGCGCCTTTGGCTTGAGCACGCCTGCGGCGGTTCTGAGCACACCAGGGCGCGCCATCGCCGACGCCAAACTGTTGGGCTACCCGCTGGTGCTCAAGGCCGTCAGCGCCGACCTGCCGCATAAAACCGAAGCCGGGGCCGTAGCGCTGAACCTGCAGGATGGCTTCGCCCTGACCGCCGCGATTGTGCAAATGCGCGGGCAAATCGCTGCGTATGCGCCGGGCGTGGTCTTCGATCAATTACTGCTGGAGGCCATGGCTACCAAGCCCTTGGCCGAGTTGATCGTGGGCATCAAGCGTGAAAACGACTTCGGCCTCGCCCTGGTGATTGGCGCCGGTGGCATCCTCGTGGAGTTGCTCAAAGACAGCCGCAGCCTGCTGCTGCCGACCACCGATGAGGCGATTCGCAACGCCGTGCTCAGCCTGCGCAGTGCGGCCTTGCTGCAAGGTTTTCGCGGCCGTGAAGTGGCGGATATGGATGCGCTGGTGGCGGCCATTCGCGCTGTGGCCGATTACGCCTGCGCCAACGCCGGGCAGTTGCTGGAGCTGGATGTGAACCCATTGCTGGTCAGTGCCCACGGCACGCTGGCGGTGGATGCATTGATTCGCCTAGGAGATGAACATGCAAGATAAGACCCTGACCGGCGGCCAGGCCCTGGTGCGGTTGCTGGCCAACTATGGCGTCGACACCGTGTTCGGCATTCCCGGCGTACATACCCTGGAGCTGTATCGCGGCTTGCCCGGCAGCGGCATTCGCCATGTGCTGACGCGCCACGAGCAGGGCGCCGGTTTTATGGCCGACGGCTATGCACGGGTCAGCGGCAAACCGGGCGTGTGTTTTGTGATCACCGGGCCTGGCGTGACCAACGCCGCTACCTCGATTGGCCAGGCCTACGCCGACTCGATCCCGATGCTGGTGATCTCCAGCGTCAACCCCACCGCCAGCCTCGGCAAAGGCTGGGGCAGCCTGCACGAAACCCAGGACCAGCGCGCAATCACAGCGCCCATTACCGCGTTTTCGGCGGTAGCCTTGAGTGCCGAGGATTTGCCCGAATTGATCGCCCGCGCTTATGCGGTGTTCGACAGCGAGCGGCCACGGCCGGTGCATATTTCAGTGCCGCTGGATGTGTTGGCAGCGCCGATCAAACGTGACTGGAGCCATGAAGTCGTGCGCCGCCCAGGGCGCGGCCTGCCCTCGGCCGAGGTGCTGGAGCAGGCCGTGGCCAAGCTCGCGGCGGCCAAGCGACCCATGATCATTGCCGGTGGCGGCGCGCTGGCGGCGGGTGAGGCGTTGCAACGCTTGACCACGCTATTGGCGGCGCCGTTTTTCAGCAGTGTTGCTGGCAAGGGTTTGCTGGCGACCAATGACCCGCTGAATGCCGGTGCCACCTTGTGCGTGGAGCCCGGCTGGCAACTGATCAGTGAGGCGGATGTGGTGCTGGCCGTCGGCACGGAAATGGCCGACACCGATTACTGGCGCGAGCGCTTGCCCATCGCCGGCGAAGTGCTGCGCATCGATATCGACCCGCGCAAATTCAACGATTTCTACCCTTGCGCCGTGGCGCTCAAAGGCGATGCCCAACAGACCTTGCTGGCCTTGCTCGAGCGTCTGCCGCCGGCACCGCGTAATGCCGATGCCGCACGCCAGCAGGTCGCGACATTACTTGAGGCAGTCGAGCTGGGGCATGGCCCTTTGCAGTCCATTCACCAAGCCATTCTTGACCGCATCGAGGCCGAGCTGCCCGCCAACGCGTTTATCAGCAGCGACATGACCCAACTGGCCTACACCGGCAACTACGCCTACCGCAGTCGCGCTCCGCGCAGTTGGCTGCACCCCACCGGCTACGGCACCTTGGGCTATGGCTTGCCTGCCGGCATTGGCGCCAAGTTCGGCGCGCCGCTGCGTCCGGGGCTGGTGCTGGTGGGCGACGGTGGCTTCCTCTACACCGCCCAGGAACTGGCCACCGCCGTCGAAGAGCTGGAGAGCCCGTTGGTGGTGCTGCTGTGGAACAACGACGCCCTCGGCCAGATCCGCGACGACATGCTCAGCCTGGATATCGAGCCGATCGGCGTGCTGCCACGTAACCCGGACTTTGCGCTGTTCGCCCAGGCGTTCGGCTGCACCGTGAACCAGCCCAAAAACCTGGATGAGTTGCAGACGGACTTGCGCAACGGTTTCAAACGCAATGGCGTGACCTTGATCGAGCTGAAACATGCCTGTGCCTGTTGACCTTTAGAGGAGCAAGACCATGAGCGAAAACAACAACAAAATGACTCAAGCAATGCACCGACGGGACTTCCTCAAACACAGCGCCGTGACGGGTGCGGTGGCGGCGGCGTTTTCCATGGGCCTGCCGCTGCACGCGTTTGCCGAAGAGGCCACACCCAAAGCTGGCGGCGTGCTGCGCCTGGGCCTGGCCGGCGGCAGCACCACCGATTCGCGCGACCCCGGTTCCTGGGTCGACACCTTTACCTTCGTCGGCTTCTCGGCGGTGTACAACACGTTGACTGAAATCGCCGTGGATGGCAGCGCGATCCCGGAACTGGCCGAACGCTTTGAGTCCACCGCGGATGCGCGGGTGTGGACCTTTCACTTGCGCCAGGGCGTGACCTTCCACAACGGCAAAAGCCTCAGCGCCGACGATGTGGTGGCGTCGATCAACCATCACTTGAGCAAAGACTCCACCTCAGCGGCCAAGACCGTGCTCGGCGACGTCGCCAGTGTCAGCGCCAAGGGCAATGGCGCGGTGGTGTTCGAGCTGCATTCCGGCAACGCCGACTTCGCCTATGTAGTCGCCGATTACCATTTGGTGATCATGCCCGCCAAGGACGGCGCCGCCGATTGGCAGGCCGGCGTGGGCACCAGCGGTTACCGCCTGAAAAGCTTCGAGCCGGGCGTGCGCATGGATCTGGAACGCAACCCCGATTATTGGAAACCCGGCCGCGCGCACTTCGCCAGCGCAGAACTGCTGGCCATCGCCGACGGCGCGGCGCGGGTCAATGCGCTGGTGACCGGGCAAGTGGATGTGATCAACAAGGTCGACCTGAAAACCGTGGCCTTGCTCAAGCGCAACCCGAGCCTTGTGATTGAAGAAACCAAGGGCGCCCAGCACTACACCTTCCCGATGCTGTGCGACAGCAATGAGTTCAAGAACAACGACATTCGCATGGCGATGAAACACGCAATCAACCGCGAAACCTTGCTGGCCTCGGTGCTGCATGGCTATGGCCTGGTCGGCAACGATCACCCGATCCAGCCCGGCAGCCGTTTTATCAACGCGGCGCTGGAGCAGCGCGCTTACGACCCGGACAAGTCACGCTTTTATCTGCGCAAAGCCGGTGTGGAGTCACTCAAGGTGCGCCTGCAAGCCTCCGATGCGGCCTACACCGGCGCGGTGGACGCCTCGGTGCTGTTCAAGGAGCAGGCGCGTCAGGCCGGCATCGACATCGACGTGGTGCGCGAACCGGCCGACGGGTTCTTCTCCAATGTGTGGATGAAGCAGCCGTTCACCACCTCGTTCTGGTACAGCAGCCTGACCGCCGACCGCATGTTCAGCATCGGCTATGCCAAGGGCGCGGCCTGGAACGAAACCCATTGGGACAACCCACGCTTCAACCAACTGCTCACCGCCGCCCGTGGCGAGATGAACGCGCCGCTGCGCCAAGAGATGTACAACGAAATGCAGGCCCTGTGTCGCGATGACGGCGGCGCAATTGTGCCGCTGTTCGCCAGCTCCGTGGCGGCGCGCTCGAACCGCGTGAGTCATGGGCCGCTGACGGCACCGTATGGCGAGCTGGATGGGTTGCGGTTGATTGAGCGGTGGTGGCAGGCATGAAAATTTCAGAAACACAGCAAATCAAATGTGGGAGCGGGCTTGCTCGCGAATGCGCTTGATCAGTCTGCATTTGTGTTGACTGACACGCCGCATTCGCGAGCAAGCCCGCTCCCACATTGGTCGTGTGTGACCTTGAGGAAAATGCCCAGCCCATGGGAATCGAATATGAATAGTCTGTTGAAACTGGTCCTCCAGAGATTGGCCCTCGGCGTACTGTCGCTGTTCGCCGTCTCGGTGATCATCTTCCTCGCTGTGGGCCTGCTGCCCGGCGATATCGCCCAGGCCATGCTCGGCCAGTCGGCTACGCCGGAAACCATCGCCGCTTTTCGCGCGCAGTTGGGCCTGGATCTACCGCCGCTGACGCGCTTTGCGCACTGGCTGCTGCGCCTGTTACAGGGGGATCTGGGTGCATCACTGGCCAACCAGCGGCCCATCGCCGAGCTGATCGGTGCGCGCCTGGGGAACACGCTGAGCCTGGCCGCCCTGGCGGCGTTGGTGTCGGTGCCCACCGCACTGGTGCTGGGCATGCTCGCGGCGTTGTACCGCAACAGCTGGTTCGATCGCCTGCTCAACACCACAGCATTGAGCGCGGTGTCATTCCCGGAGTTCTTTGTCGCGTACCTGCTGATCCTGGTGTTCTCGGTGAAGCTCGGCTGGTTTCCCAGCCTGTCCAACCTGGCGCCGGACGCCACGTTCGGTACGCTCCTGGAGCGCTCGGTGCTGCCGGTGGCCACCCTGAGTCTGGTGGTGATCGCGCAGATGATGCGCATGACCCGCGCCTCCCTGATCAACCTGTTGGCCAGCCCGTATATCGAGATGGCTCGGCTCAAGGGTATCAGCCAATCACGGATTATCTGGAAGCACGCGCTGCCCAATGCGCTGGCGCCAATCGTCAATGTGGTGGCGCTGAACCTCGCGTACCTGGTGGTTGGGGTGGTGGTGGTCGAGGTGGTGTTTGTCTATCCAGGTCTCGGCCAGTTGTTGGTGGACTCGGTGTCCAAACGCGACATCCCGGTGGTGCAGGCGTGCAGCCTGATTTTTGCCGCCACTTACATCCTGCTCAATACCGGGGCGGATGTACTGTCCATCGCCAGCAACCCACGCCTGATGCATCCCAAGGGGTAAGCCATGAGCCTGTTGAGCCAAGTGGCCAGGGCGCCGTTGAGCGCCAAGTTCGGCCTGCTGATCATCCTGTCATACGTCGCGGTGGCGCTGTTGGCGCCGCTGCTGGCGCCCTATGGCGAAACCCAGGTGGTGGGCGAAGGCTTCGCACCCTGGAGCGGCGAGTTTTTACTGGGCACCGATAACCTGGGGCGCGACATGTTCAGTCGCCTGGTGTACGGCGCGCGCAATACCTTGGGTATTGCCTTCCTGACCACCACGCTGGCGTTTCTGCTCGGAGGCTTAAGCGGTTTGGTCGCGGCGATCAAGGGCGGCTGGGTCGACCAGGGGTTGTCGCGGGTGGTGGATATCCTGATGGCGATCCCGCAGCTGATTTTTGCCTTGTTGATTCTCAGCGTGGTCGGCACCAACGCCACCTCGCTGGTGCTGGTGATTGCGCTGCTGGATTCGACGCGGGTGTTTCGCTTGGCCCGCGCGGTGGCCATGACTGTGGTGGTGCAGGATTTCGTCGAAGCCGCGCGTCTGCGCGGTGAAGGCTTGTGGTGGCTGGTCACCCGCGAAGTGCTGCCTAACGCCGCGGCGCCGCTGATTGCCGAATTCGGCCTGCGCTTTTGCTTTGTGTTCCTGTTTATCAGCGCGCTGTCGTTCCTCGGCCTGGGCATCCAACCGCCTACCGCCGACTGGGGCAGCATGGTGCGCGACAATGCGGTGTTGATCACCTTCGGCGATGTCAGCCCCTTGCTGCCGGCGTTGGCGGTGGCGTTGATCACCGTCAGTGTGAATTTTGTCGTCGACTGGATGCTGCATAAATCCAGCGGCCTGAAGGAGTGTTGAGGATGGACAGGCCATTGCTGGAAATCCGCAACCTGCAGGTGGAAGGGCATTACGAGGATGCCTGGCACCCGTTGATCAAGGGCATTGATCTGACCTTGCAGCGCGGTGAAGTGTTGGGGCTGATCGGTGAGTCCGGGGCGGGTAAATCCACCCTCGGGCTGGCGGCGATGGGCTATGCGCGCGACGGTTGCCGCATCATCGGTGGCTCGGTGTGTTTTGATGGCATTGAACTGCTGCAGGCCAAGCCCGCAGCCTTGCGCAAGCTGCGCGGCCTGCGCATCGCCTATGTGGCGCAAAGCGCGGCGGCCTCCTTCAACCCGGCGCATCGCCTGATCGACCAGCACGTGGAAACGGCGGTGATCAACGGCGGCATCAGCCGCGCCCAGGCCGAGCGCGAGGCGGTGGAGCTGTACCGCGTGTTGCGTTTGCCCAACCCCGAAACCATTGGCCAACGCTACCCGCATCAAGTCTCGGGCGGGCAGTTGCAGCGGGTGATGACGGCCATGGCCATGGCCTGCCATCCGGACCTGATTATCTTCGACGAACCCACCACCGCCCTCGACGTCACCACCCAGATCGACGTGCTGGCGGCGATCCGTGACGCGGTGAAAACCTTCGGCAGCGCCGCCTTGTATATCAGCCACGATCTCGCCGTGGTCGCGCAGATGGCTGACCGCATCATGGTGCTGCGCCACGGCAAGTTGGTGGAGGAGGCCGACACTCGCAGTATGCTCAGCCAGCCGCAGCAGGACTACACCAAATCGCTGTGGGCAGTGCGCAGCTTTCGCACCGAGCCCAAGGCGTGCCCGGTGGCGCAGGTGCCGTTGCTGGAAGTGCGTCAGGCCTGCGCCAGCTATGGGCTGCAGCCGGTACTGCATGGGGTGTCGATGACGCTGTATCGCGGCCAGACCCTGGCGGTGATCGGCGAGTCCGGCAGCGGTAAAAGCTCCACCGCTCGCGTGATTGCCGGGCTGCTGCCGGCCACGGCGGGGCAGGTGCTGTATGACGGCGAGGCGCTGCCGCTGGATTTTCGGCGGCGCAGCAAGGAGCAACTGCGGCGCATCCAGATGATCTACCAGATCCCCGACACGGCGCTGAACCCGCGCCAGCGCATCGTCGACATCATCGGCCGGCCACTCACGTTTTACCTGGGCCTCAAGGGCAAGGCGATGCGCGCGCGGGTCGCCGAGTTGCTGGAGATGATTGAGCTGGACCCGGCGGTGTTCATGGAACGTCAGCCCCGAGAATTATCCGGCGGGCAAAAGCAACGCATCTGCATCGCCCGTGCGCTGGCGGCCGACCCGCAACTGATCATCTGCGATGAAGTCACCTCGGCGCTTGATCAGCTGGTGGCCGAGGGCGTGCTGAAACTGCTCAACCGCCTGCAGCAACAACTGGGCGTGGCCTACCTGTTTATCACCCACGACGTGGCCACCGTGCGTGCGATTGCTGATGAAGTACTGGTGATGCAGCGGGGCAGGGTGGTGGACCACGGCAGCCGCAGCAAGATTTTTACCCCGCCGTACCAGGCTTACACCGGCCTGTTGTTTTCATCGGAGCCGGAAATGGACCCGGACTGGCTCGACCATTTGCTGGCCCAACGGGCAGCGCCCACTGTTTGAGGAATGCACATGAAGGTGTTGATTGTTCACGCTCACCCTGAGCCGCAGTCGTTTACCGCCGCGCTGCGCGATCAGGCGCTCAGCACATTGCAAAACCAGGGCCACGAAGTGCAGGTCAGCGACCTGTACGCCATGCAGTGGAACCCGGTAGCGTCTGCCGCTGACTTTGCCACGCGGGAGAATCCGGATTATCTGGTGTATGCCCTGGAACAGCGTCTGGGCGTAAAAAATCAGTCGATCGCGGCGGACATCCAGGGCGAACTGGACAAGCTGCTGTGGGCCGACCTGCTGATCCTCAACTTCCCGATCTTCTGGTTCTCGGCGCCGGCCATGCTCAAGGGCTGGATCGACCGGGTGCTGGTGTCCGGCGTGTGTTACGGCGGCAAGCGTTTTTACGATCAGGGCGGGCTGGCGGGCAAGCGCGCGCTGGTCACGGTGACCTTGGGCGGACGCGAGCATATGTTTGGTGAGGGCGCGATTCACGGGCCATTGGAGGAGATGCTGCGGCCGATTCTGCGCGGCACCTTGGCGTATGTAGGGTACGAAGTGCTGGCGCCGTTTGTGGCGTGGCATGTGCCGTATATCAGTGCCGAGGCGCGGCAGGATTTTTTGCTGGAATATGAGCAACGGCTGCAAGGGCTGTCGGATGAGCAGCCCTTGGTGTTTCCGAAGCTGGCGCAGTTTGATGAGGCGTTGTATCCACTCTCTTGAGGCTGGCACAGTCTAAATGTGGGATCAGTTGGGTTTGTGCTGTGCCCGCAACCGCTCGGCCGCGCTGCGCAGCAATTGCTCGGTGCCGTTCCAGCCCAGGCAACCATCGGTCACCGACACCCCGTACTTCATCGACGCGCTCAACGGCTGGCAGCCTTCGAACAGGTGGCTTTCGAGCATCATGCCGATCAGCGACGTGTCGCCCTGCAGGCGCTGTTCGAGCACGTCGTTGAACACTGCCGGCTGACGCAATGGGTCTTTTCCGCTGTTGGCGTGGCTGCAATCGACCATGATGCGCGCCGCGACCTTGGACTTGGCCAGGTCGTGTTTCACCTGCGCCACGCTTTGCGCATCGTAGTTCGGCCCACGATGACCGCCGCGCAATACCAGGTGCGTGTCGGGGTTGCCCGGTGTCTGGATGATCGCCGGATGGCCTTGGCTGTCCACACCGAAGTGACGATGCGGGTGGGACGCCGAGCGCATCGCATCACAGGCAATCGCGACGCCGCCGTCGGTGCCATTTTTGAAGCCGACCGGCATGCCCAGGCCGCTGGCCATTTCGCGATGGATCTGCGATTCGGTGGTGCGTGCGCCGATGGCGACCCAACTGAGCAGGTCATCGAAGTAGCCGGCGGCCATGGGTTGCAGCAGCTCGGTGGCGACCGGCAAGCCCAGGCGCAGCATCTCGCGCATCAGTTCGCGCGACAGCGTGAGGCCGGCGGCCATGTCGTCGCTGCCATCCAGGTGCGGGTCGTAGGCCAGGCCTTTCCAGCCGATGGTGGTGCGCGGTTTTTCGACGTAGGCGCGAATCACCAGCAGCATCTGGTCGCTGACTTCCAGCGCGAGCTTCTTGAGGTTGCGCGCGTATTCCATGGCCGACTCGGGGTCGTGGATCGAGCACGGGCCGACAATCACCAGCAAACGCGAGTCTTCGCCATTGAGGATGGCGCGCACGGCTTGGCGATGGGCGTGGATCTGTTCATTCAGGAACGGGCTTAGAGGCAGCTGATGCTTTAGCTCAAGGGAGCTGGGCAGGCGCTGGGTCAGGGCTTCATTGGCGCTGGACAGGTTGGCAACAGGCAGTGCGGCGGTGGCAGAGTTCATATTCAAGGCTTCCTGGGCAAGCGGCGGGCTGTTCCCGCACGCTCTGCCCTACTGGGGTGTTCGACAATTGGCCGTATTGGCTACGTGTGTTGGCTTGCCACCAATAGGTGACCGATCGGAGGCGGCAGGCTGTCCCGAACGGAGCTTGCTAAATCGCCATGCAGTCGAAGTGTCGTAACGGTAATAAGTGGCGTAGTTCATGTCGTGAGTCCTTTTAGTGTTCGGTGTGAAGCAAAATTATTGGGGCCTGAAAAAACAAAACCCCCGGTCGGGGAGCCGACCGGGGGTTAGATTTCTCTGGTAGGCGACCCCTTGAGTAGTGGGCGCCGATTTCAGGTATCAGGCGCGCCAGTGGCTAAACCAATACCCAAAATAAAAGCTGACCAGTGCGCTCAAACCGCTCACACGGGTAGCCGACACCGAGCGCGGGGCGCTGGCAGCAGGGCAAACCTGAGTGTGGGTGAGTTGCAACATGGTATGTCTCCAAATGATGGGGGGAGCTTACTCGAGGCACGCGGGTGGATTCAATCAGTAATTTCTATCGCGCGACCTACTTACGGCTATGGTGCGAGTGCCGATATGCTGGTAACACATTAATAATGATTGCCAGGACGCGACCATGACTGCCTTGACCCTTGCCGCAGCTCAAACCCTCTCCCTTGCTGGCGACGTGCCGGCCAACCTCCAGCGGCATTTGGCGTATATGCAGGCGGCGGCGGAGCAGGGTGTGCAGTTGCTGGTGTTTCCGGAACTGTCGTTGACCGGCTATGAGCCGGCCCTGGCCGCCCAACTGGCGATTGCGCCAGAGGACGCGCTGCTGGCGCCGCTGCGTGAAATGGCGCAGGAACTGCGGTTGACGGCGGTGGTGGGCATGCCGATTCGCCTGGCACCCGAGGCGGGTGTATCGATCGGTGCGCTGGTGCTGGGCGCAGACGGCTCGCTGGCGGTCTATACCAAGCAACATCTGCACCCAGGCGAAGAACTGGCGTTTGTTGCAGGGCAGGGTGGTGCAGCACTCGAATGGGGGGATGACCGGATTGCACTGTCGGTCTGTGCGGACTTTTCCCACGCCAGTCATCCGCGTCTGGCGGCAGAGGCTGGCGCTACGGTGTACGCCGCCGGTGTGCTGATCAGCGAAGGCGGGTACGCGACCGACAGTGCGCTGCTGCAAGGCTATGCCGCCGAGCACCGCATGCTGGTATTGATGGCCAACCATGGTGGCCCGTCCGGCGGTTATACCTGTGCGGGGCGCAGCGCTATCTGGAGCGCTGATGGAACCCTGCTTGCCGACGTACCGGGCACTGGCGAGGCCTTGGTGATTGCCCGCCGCAACGGCCAGCACTGGGCTGGCCAAGTGGTAGCCCTCTGAAATGGCTTTTCACCTGCGCGCGGCGACGGACCGCGACTTGCCATTCGCGCGAGCGCTGACCCATGAAGCCATGAATCGCTACTACCTGCAGTACGATTTACTGTGGTCTGACCATGGCTTTGACGTCGCCTGGGCTTCGCGGGAAAACTGGCTGATTTGCCAGGATGAAACCGTGATGGGGTTTATCAGCGTGAATCGTGACAGCCAGGCGCTCTATATTCGCGAATTACACCTGCTCGAGCGCTGCCGCAGACAGGGCGCTGGCAGTTGGGTATTGCAGCAGATGGTGCTCAAGGCGCGCGCGCAGGGCCTGGGCCTTTTACGCTTGACCGTGTTCAAGACCAACCCGGCGAGACGCCTGTATCAGCGCCAAGGGCTGAGCATTGTCGGGGAGGAGGACTGCTTTTGGCGCATGGAGCGCGAGTGTAGGGCTGGCACTGTGGACTAAATCAAGCACACCGTAGGAATAAGCGCATACTGCGCTCAAGACACACTGTTTGGATCGCGGTGTTGAGCCACGGGCTCATCCACGATAATCCCTTCTTTCATGCCCAGCAGGACCGCTACTTTATGGGCTTCCCCACGCCGTCCCTTTTTACGCCCAGCGAGCACTTGATATGTGGTGGCCGGATCAACGCCATGTTCACGTGCGAACGCTTGAACTGACTTTCCTTGATGTTCCAGCCAAGCCTTGGCTTGTGCAGCGGTACGGATTCCGGGCATAGTTCAAAACCGTTCAAGTTTGTGTAAAACGAGATGAGTGTGTCACCTCTTGGGGTGTGCCAGATAGGATCATACATCCAAATGAGTGGAATCGGTTCGCGTTTGCGGCAAGAAAGAGAGCGACTTGGCCTGTCGCAGAAAGTTTTTGGTGAAATTGGAGGCGTTGAAGCCAATGCCCAAGGCAAATATGAGAACGGTGGGCGTGCGCCTAAAGCCGACTACCTGTCACGGGTAGCCGAAAAAGGGGTGGACATCCTGTACGTGTTGACCGGCGTTGCCACGCCGATCCAATTGGAAAACCTCAGCCAGATCGAAGAGAAAGTCCTCGGTGATTACCGCGCCATGTTCAAGGAAGACCAGGATGCAATCCGCCGCCTGACATCCACCCTGGCCGAACATTCAGCTGCGTCGAATGGGAAAATCAAACCGCAACCCCAGGATTCCTGACCTTTTACCCAGGAAAACAGCGCTGCTCGTCATCCGGCGGGCAGCTTAATCGTGTTGAAACTCTATATATATGACGCTTGCAGCTAGGTCTGCGCCTTGGTTTTTTGCTAAGGTGTTCAGCAACCTATAAGACCATATCGCGAGGTGTCTGCTTGATTAGGGTGCTAGTAGTCGATGACCATGATCTCGTTCGTACGGGCATTACACGAATGCTGGCTGACATCGATGGCCTGCAAGTAGTCGGCCAGGCCGAATCGGGAGAGGAATCCCTGATCAAGGCCCGGGAATTGAAACCCGATGTGGTGCTGATGGACGTTAAGATGCCTGGGATTGGCGGTCTTGGTGCCACCACCAAATTGCTGCGCAGCCATCCGGACATCAAGGTCGTGGTGGTCACCGTGTGCGAGGAAGACCCATTTCCGACTCGCCTTCTGCAAGCCGGAGCGGCGGGTTACCTGACCAAGGGCGCAGGCCTGGCCGAGATGGTGCAAGCCATTCGCCTGGTATTTGCCGGCCAGCGCTATATCAGCCCGCAGATTGCCCAGCAGTTGGCGATCAAATCGTTCCAACCTACCAGCGACTCGCCGTTTGATGCGTTGTCGGAGCGGGAAATCCAGATCGCCTTGATGATCGTCGGCTGCCAGAAGGTGCAGACGATCTCCGACAAGCTGTGCCTGTCGCCTAAAACCGTCAACACCTACCGCTATCGTATTTTCGAAAAGCTCGCCATCAGCAGTGATGTTGAATTGACCCTGCTCGCGGTGCGCCACGGCATGGTGGACGCCAGCGCCTGACATGACCACACCGTTTGATCCGAGTGCCTTTCTCTCAACCTGCAGTGGCCGCCCTGGCGTGTACCGCATGTTCGACAGCGAGGCGCGCCTGCTTTACGTAGGCAAAGCCAAAAACCTGAAGAACCGCCTGGCGAGTTACTTTCGCAAGACCGGGCTGGCGCCGAAAACCGCCGCCCTGGTCGCGCGTATCGCCCAGGTTGAAACCACCATCACCGCCAATGAAACCGAGGCGCTGCTTTTAGAGCAGACGCTGATCAAGGAATGGCGACCGCCCTACAACATCCTGCTGCGTGACGATAAATCCTACCCCTACGTGTATTTGTCCGACGGCGACTTCCCACGCCTGAGCATTCACCGTGGGGCGAAGAAGGCCAAGGGCAAGTATTTCGGCCCGTACCCGAGCGCCGGCGCGATTCGCGAAAGCCTGAGCCTGCTGCAAAAGACATTTTTTGTGCGCCAGTGCGAAGACAGCTTCTACAAGAACCGTACGCGGCCATGCCTGCAATACCAGATCAAGCGCTGCAAGGCGCCTTGTGTCGGCCTGGTTGAACCTGCGGAATACGCCGAAGATGTGCGCCATTCGGTGATGTTTCTCGAAGGGCGCAGCAATGCCCTCACCGATGAACTCTCCGGCGCGATGGAGCAGGCCGCCAGCACCCTGGATTTCGAACGGGCCGCCGAGCTGCGCGACCAGATCTCGCTGCTGCGCCGCGTGCAGGACCAGCAAAGCATGGAGGGCGGCACTGGCGACGTCGATGTGATCGCTGCCTTCGTCAACCCCGGCGGCGCCTGTGTGCACCTGATCAGCGTGCGTGGCGGACGAGTGCTGGGCAGCAAGAACTTCTTCCCGCAGACCGGTATCGACGAGGAAGTGGCCGAAGTCATGGCCGCCTTCCTTGGCCAGTACTACGTGAGTAGCCCTGAGCGCGACTTGCCGTCCGAACTGATCGTCAACGTGGTGCATGAGGACTTCCCCACGCTCATCGAGGCGATCCACGAACTGCGCGGCCGTGAGCTGGATATCAGCCACCGTGTACGCGGCACCCGCGCGCGCTGGCAGCAACTGGCGGTGACCAACGCCGAACAGGCCCTGGGCGCGCGCCTGGCCAATCGTCAGCACGTTGCGGCACGTTTCGATGCCCTGGCCGAAGTCCTCAACCTCGACGAGCCGCCCCAGCGCCTGGAATGCTACGACATCAGCCACTCCAGCGGCGAAGCCACCGTGGCCTCTTGCGTGGTATTCGGGCCGGAAGGGCCGATCAAGTCCGATTACCGGCGCTACAACATCGAAGGCGTCACCGCCGGCGATGACTACGCGGCCATGCACCAGGCCCTGACGCGGCGCTTCAGCAAACTCAAGGACGGCGAGGGCAAGCTCCCCGATATCCTGCTGGTGGACGGCGGCAAGGGCCAGTTGTCCATGGCCCGTGACGTGCTCAACGAACTGGCGGTGCCTGACCTGATCCTGCTCGGCGTGGCCAAGGGTGCCACGCGTAAGGCCGGTTTCGAGACGTTGTACTTGAATGATGCCGCCCATGAGTTCACTTTGAAGGGCGACTCGCCTGCATTGCACCTGATCCAACAGATTCGCGACGAAGCCCACCGTTTTGCCATTACCGGCCACCGCGCGCGCCGTGGCAAAACCCGGCGAACCTCAACCCTGGAAGGGGTGGCAGGGGTTGGCCCGACGCGCCGTCGCGACCTGCTTAAACATTTTGGTGGCTTGCAGGAGCTATCCCGTGCCAGCATTGACGAAATAGCCAAAGCACCCGGTATCAGTAAAAAGCTCGCAGAATTGATTTATGCAAGTCTGCACAGCGAATAGAATGCCTTCTCACCTCGTAGCCAGTTGTGCCGATGAATATCCCTAATCTGATCACCGTTCTACGCGTCCTGCTTATCCCGATTTTCATTTTGTTGTTCTACTTGCCCTACGAATGGAGCTATGCCGCCTCCAGCTCGGTGTTTGCCTTTGCCGCCGCGACCGACTGGCTCGACGGCTACCTGGCACGCCGCCTGGAACAGAGCACACCCTTCGGCGCGTTCCTTGACCCTGTGGCCGACAAACTCATGGTCGCCGTCGCCCTTGTCCTGCTGGTGCAGGAACATGGCAACCTGTGGCTGACCCTGCCGGCCGCCGTGATCATCGGCCGCGAGATCGTCGTCTCGGCCCTGCGCGAATGGATGGCCGAAATCGGCGCCCGCGCCCACGTGGCCGTCTCCAACATGGGCAAATGGAAAACCGCCGCGCAAATGCTTGCGCTGGTGATTTTGCTGGCCAACCCATCGGACTTCTCGGTATGGGTGCTGATTGGCTACGCCTTGCTGCTGATCGCCGCGGGCCTGACCCTGTGGTCCATGCTTCAGTATTTACGCGCCGCCTGGCCGCACCTGCGCACCACCGTTGAAAAGAAATAAAACTTTTTTGAATCAAGGGGTTGACGTGTGTTCTGGAATCTATAGAATGCACACCACCAAGACGCGGGAATAGCTCAGTTGGTAGAGCACGACCTTGCCAAGGTCGGGGTCGCGAGTTCGAGTCTCGTTTCCCGCTCCAAACACAAAGAAAAAGCCACTCTAACGAGTGGCTTTTTTTTGCCTGCGATTTAGGTAATAGACGCTTCGGCGTCTTTTTTCCTGGACGACAGCAGGCAACCGCCGAGTTCCCGAGCCGCGTCGTTGTAGCACCGATGCTCTACACGCATATCACCCCCAATCGCCACGGATGTGTCGGCGCACGTCGAGCAGATCCTGTCGGATCAGGGTGTCGACACTGTGGGAGATGGTCAGGCCCGCGTCGGGAAATCGGGGCTGGCGAGTGACGAAGGCAGACATGGGAATACGCAGATCCTCCACGGCGATGGGCTTGGTATCTAGCAGTGCAAAATATAGTTGCTTGTGGGGTCTGCAGACATGCTTCGGCTGGGTAGGAAAACTCCATCGGGAAGGCCCTTGGCCATATGTCCAACCCAGCCGGTGTGACAGATAACTGCGTCACTTTTTATTGGCGAGGGCGTTGGGATCGGTTGGTTTCCTTGACCGCAAACATCAGACAGCGCACCGCTTCACGATCCTGTTCTGACAATAAGCGGTAGTAGCGGATCAGTCGCTCTTCCGCTCGATTGAGTGGGCGGGTGCGCAGGGATGTACCGACGGCGGTACGCAGTGAAGCAATAATCGAAGTATTTAGCATGAATCTGGCCCTTCATGAGGCGAATGGAGGCATGGGCGTCTTGCCCGGAACAACTGAATACATAACGTTTATCGAAGAGATGGGCTCGTCATTTTTCGCGACTGTTAGGTTTTTCAGAAGGGGCCGTCGGAAGTGCTTGGTAGAGGTGTAGGAGCAATCTTTAAAAGCCGACTGAATCGAGGCGCGATGGAATGGAAGCCTGCCAAACTGGCATCAGTCGTCAGGTTGCCGGTGAGAAGGTGAAAACCTGTCAAAAAAGGGAAGCCTCCTTGAATACTCTCTGCGCAAAGGCAACTGATTGTGTGGTGTGGTGCGACCATGCCTGGGAATTCTGAGGAAGCAGTCAGGGTATCTATGGTGAGAGTTCCTTCGCCTGGGTGGGGCATTCCTTATTGAGCACAGCCGGCCTACCACCTTCCGGCATCCCCTGAGCAGTTTCAGGGGCGACTGGAAAATGTGGTGGGACATGCTGAACGGCCGGCTACCGCTCTGAAATGTGGCTGCCGTGAAGGTGCATGGATGGACCCTTACGGCACCAGTTCATTTTTGGACAGGCCGTATTCCCCCAGCGAATAGAGCAATGTTCCATACCCCAGTTGGTCGTAGCCGCCGCTGTTCGGCCCATAGTCGCCACCGCCACCTTCCACCTGGACTTTGTGCGCGAAAGCTTTCACGTTCGGCGCGTCGAGGCCTTTAAGCACGACGTAGTGGTTGTAGAGCAGTTCCCATATCGGGCGGATTTCTCCCCGGTGGACGGCCGATATGGCCGTCTGTTTGAACGCGCTGTTGATGAAGGTGGTGAACGGCACGGCCTGGCCTAGGTTGTACTTGGCCACATACTCGGCGCCTTGCAGCACGCGGTTGTTCTGGTAGCCGAACAGGTCGTCGCCCTGGCTCCAGGCCATTTGGCAGAAGCTGCCGAGCAAAGCGATGTCGAGCAGCGTGTGTGCCTGGTCACGCCCGCTTTCCTGGACCTGGCCCAGGCCATTGCCGTAGAGATTCCACACCACGTGTTCAATGGAACCGTTGCCGGCGCCATGCTTGAAGTAGTTGACCGCTTCATCATAGATATCGCGGCGGTCGGTCAGCACGCCAATTGCCAGCATCGAGTTCATGTTGGCCAGGTCCCAGTTCGCCCAATAGTGATCGACCAACGCGTTATTGTGATGCACCAGGAAGTCATGGTTCATCGGGTAGAAGACCGTGAGCATCATGCTCTGGAACTGATGAAAGTCCGCAGCCTTCCACTTTGAATAACCGCGCAATAATTCTGCGGCATTGGCGAGTTGGTAACCGTACAGGCCTGATGCCAGGAATCGGTCCGAGGTGCCCTCAATGGCCGTGAGGGTGGTGGACCACTGGTTCAACAACGCCACGGCTTTGTCGGCATACGCGGGGTCGCCCGAGAGCTGCCAGCGCAGTGCCAATGCGTACGCTGCAGCAGCATCGTTGAATAACCTGGCGTAGTTTTCCGGATGCCGGCCATCCGCGCCCCGATAAACCACCGCGACCGGGCTCGGGTTCCAGGCCAGTGATGCGTGTCGGTTGGCGATCAGCTTCTGCCAACCAGCCAGCCACGGTTGGTTATGGTTGGCCAGTTTTTCGCGGATGCGTATGAAGTCCTGTTCGGTCTGCAACAGGCCTGGGTGGACGAACGCGGAGGCTTGAGCGCCGATACTCATCGACAGCGCGCCAAACAGCACGGCCCCGAGAGTTATGCACTTGATATTGCGCTTTGCCTTCAACGAAAAATTCATGGTGTGTTCGCCTTGATGTGTGAATGTTTACGCGGTGTGAACAGCAATACGTACAGCACCGGGATCAACCCCAGGGTGACCAACGTGCCCAGCGCCAGGCCGCCCATCAGCGTGATCGCCATGCCCTTCCACAGCGGCCCGGCAAACAGCATCAGTGGCACCAGCCCGATAATGCAGGTCAGTTTGGTCATGACGATGGGGCGCAGGCGTTTCACGGCGGCGTTCACCACCGCCTCGTACACTGGCAGGCCCTCGTGGAGTTCGGCCTCGATACGTTCGAGCAGCAACACGGCGTTGTTGACGATAATGCCCGCCAGGGACAACAGGCCGAACGTGGCCATGAAGCCGAACGGGTAACCGGTGATCAGTAGCGCAACGGCCACGCCGATCAGGACGAAGGGGATCGCCGAGACCACAATCAGCAGTTTGCGAAACGAATTGAACTGCCAGACGAACAGCAACAGCATGGCGATCAGCGCGTGGGGCAGGTATTGCAGCAACGCCTGGTTGGCGTCTGCCGAGTCTTCGATTTCACCGCCCAGTTCAATCCGATAGCCCGGCGGCATGGGGAGTGCCGCCACCTGCGGTGCCAACTGCTCGACGATGGAGGTCGCCGTCAACGATGGGTTGTGTCCGACCACGGTAATGGCACGTTCTTGATTGCGCCGCATCAGCGTCGAGGGTTCGCTGGAGGCGACGATACGGGCAACGGCCGTCAACGGCACGGGCGTCGAGCCGTCGGCCGGGTAGACCAGGATGCCGCGCAGATCGGGAGAGGCATCGGTTGTGGTCGACGGCTCGCGCACCACCAGCGGGACGCGGGTCTGGTTGTCCTGCAACGAAGACACCTGGAGTCCGCCGAAATGCAGTTGCAACGCCTGGGCAATGGCTTGGGTGTCGACACCGGCGCGGCGCGCACTGTGCTGATCGACCTCGACGGTGTACCGCGCCAGGCGTGTGCTCCAGTCATCGCGCACATCCAGTGTGCCCGGCAAGTCACGCAGAGCTTTTTCGATCTGACCGGCCAGGTTGCGCAATACCTGTTCGTCCGGGCCCAGCACGCGATAGATCGCGACACCGGCCTCGGTGGTGCCCAGGGAAAAACGCTTGGGCTCGGCGCGCAGTTCCGGGTGTTGCTTGAGCAGATAGCGGCGCGTGTTGGCAATCACCGCATCGATATCCGTACCGGCCTTGACGCTGACGGTGAAGTACGCAGTTTCCGGTGCCGGCAACGGCGGGTTGAGGCCCAGCACGATACGCGGCCCGCCATCGCCGACGTAGCCGATACTGTCGGCCACCTGGGGTTCCTTGCTCAGCCACAGGCTGATCTCACGCACGCTCTGCAAGGTCTTGCGCGAACCGCTGCCAGGCTCCAGGGTGATAGGCACCTGGAACTGCAAGCGGTCGGACTGAGGCAGAAAGTCATACGGCACGCGCATCAGTTCAAAAATGGCGGCGGCCAGTAACACCAACATGGCAATCAGAAACAGCACCTTGTGCTGCAGCACCCGGCGAATGACGGCCCGATAACCTCGGTAAAAGCCGCTGTCGTAGCTGTCCTCTGAGGCCTTATGGCGTGGGGGCTTGGCAAAATACAGGCACAGCAGCGGCGTGACGGTAATGCTCAACAGCCATGAGCCGAGCAGGGTAAGGGCGAGCACGATGGCCAATGAACGCAGGTATTCATTGGTGCTGGTCTGGCCGAGAAAGAACGGCGAGAACGCCAGCACAATCACCAGTGACGAGGTCAGCAATGGAATCGCCAGGGTACGCCCGGCGTCCTCACAGGCCTGGCGTCGATCCTCACCGGCGTGGAGCCGGCGCTCGATGTCCTCGGCGATCACGATGCCGTTGTCCACCAGCAGGCCGAGCGCGAGGATGATTGCGGCGATCGACACGGTTTGCAGCTCGACACCGAGCATGCGCATGGCGATCAGCGTACCGAGGATGGTCAGCGGCACAATGGCGCCCACCACCAATCCGGTGCGCCAGCCGAGGAACAGCATGACCACGGCCATGACGATGACCACGGTTTCGATCATCACATGCTTCATCTTGGCCATCTGCTGATCGACCACATCCGCCTGGAACGTCACCATATGGGTGCTGAAACCCAACGGCAGTTGCTGTTCCAGCTGGGCCAAGCGCTCACGCAAGGCCACGCCGAATTGATGAACGTTCTGTCCTGGCGCCATGGACACCGCCAGCACCACGGCATCCTGGCCTTGATACACCGCAGCGGTCTGGGGCGGGTCGGCAGCCATCACCGAGATCTGCGCGATGGCGCCGAGTGCTACCGATTGCGCGGTGCCGTCGGCGTCGGGCAGTTGGATCGGCAACTGGCGCAGTTGCTCCACGCTGAGCACTTCGCCGGTTACGGTCAGGGTGGTGATTTGCCCGCCAATGTCGGCGATGCCGCCGGGTGCCAGCACGTTTTGTTGCTGCAATTGCTGAAACAGTTGCTGGGGAGACAAGCCCAGCCCCGCCAGGCGCTGTGGGTTGAAATCGATCGACAGCTGCTGCTCCTGCACGCCGTGCAGCGTCACCTGGCCAATGCCCGGTAACCCGCCCAACTGATCGCGCAGGCGTTTGAGCGGCCCGCGCATCTCGCTCATGCTGTAGCCGGGCGCAGTAATCGCGATGGACGCGACGGCGACGCGTCCGAAATTATCATCGACAAATGGCCCTTGGGTTCCCGCTGGAAAGCTGGCGCCGGCCTCGGCGACTTTATTGCGCACCTGCTGCCACAGCACGCCCAGGTCCTTGATCTCATCGCGGGCCGTCACCTGGATGACCACGCTGCCGGGGTGGACGGTAGTCACGATATTTTTGATCTGCGACAGCTCGCGCAGTTTTTCTTCGGTAGGCTGGGCCAGCAACTCCTCGGCGCGTTCGCTGGGCAGGCCGGGGAATTGGATACTCACCAGCGCATCGCGGATCGTCACCGAGGGTTCTTCCTGGGTCGGAAAGCTCAGGAACGTGGCCACGCCTGCGAGCAGGATCAACAAGGCAGTGAATAAGGTCAGGCGGCTCGCGCCCAGAGCGTGACGGGTCAGGTTGATCATTCGGGTGTGCTCAAACGGCTGGAGGGCGCGAGCAGGTTGACGGGCTGGCCTTCGGTGAGGAATGCCACGCCGGTGACGACCACTTGCTCGCCGTCCTTGAGGCCGTTGTCGATGGCGACACGGCCCTGGTCGATCAGGCCGATCCTGATCTCACGCAGGGCGACCTTGCCCTGGGCCGGGTCATAGACGAACACCTGCACCTGGCTGGCGTCGCCCTCCATGCGTAGCGCCTGGGTCGGAATCGACAGCGCGAGCGCGGCAGGCGCCGCCAACTGAACGTTGAGGTTCACGCCGCTGGGGAGCACGAGGTCGTGGGCGTTCAGGCGGAAACGCGCGCTTTGCAACAGGCCGTTCTGCGCGCGCGTCGACAAGCCCTCGAGCACCAGCGGCAGGCTTGAGCCGGGTGCTGCCGGGTCGCTGGCGACGGCGTGGTCGCCAGGCTTGAGGCCGACGGCCTGTTCCACCGGGATTTGCACGATGACTTGTAACGCGCCGCCGGCCTCCAGCTCCATCACCACTTGGCCGGGCGACAACTCGCTGTACAACTGCGCGGGTCGTGCCACGACGCGGCCGTCAAACGGCGCAATCAGTTGGCCCTGGCGCTGATCGCGTCGTACCAAGTCCAGTGCAGCTTCATCGGCAGCCTGCTGTGCGACGGCAGCCTGCCACGCCGCTTCGGCTTGCTCCACGGCGCTGGCCGCGACGCTGCCCTGGGCATACAGCTGTTGCTGGCGGAGTTTGTTGCGCTTGCGCTCGCCGGTTTGCGCCACACTGGCGAACAGCGCCGCCTGCGCTTGTTTCAGACGCAAGCGCACAGCCGCCGTGTCCAGGCTTGCCAACACCTGGCCTTGTTTTACGCTATCGCCGACGTCGACGTTCAGCGCCACCAATCGGCCCGCGCCTTCGAAGGCCAGGGCCGCGCGTTGTCGTTGGCGTACCACACCGGTCAACGGCGCAGCGTAGGCCTCTGCGGCGTGTACGGTGGTGATTTTCACCGACCTTACGGTCGGCTCCGGCGCCGGTTTCTCGCGCGAACAGGCCGCCACCATCAGGCAGGCAACGCCGAGCAGCAGGGGACGGCCCCAAAGACGGAACAACTGAGCAAAACCCTGCATGCCTGGCGCCTCGTTATCAGAAGGTGTAGTTGATGGCGAACATGCCCATGCCGGCGCTTTCACGCCTGACCAGCGGGCTGTTACGGGCCTGGTCGGCGTACTGGGTCAGCGTCAGGCTGACCAGCGTCGACCAGTGCGCGTCCAGGCTGTGCTGCCAGTTCAAGGCGGCAGAGTAGGCGTAGATCCCAGCATCAGCGTCGTATCGCCCGTAGAGTGAACGTTGGCTCTGTGCCTGGGTGACGCCGAAGAAAGTCTGGTTGTAGCGGCCATCGCCGGCATGGGCGTCGATGTCCAGGGCCAGGGTATCGCTGTCGGTATGAACCAGGATGCCTTCCAGGCCAAAGCGGTAGCGGTTGCCACGGTGCTCGCCGGCCATGCGCAGTTCGGCTTCGCCGCTGACCGACAGCCAGTCAAGCAGTTGCTGGCTGAGGGTGAAGTCGGCGACGGTGGCGCCGTTGACATCGCCCATGCCTTTCAACTCGCGGGCGCCCGGGCGGCTGGTGCTATCCTTTTCCTTACGGCCCAGGTCGTAGTTGATCGCCGCGCTGGCGCCAAAGCCGCTGTCGGATTGAAATTGCAGGCCCACACCACGGGTGGTGTCGGCGAACAGCACACCGTGCTGGATTTTGAACATCGGCAGCACAAGCGCGCGGTAGCGGTCTGCACCCATGTAGCGCGGCGTGACACCCATGCCAAGGCCCAGGGTGGCGGTGGTTTTGTCGGCTGCCTGGCTGGCGTCTGCCGCCTGTGCCGGGGTCGCCAGCGTGCAGGCCATCAAGACGGCGCCCCACAGCACGGTGCGGGTAGGGGGAGTGTTCAAGTTCATGGTGAAACCCTTTCAGCGGAGGAAAATAGCGGTGCGCCGGACAGCGCGCGATACAGCGCGAGGCGGTTGAACAATAATTGGTAGGTGGCCTTGCGTAATTCGATGGCCGATTCAGTCAGGCGAATGGCCGCCGCCGGGTGCTCCGAACGTGCCGCCGCACCAGCGACAATCTGTTGGTCAAGACGCTTGGCCTTCAAGGCGGTCAATGCCGCCAGATCAATTTGCGTGGTGGCGTTGGCCAACGCTTGCTGACGTTGAGCCAACAGGTCGGCGATTTCGCGGAAGGCGTCCTGCACGGTCTTTTCGTATTGGGCGACGGCGGACTGTTGGCGCGCGGTGGCCAGGTCCAGGTTGGCCTGGTTGCGGCCACCGTCGAACAGCGGCAGGTTCAGTTGCGGGGTGAACAACCAGGCGCCGCTGCCGGATAAAAACAAGGTGCTCAAGTGCGGGCTGGCGATGCCGGCGCCGGTGCTCAAGGTGATCGAGGGGAAGAACGCCGCTCGCGCCGCGCCTATGTTGGCGTTCGCGGCGTGCAGGACCTGTTCGCATTGGCGTACATCGAAGCGTTGCAACAGCCGATGGGACGAGAGTTCGATCAGCCAGGGTGGGGGCTGCAGGTCAACTGCAGGGTCTGTCGTGGCCGCTGTCGAAGGTGCGGCCTGATACCCGGTAACCCACGCCAACGCCTGCTGTGCACTGGCATGATCGGCGCTTGCGTCCTGCCATTGCTGGGTGGCACGCCGAGCTTCCATGCGTTGGGTGTCGACTGTGTCCTGGGCGATGAGGCCTTGCGTTTGCTGGCCGACGAAAACGCTCAGCAACTGGTTCTGGTTGTCGAGCATGGAGTGCGTGTCGGCCTGCACGCTTGCTT
Source organism: Pseudomonas sp. KBS0710 (assembly GCF_005938045.2). Classification (GTDB taxonomy): domain Bacteria; phylum Pseudomonadota; class Gammaproteobacteria; order Pseudomonadales; family Pseudomonadaceae; genus Aquipseudomonas. Next base: position 3,462,661 of record NZ_VCCF02000001.1, on the reverse strand, counting down.
GCAAGCGCTCCTGTAAATACAGGCGCGCCACTTCAACGATCAGCGCCTTGCGCGTGGCGAGGGCGCCGTAGTGCGTGGCCAGGTAGTCATGCTGCGCCGCTTCGGACAGGCTGCGCACCCGGCCGAAAAAATCCAGCTCGAAGTCCGAGATGCCCACGGAGGCCACCGCGATGTCCTGCCCATAACGCTCGTCGGCAGCCTTGTCGTGCAGATGCTGGCGGTTGCGTTGCAGCCCCAGCGCTACCGTGGGCAAGCGATCGGCACGGGACAGACCAAACTGGGCACGGGCTTGCTCTACGCGCAGCAACGCCAGGCGCAGGTCGCGGTTGTAGTCCAAGGCTTGTTCAACTATTGCCGGCAACTGCGCGGATGAGTCCAGGCCGGCCAACAGTTGTTTTTCCTCTTCGCTAAGCGCTTCTACGCTGTTGAACGTGGAGGAGGGTGCGCCTGTTACCCGTGTACCTTGCAGGTTGCTCGGCACCGGCAACGCGGGCGTCTGGTACGTCGGCGCCAGCGAACAGCCGGTCAGCATGCCGACCAGCAGCAAAACCGCGCCGAGGCGTTCAGGCAGCTGGATAGGTTTGGACAGCGATGCAGTGGTCGGCATAGGATCGGTTCGCGAAAGTCGGGCGTAGGGCAATACTGCCCGCGGACTTTCAATAAACCGTGCGTGAATTATCAAGGTTTCATCAAGAGGCTTCTTTGTGTCAGGAAAACGTATCCTCATCGTCGAAGACGACGCCGACAGCGCCAACATTCTCGAAGCCTATCTGCGCCGGGACGGTTTTGAGGTGGCGCTGGCCGAAGACGGCCAGCGCGGTCTGGACCTGCACAAAAGTTGGCGGCCCGACCTGATTCTGCTCGACGTGATGCTGCCGCGCTTGAGTGGCACCGAGGTGTTATCCGCCGTGCGGCGCAGCAGTGACACGCCCGTGATCATGGTCACGGCCATGGGGGACGAGCCGGAAAAACTCGGCGCCTTGCGCTATGGCGCCGACGACTATGTGGTCAAGCCCTACAGCCCGCGCGAGGTGGTGGCGCGGGTGCACGCGGTGTTGCGGCGCACCATGGGCAGCCAGCCGGTGGAGCAGCTGTTGCGCCATGAAAACCTGCGAGTGGACCTCGTCGCCTTTACCGCGGCCATTGAACATCGCGATGCACCATCGCAACTGCTGGATCTGACGCCCACGGAGTTCAAATTGTTAGTCACCTTGCTGAAGACACCCTCCAAGGCGTTCACCCGTGATGAGCTGCTGGAAATCTGCCTGCCGGAAAGCGAAGCCCTGGCCCGCGTTGTCGACACCCATGTGCACAACCTGCGGCGCAAGCTCGAAACCCATGGCATCGCCGGGGTACTGGTGACGGTGCGCTCCATTGGCTATCGGTTCAGGTAAGCAGCATGTTTGAGAAATCACGGGTCAACGACAAACCTCTGTGGCGCTGGGTCGGTTTGCGCATGAGCCTGTTGGCGATTGGCGCGGTGGTGGTGATCGCCATTTGCATGTGGATCAACTTCAGGCTGTCGGACCGGTATTTTTTGCAGCACCTGCCGCCAGCGGCGCGCGAAGAGTTGCTGCAGCTGCGCGCCGAGCCGCAGCTCAACGAAAAACGTCTGCGCCAACTGGTTGCCGAATATTATCCGGTGGAATTCTTCCAGCCGGACATGGCCAACCGAGACTGGCTGATTCTGGCTTGCCTGGTGCTGGCGGCTATTCCGATCATCATCGTCTGTGGCTTGTGGTTTTCGCGACCCTTGTCCAGCCAGTTCTCGGCGATTGCCCAGGGCGCGCGGCGGGTCGCCGGCGGTGATTTCCTGACGCGCCTGCCGGTTCACCGCGCCGCACCCGATGAGCTGCAGCGCCTGATCAGCGACTTCAACAGCATGACCACGCAACTGGAGCGCTACGAGCGTGATGTACGCGAGTCCAGCGCGGTCATCGCCCACGAACTGCGCACGCCATTGAACGCTGCCATGGGCCGGGTGCAGGGCATGCTCGATGAGGTGTTCCCCAGCGACACCGCGCAGTTGGGCATGGTCAAGCGTCAGCTTGATCAACTGCGAAAACTGGTGGATGACCTGCACCTGTTGTCGATGGCCCGGGCCGGCCGGTTGGTGCTGGAGCGCAGCGATTTTTCCCTGGCGGCCCTGGTCGCCGAGCGCCTGGCCTGGTTCCAGCCGCAGCTGGATGAGGCCGGCGTGCGCACGCAGATCAGTATTGCCGACGGGCTTCGTCTGCGTGCCGATCGCGATCGCCTGGGCCAGGTGATCAATATCCTGGTGGATAACCTGCTGCGTTACGCGGCCGGGGGAGGCGAATTGAGTGTGATGGCGCATCGTGTCGACGACTGCATGGTGATCGAGATCGGAGATCGAGGCCCTGGGATCGAAGCGCAGCATCTGGACAGTGTGTTTGACCGCTTCTGGCGGGCGGAGCGCTCCAGGGCACGTTACTCGGGCGGCAGCGGGTTAGGCCTGTCCATCGCCCGTGCGATCTGCCAGGCCCACGGCGGAGCCATTACCGCCAGCAACCGCGCCCAGGGGGGCACCCTGATCAGAGCAGAATTTCCAGTGTGATCGTAATGTAAGTGCCTATATGTAGATAGCTATTTAAATATAGGTAATAATGCCGTCTACGGCGTTAACTCCAGCGCCTGGTGCGGCATTGACGGGGCGTGGCCATGGCGAACGGACAACATCGATTTGAACGAATTCTGCTGACCAATGACGATGGCATTGATGCCCCAGGGCTCAAGGTGTTGGAGCGTATCGCCAGCCAATTGGCGAATGAAGTCTGGGTTGTTGCACCGCTGCTTGACCAAAGCGGTACCTCGCATTCATTGAGCCTTCATGCCCCTCTGCGCCTGAGCTACCACGGAATACGCCGGTTTGCGGTCACCGGCACGCCGGGAGACTGCGTTGCTGTGGCGCTCGGGCATTTGCTCAATCACGACAAGCCGGACCTGATTTTATCCGGCGTGAATCGCGGGGCGAACCTGGGAACGGAAACGGTGTTCTCGGGCACCATCGGCGCCGCGATGACGGGACTGTTGTTTGGTATCCCGTCCATTGCGCTGAGCCAGGCGTTTACCGACCGTACCGCTGTGCCTTGGGGAAACGCGCTCAACCACGGGGCCGCCGTTATTGAGCACCTTATGGCGATGGAGTGGCCCGAGGACGTTTGCCTGAACGTGAACTTTCCGAGTTGTGCGCCGACTGCCGTACTGCCCTTGAAAATAACGCGCCAGGGCAGGGGGCGCCTGGAGGGGGTGTCCGTGCGCTCGGAAAATGACCCGCGCGGTCTGGAATACCATTGGCTTCAACTGGAGAGGCATCAAGGGCCAGATGAGCCTGGAACGGAAACGGCTGAAAATCTTGCCGGGCACGTCACCGCAACGCCGTTACAGTTCGAGCGTACACATGCGACGGCGAGCGTGATGCCTGAAAAACTGATTGAAGGATAAAGCGAGTTCAGCGTTCCTCGGCGCGGCCATAGTGGCTTAGTTTGTCCATCAGCAGCCCGGCCGCTTCCAATTGCTTGCACTCGCTGGCCGTCAGGCAGGCGTTGACCGCTTCAGCCAGCCACTCATCGCGGCGCTGACGGCTTGCCTGCAGGACGTTCTGGCCTTGTTCGGATAGACCGATCCAGGTGCGTCTGCGATCTTCGGTGTCAGGCGTTCGGGTAATCAGGTCTCGGGCCTCCAGGTCCTTCAACAGCGACGCGAGGTTGGATGAACGTAAGTTCTCCGCCTCGGCAATTTTTGAAGGCGTTGCCATGCCGTCCATTTGACTGATGGCACTCAACACCAGCATCTGTGACCACGTTTCGGGATGATTCTGCGCCTCTTGGCGCAGGCGTTTGTTCAAGCGCGTAAAGCGCCCGCGAAACGATGAAATATCCATGCAGCGGTACCTTGAAAAACCTATGAGATTGTAGCTAAATCGAGCCGGACGCGCTGCGTTTGCTCTTGCCTGCCAGTTTGAATGTATCGAACGCTTTGACCGGGGAGCGTGGTCACTGTTTCGGCTGCTTAGCCGCGGGCACGTCAATGGAAGAGCCGAAACCCGCGTGGACCTGACTTTTGTGGTTGCCGATGGATTAATGCGTTATTGCATTGGTGCGCAAAAGGCCAACAACCCGATCACCCAGCGCAGCTTTGAAGGGTTTGCTTTACCTCAGACCCTGCCGAAGTGTGGCTTCTCAGCGGTTTGATAAAAGGCGGCTTACCAGCCTTCACAAATGAGTACTCAATTACGCACATCGAAACCCGCCAGGACCTGAAAGCATTCAGATCACTGAGCGCCGATCCATTTCGTCACGGTCGGCGCCTGCCATCGTTCAAGCGCATCGATCAGCGCCACCGGGTCGGTATCGAACACCACCATCTCGCTGTGTTCGGTCTTCATGAAGCCCTCACTCGCCGCATGATTGAGCAGGCTGCGCAGCGGTTCGAAAAAGCCCTCTATGTTCAAGCACGCGACGCCTTTGTGGTGTTCGCCGAGCTGCGTCAGCGTGGCCACCTCGAACAATTCTTCAAAGGTTCCCAAGCCACCGGGCAGGGCAATGAACGCGTCCGCGCATTCGCTCATGCGGGTCTTGCGAGTGCGCATGTCGGGTGTCACTTCATGCCGGGTCAGGCCTGGGTACAGGTGCCCGAGGTCGTACAACAGTTGGGTGATGATGCCTACAACTTCACCCCCCTCGGCGAGCACGGTGTCGGCCAGCACACCCATCAAGCCTTTGCTTGTGCCGCCATACACCAAACACACATCGCGCCTGGCGATCTCTCGGCCCAACGCCCGGGCGCCTTCGGCATAGGCTGGGTTAAAGCCGTGGTTGGAGCCGCAGAACACGGCAATGCTGCGCAGCGGAGAAGCGCTAATCATGGAATTGATCCTGGGGTTGGATTTCAGGCAGGCAAACTGGATCTGCATGATGTCGTCGCTTGGCCCCCCTACCAAGAGCCAAGAATTGGCCGCGAGCATGGGCCGTGAGCTTGGTCAGAGCAGCGCCAGGATTTTTTGCCCAAGCCGTTCGGCACTGGCTTGCGAGTCGATGTTGGCGAAACCGAGCATCAGCCCGCAGTGGGTTTGGGCACCGATGCAACACTCGCTCAAGGCTTCGGCGTAGATCCCCGCGTGCCGCAGGCGCTCGACCAGCGCACGGTCTGATTGTGGCCCGGTCAATCGCAGGATCAGGTGCATGCCGCCGGGTTGGGCATCGATGTGAATGTGTTCGCCCAAGGCATTGCTCAGGCCTTTGACGACTGCTGACCGGCGTTCGCCGTAGAGTTTGCGCATGCGCTGGATATGACGGGCGAAGTGGCCCTCGGTGACAAAGGTCGCAACGATGGCCTGGGTCAGCTCCGGGACGCCGCCGAGGAACGTCTGGGCAACCTGCTCGAAGCGTTCGACCTGCGCCAGCGGCACCACCAGATACGCAATGCGAATGCCGGGAAACAATACTTTGCTGAAGGTGCCGGCGTAAAGGACGCGACCCTCGCGGTCCAGACTCTTGAGCGCGGGAAGCGGGTGGCTGACGTAACGGTACTCGCCGTCGTAATCGTCCTCGATGAGCCACGCTTGCTCTCGACTTGCCCACTCCAGCAGTTGCAAGCGTCGTGGCAACGACAGCGACATGCACAACGGGCTCTGATGGGCTGGCGTGACCACAGCGGCACGTGCACCGCAAGAGTCGTTAATGGCTTGCGTAACTTGCATGCCGTCCTGGTCCACCGCAACCGATTGCACGCCGATCTGCAAGTATTCGAGCACCTGGCGGGTAGGGGGGTAACCGGGATTTTCGACGAGGACGCGGTCGCCCGGGTGCAGCAGGGCGTGCACGATCAGCGTCAGGGTGTTGCGGTAGCCCGAAGTGATGAATACCTGCGACGGCTGGCAACTGATGCCACGCGCCAAGTGCAGGTAGCCGGCGATCGCGCTGCGCAAGGGCTCCAGGCCCTGTGCCGATGGATTGGCCATCTGCGCAACCCCCGTTGCGCGCACGCAACGAGCGCCGATCTGCGCCCAGATTTTGCGCGGGAATTCATCCAGCGCCGGCAAGGCCATCTGAAAGGGCAGCACCGGCGACTTTTGCCGCAGCGCGGCGCCCGAGACTGGGCTCAAGCTGGCTGCCTCTCGGCTGCGGGTTGCCTGTACATTGAGCCCTTGCGCTACTACCGTACCGGCCTGGCCACGCGACTGAAGGTAACCTTCGGCGGTCAGTAACGCGTAGGCGGTATCGACGGTTCCCCGTGCCAGCCCCAGCTCTTTAGCGAGTGCTCGAGCCGCGGGAATGCGTTCGCCCGGTGCGAGTACCCCGTCGGTGATCGCACTGCGAAACCGCGAGTAGATCTGCCGGTAGATCGGCTCCCTGGAGCTGGGGTTGATGGGCGAAAAGCGATTGACGGGTTTTCTCATGCGCGGGCTCTGAAGGCGACAGTGTCGCAGGCTTAAACAACCACCCTACAAGTCTCATGACCTGCTTCAAAGGGCCATGAATCGCTTCGGCGACTGGGCCATGACGGTATAAACATGGCCTATGGCATTAACCAAAACATGGCTCTTCAAGCATAGGCCAAGCGGCCCCACGATGCAGTCCTCCAAACAGCAAACCCCGAGGATTCATCATGACTCACCGCATCAACTACTCCAGCGCTTCCCCTGAGGGTTACAAGGCCTTCGGCAATGTGTACGGCTATTTGCTCAAGAGCGGTTTGCCCACCGAGTTGATCGACCTGGTTTACCTGCGGGTCTCGCTCATCAATGGCTGTGCGTTTTGCATCGACATGCATTCTCGCGACCTGCTCAACCTCGGTGTCGCGACAGAAAAACTGGTGTTGGTGCCGGTGTGGCACGACGCCGGGAATGTCTTCACCCCGCGTGAACGCATTGCACTGGCCTGGGCGGAAAGTGTCACGCGGGTTGCCGAAACCGGCGTTCCCGACGCCGTCTATGCGGCCGCTGCCGCTGAGTTCAGCGAAAAGGAATTGGCCGATCTCACCTACGCCATCAGCTTGATGAACGCCTTCAACCGACTCGGCGTGGCATTCCGCTCGAAACCGGCAGCCGCCGAAAAAGCTTGATCCCATACGCTCTCGCCGGGTTTCGAGGCCCGGCGAACCCTTTCAAATGTCGGCATGGCCTTGCTGGGCGACTCGACGTTGATGCCGCGGATACTCTGTATCGCGGTGATCCTGGCAGGCGTGATTGGGCTCAAACTGGTCTCGGTGAATTGAGGCGGCCACTAGCCTGGCTGTCCGCTAAAGTTTCTACTTTGCAGCCAGGTATTTATGACCTCAACCAGTCCCGTCTTGCACTCCACCGGCAACCAATGCCCGCCGGATAAGCTGGTTATGCTGAGGTCTGCGCAAGCTGCACGCATGGGATCGCCCAACCGATTGCCCTTGATGGTGTTCATCGGGTCGTAATCGCCGTTCACAAACAGTACCGGCAACGACAGGCGGCCGCCATTGGGCGCGCGGTGGGCGTAATCGATGTTGGCAGCGTCGTTCAGGTACCACGCGCAGGGCGCGCGGAAACCATGCGCCTCGAAACTGCGTACCAGTGCCGCGAAGTCCGCCTGTGGCCACAGCGCCGGGTCGGGTTGGGTGGGTGGCGCCCGATGCGCCTCGCCAAACCGCCCGCCTTTGCGGGTGACTTCGGCGTTTGATGCCACCTTGCTGATATTCGCCGGATCACCGCGTCGATAAATCGACGCCAGCGATGCGGCTTTATCCGCATCAAGATCAGCGACAGCACTCGCAAAGTGCGTGTTGTAGTAGCGGTAGTAGTCCCATTGACCGTCTGGGTACTGGTTTGCCGGATAGAGCGTGCGGTCCACCAGCGGCACGAGCGTGGGCAGTGCGTTGGTGCTCGGGAAGTAGGGCACCGACACCAGCACCACGCCGCGGCTGCGCTGCGGTTGATGGGCGGCCAGTTCACCCGCCACCACGCTGCCCCAATCGTGGCCCACCCAAATGGCGGGCGCTCCACCGAGATGGTCATGCAACTCGGCCATGTCGGCCACGATGTTTTCAAGGGTATAGGCGTTGGTGTCGGACGGCGCAGAGGAACCGCCATAGCCGCGCATGTCGGGTGCGACGCAGTGCCAGCCTTGGGCGGCGAATGCCTCGATTTGCGCGCGCCAGATCAGGCTGAGCTCGGGCCAGCCGTGCAGGAATATCATCAACGGCCCATCGGCCGGGCCCGACTCCAGGTACTGCGTGGTATGGCGGGGCGTGTGGTAAATACGCGAAGTCAACGTGAATGTGGACAAAGGAAATCCTCCCGATTAACGCACGAACTTTACATAGACAAGCTCAGGATCATGCTCATCAAGGTTCTCGATTCGCCCGCTGGGTATAAAACCGGCCCTGGCAAGCATGGCTTGGGACGCCCGGTTGGAGGCATTGGTTGAGGCAAACAACTTGGGCGTTTTGCATAACGCTTCTGCGCCCGCCAATAATTGCAGCGCCAGACCCTGGCGTTGATGTATCGGTGACACGACCACCAGCGCAACAAAGTCGTAGCTGAAAAACTCATCAGTCAACACCAGGTAGCCTGCACATTCACCGGCGGTGACGACGACCAGGCAT